>DATKUC010000162.1:0-22416 GCA_035530835.1 Spirochaetia bacterium
AGGAACTCTGAAAATCTCGCCATCCCATCGTCTTTCAATTGCAGCAGTACGCCTGTCATACCCGAATCGGTCGCGAAGAGATTTGAGGATAGAAGCGTCTTTGCGAACTCGCGATTATCATCGAGGTAATTCATGACTTCACGGAATATGACCCGAGTCTGCTCGACGAACGGAAGATGCTGCGTCTTGAGTTCACCGAACAGCTCGTGCCAGTTGCGCGAGATGTAGGTAGCCAGATTGATCATCAAATCATCCTTGCTTTCGAAATGGCGATAGATCGCGGGCTCTGTAACGCCGATTCGGGAAGCCACCTTTCGAATTGAGAAGTTGTGTGCTCCCTCATCCGCCATCAACTGGATGGTTGCCCGGATAATGTCGATCTGTCGTTCAGTGAGTTCTTTCATAGGTTATCGGTCGATAACACCAATGATATACCCGCAATTCCCAGCTGTCAACGGTTCGAATTCGATTCGACCTTGACAGCGACGCCGACCTGCGCACAAGATACGACCCTGGAATCGGAGGTTCAGACATGATCTATGAATTACGCATTTATCACGTTGCGCAGGGCAAGATGCGGGCTCTGAAAGAGCGATTTGAACGAGTCACTTTGTCCCTCTTCGAAAAGCACGGTGTGAAAGTGGTCAGTTTCTGGGAAGATGTAGAGTCGTCGGAAAACAGGCTCTACTATGTGGTCGAATACGAGAGCGTCGATCAGCGGAATGAACGCTTCGTCGGCGGTTTTCAGAAGGACCCGCAATGGATAGCCGCGAAAGCGAAGTCGGAAGAGCAGGGCACTCTGGTTGACCGGGTGGACTCCTATTTCATGAAGAACGTTCCCTTTTTCCATTAGTCCGGAAAGTGCCTGCTCGCGGTGGCAGGACTCGGTGCGGAAGCGCCGCTGATCAGTTGGAAGAGAGATAGCGAGATAATCTCCGACCCGATCGCTCGATGACATTTCCTGTTGACAGCAACGGACCTATGTGCGATATTAAACGTAGTTAAATGACTACTGTAATGAGAGAGGCATATGGCTACGTTAAAAGGGCGTGGGATCTTCACCGGTCCGATCCTGATTCTTGGTTTCTCTGAATCGGTGAGCGGGATGGGGAACTGGATTACGATGATGGCGGTTCTCGCGCTCGTGGTATTTCGGGGAGACGGGGGAGTCCTTGAAAGCGGCGCGATCATGATGGCTGGGCTTCTCCCGGTGTTGCTGGGCAGCCCGCTATCAGGTTGGTTGTGTGACCGTTACGATCGCCGAAAACTGATGATCGCAAGCGAACTCCTGCAGGCTCTGCTGGTCTCAGTGCTCATCTTCACAACAAGCGTTGGTGTCGTGTACCCAATTGTGGCACTCGAAGCGCTTGCAGGTTCAATCATGATGCCGGCCCGCCGATCCGTGGTCCCCTCACTGGTATCGGCGCAAAGCCTTTCGCGGGTCAATGCGTTCTTTCAGCAGCTCAGTGGTACGATAAAGATCGCAGCGCCACTGCTTGCCGGCGGCCTGCTCGCAATAATGAACCCGCACACTGCGATCATCTTCGATGTGGCATCGTTTCTCCTGTCGGCACTGCTGCTGAGCCGGCTGCCAGAGCTTCAACCGAACGGGGTTCCGGGTTCGACAAAACCGGGCAGCAAGCCGGAGAGAGTCGACCGCACGCTTCGTTCGCTCGTCTCCGGTTCGGTAGGGCTGCGGCTGATCTTCGTAACAGTATTCCTCGGTATCTTCGTCATAGTCGGCTTCGATGTTCTGGCATCGGTCTTCGTCCGCGATTCACTGCATTCCGGCGAAGGCGTGTTCGGATTGCTCGTGAGTCTCATCGGTATCGGCACAGTTGGCTCATCGATTCTGATCATGGCCGGAAAGCGGGAACGGAATCCGTGGAGCGATATCGTGACGGGAATTCTGCTTCTCAGCGCAATTCCACTTGCCTTCGGCATCTCATCGTTTGTCCCCGCGGGGCCGGTCCGCACACTCGTGGCGATAGCAGGATGCCTGCTCGGCGGAGCAGGAAGCGGTTTGCTCAATGTTCAGGCGGGCACGCTTCTACAGCTCCTCACCCCCGCAACGATGCTTGGTAGAACCGCGGGAGCCTTTCAGACTACCGCTACCGCCGGGCAACTGCTGGGAGTTCTCCTCACACCGGCGCTCATTCCCGGGGTCCTGTCTATGACAGGGTACTTCATTGCGGCCTTTGTCGCCCTGTCGATTCTCGTGCTCTGGGTCCTGTACAATCTTCGTGCGGTCCGTGCCAGTGCCCGTGCCCGTACAGAAGTTGCTGTGGGATGATGAGGAGTTGCCCGTGGACGAAAATGGATTGGATCTGCAGGGTGGCTGGCGGGTGGGACGGTTTGTTCCTATCGAGCTCGACGTGGCGCTTTCGCTCGCGAACGGTTACCTGTCGAGCGTCGGGATGGCGAAAGAGTTCGAAGACCTGCTGGCTCCGCTATCCGACGACTGGAGGGCGGAGGCTACTGAGTTCCTCGGTCCTGAGCCGCGGCTCATTTCGCTCCTTGAGCTCGCGACTCAATGCACCGGCACGACGTTTGATGATGACTACGCGCGAGCACTCCTGCCGCTGCGTTCACTCGATCCCGCCGGTGCTCTTGAACAGCTTCTGTCACGCACCGCAGAACCGTCCGTGCCGGAACGCGTGCGCAACAACGCCTCCGATTTGTCCTGGCTTTCCGACATTCTCGTTGACCAGCAGATCGCCGGCTACAGTCGAGCGGGACTGAAAGTCGCCGACGGACCGGAGATGGTCGAGTCACTTCGCCGGGAGGTTCTACTGATCGGCAGGATTCTCACGGGCGGTGACCTTCACGACCGGTTCTGGCACTGGCTCGACCGTTTCTTCTATGAGTGGTACCAGCCGTGGCGAAGGGGCCGGGAGGCGCTAATGGCCGAGGTCGAGCGCCGCGCCACTGTTGCGCTCGGAGCTCCAGCAGCGTCAACCGGAGTTCCACGGCTTGATTGGCTCCCTCCTCAGAATCCCCTCCACCTGTTGCCCGAACTCAAGTTGGCAGTTGTCGAGCATAAATTGCCAGTCTACTTCTGGATTGAGCCGTTCGGGTTTGCCGACTCCTCGATCATGCGTGCCGAAGCTATCTGTGTGACCTGTGGTGAGCCCGGCAGGGTGTATGCGGAGTTCAGAAAGCATGCTGAGGCGGTGGCTTCGCGTGCAAAGGCCCTTGGCGATCCGACCCGACTCCTTATCCTCAGACTTATTCGCCACTTTCCCCTGATGAATACCGAGCTTGCCGAATATCTCGGAATCGCGCGACCGACTGCGAGCGTTCACGCAAAGCTGCTCAGGGAGGCCGGCCTCATCAGCTCCCGACAGGATGGCCACGCCGTGCGTCACGAAATAAACCGTGAGGAGATACGGAGACTGTTCGTCGACCTGTATCGGTTCCTGGATCTTGGCCAGGCTCCCGGCGGTGCAGCCGGGACGAACGGGAAGGAACGGAGATAAGGTCAGGGAGAGGTGTGTACCTGCTTGCCCGGTTTGAACTGGCCAGGCTCCATTGCCGGGATTGAATCGTTGTGCCGATTCGGATTTCCAAATGCAGAAACGCGCAGGGAGACGCAATTCGTTCTTTCCGTAGTTGTCGATGCTTTCCGGATCAGCACCTGTGCAACCGCCGCGACGTTCCTCATGCCGTGGAAGAATCGAGTATTTCCCGTGTTCCGGGTAAATATCGCCCTAAGAGGAGCGCGCAGCCTCTCTGGTCCCGACAAGGGTCTCAATTGAGCCCAGTATCCCGGTAACTGCCTGGGAGAGCTTTCGCATCGAACTGGAAACTTCGGGCAATGAGGCGGACATTAACGCCTCCCCATTGACATATGGAGGTATTGGTAATAATGTAGATAGAAGACAGGGTGGTGGAAGCATGCAACTCGGAGTGCCAAAGGTGGATTCGGTGCGAGAACCCGAATCCTGGAGAACGGAAGAGCTCATCGGTGCTATCTCGACTCGGTTCATTGCAGCATCAGCTGTTGATCTGTCCGCCGAAATAGCGGATGCCCTCCGCTGGACAGGGGAGTGGGCCGGCGCGGATATGGTAAAGCTGAACAGACTCGAGCGATTGACCGGCCGAATGTGGGTCGATGGCGAGTGGAGCCAATCTGGGGTACCCTCGTTTCGGGAGACATTCGACGGCATCGATCTTTCTGCCTATCCAGTGCTCCATCGCAGTGTCACCTCGGGAAGTGCGGAACTCATGGTCCTTTCAGAAGATCTGCCTGCAGACGCTACGGCTGATCGCGAACTTCTGACGCTTCTCGGATTTCGCACGATCGCGCTCGTTCCCGTTTTTGCTGATCTGGAAGTCCATTGCTTCATTACAGTCGAATCCGCGAAGGAGCACGCAGAATGGCGCACGGAGCGTCTGCGGATATTCGGGATCGTAGCCCGTCTCTTTGAAAGTGCGTTCATCAGGCGCGAGGCCGATCGCGCCATGGTCAGCTATCAGCAGTTGGTGGAAGCGACATTCCGATCACTGCGCGACGCGGTATTCGTGATTGAGCCGCGGACCGGTCGTATTCTCGACTGCAATCCTGCAAGTACCCGACTCTTCGGAGGTACCGCGCAGGAACTTACCCGGCTCACAATGTCCACGCTCGTCCAGGATGTCGCGGCGGAAGGCGACCCCAAGTTTCACTCTACCGGCGGTCTCTACTTCGAAGGCGTAATGCTCACGGTAAGGGGTGTTCCATTTCCTGCCGAGTACTGCGCGGCGCCCCTGAACATGGAGCAGCTGGAAAATACGCTTTCACTCTTCGTGGTTCACGATCTGACGCGGAGAAAAGAGTCCGAAATTGCAATTCGCGCTGGTGAAGACCGCCTGCGAAACGCACAGAAGATGCAACTTGTCGGTCAGCTTTCGGGCGGGATTGCACATGATTTCAACAACATTCTGTCAGTAATTTCCGGCTACGCGGAACTGGCCGGAATGCAGGCCGCCGGAAACCAGGAGTTCGCCAGGACAATGGTCAACATCAAGAACGCCACTGGAAAGGGCGCACGATTGACGCGCCGGCTGCTTGGCTTCAGCCGGCATCACAAAGGGGATGCGCAGCCTTTGGAGGTGAATGCATTTCTCGAAGATCTGCAGAAGATCGTCTACCGGGTTGTGGGTGAACGAGTTCAGGTGACTCTTGTACTTGCCCCCGAAGTCCACAAAGTACTCGTAGACCGTTTTGAGCTTGAACAGGTGCTTCTGAATCTCTGCATCAATGCGCGGGATGCAATGCCATCAGGCGGGACGCTTACCCTGAAAACACGGCCCCGGTCGGCCTTCCACGGAAATGGCTCGAAACAGGTTGATACCGTCGGATACGTCGAGATTATTGTCTCCGACACCGGTGAGGGAATGAGTCCCGATGTGGCAAGTCACATCTTCGAACCATTCTTTACGACCAAGGAAGAAGGGAAGGGCACCGGACTCGGGCTCTACACAGCTCTTAATATCATTCGCACTTATGGCGGCGCCATCGACGTGGAGAGTTCCCCTGGGACGGGTAGCAACTTCTCCGTGCAGCTCCCTGCAATTCGCGAATTCGAAGATATGAAATCCCTGTCCGAAGAAGAGGCACCACCTCAGCGTTTGGCCGGGGAGGAAATGGTATTACTTGTCGAGGATGATGTCGAACTGCGAGGTGTTACAGCGCAACTGCTGAACTCCTACGGATATCTCGTGCATGAGTCAGGCGATGGCGAAGACGCTTTGCGCGCCGTGCAGTCAGGCACGGTTCAGCCGGACATTCTTGTTACGGACCTCGTGCTCCCTCACATGAACGGTTCCGATCTGATTATCGCACTACGCAGACGGTTCCCTTCGCTACCGGTCGTGTGCATATCCGGATACGCGTCTGAGGTTCCCAACATCGAAGGGCTCGACCCAAATGCCATATCGATGTTCTATAAGCCGATCCTTCCGGAGAAGCTTCTGCAAGCCATACGAGCTTCCCTGGCAACCCTCTGACTTCCGGTTTCCGCACTTCTACAGATTCACCTCGTGAGCTGCAGGCCCTGCAATAGCCCGGAAGAGGGCTTCGCCGTGCAGATAAGTTCTCCAGAGCGCCGCGGGCCAATCAGTTCGTCCATGTTCATGCGCGATTCAGTTCGGAAATGAGGTCCGATCGGTGGCCTTTCCGCCACGTGAGCTGCTGAGTCCTCCGCTCATCGTGCCGGACTGGAGACGCTGGTCCCTGAAATTGCAGCTAAGGCATTTGGGATTCCGTCGTACACATTCGGCTATCGTCTCGGCCTTCATACGTCGCAAAAGCGGGACACAACACGATCGTGGCTGAGTCGCCCTCGGCTTCTGTTCAGTCATGCATATACATGAGCTGCCGGGTACAAGGCGAAAAGTGCGAAAGCTGGAAGCTGCGATATGATTGATATTCGACGACGATTTCTTTACGCTGAAAATACAGGGGAAAGTAGTGGCAACATTTGAATGGACAACAAAACTCAGTATCGGCGTACCGCAAATCGACGCGGATCACCAGGCGATTGTGAGACTCCTGAACAGGATGGGACATCTGCCTGAGGAACCCCAGAGAGAAGCCGAGTTCAGGGAGCTCTTCAGCGAAGTAGTGGAAATGCTCGCAGCGCATTTCAAGTTCGAAGAGGAATATTTCTCAAAGCCCGAATACAAGGGCGCCGACGCCCATAAGCGGGAGCACAGCAAATTGCTTCAGGAACTGGACGCTACCGCGCGATCCGATGAATCCCAGCACCTGAAAGCGACACGTCTCGCAAAATACCTCCAGGCATGGCAAATGACACACATCATGGTTTCCGACCGCGCTTTTTCGGACGCTTTTCGCATTGATCCGCGTGCTGCCCGGTAGGCAAATGGAGATCCATTTTGCCGACGGTCAGTCCCGATCCAAAAGATCGTGGCCCACGAATGTTTTTGCTTACAACAAACCAAGTTCGCGGGCGCGGGCTATGGCTTCAGTGCGGCGTTGCACTTGCAGTTTGTCGAAGATTTTGCGGTTGTGCCCTTTGACCGTGTCCAGGGCAACGAACAGCCGCTCGCCAATCTCATAATTCGAGAGCCCCTGGGAAATGAGGTGCAGCACTTCCAACTCGCGTTGAGTCAATGGTTCGAGCATTCTGGAGTCTGGATTTGCGATTTTCGATGGCGGAGTGGCTGTCGGTTGAACAAAAGCCGCGAGGAGTTTGTCGACGTAACCGAGCAGCTTATTATTTCGGCCGCGCTTTTGCTCGTTGATTGACGATCGGAAATCAGAAATCGTCATCTGCATTGACTCGCCTTCGTCAACAAAAGTTCGGACAAAGCCATTCGGCTCCGCCAGTGCCAGCGTCTCACTCAGCAGTTGCGCTGCCTTGTCCCTTTCCCCAAGTACATGAAGAGCGACTGTCTGGAGAACCATCACTTTGAGTCGTTCATCCTGCCAATCCCTGGCTTCCGCGTGCTGGCGCAATTGCAGAAGCAAAGCCAACGCCGCAGACTGATTGCCCTGAGCCAGATGTACCCTCGCATGACTCATGTGAAGTTCGTGGGTCCTGGACAACTCAGCGGCCGCCACCACATCACCCTGTCGAAGAAGAACAAGTACCTGCGCGGCGGCCACCTCTTGTACCCTATGCACAAAGTTGTTCTGACGCACGGACTGCTCGGTTTCCATCAGCATAGCGGCTGCGCCAGCAATATCGCCGTGGGCCAATTTCAGGCGAGCGAGAACCACCTCCGAGAGAATGTATCTGTCAATCACGCGGTCATACTGTCGCGCCAATTGCAGGCTGTGTTGCGCATGCCGCTCAGATGCCTCCAGGTCATTCCATTCGTAGAATATGCGGGCCAGGCCAAGATGAGCTTCGTTTTCAAACGGTTGGGGATAATCACCGGCAAGCTGCAGGCCTGCCCTAAAAGTTTCGGCCGCTTCATGCAGGCGAACTTCAAGTTCCTGAATTGCCCCCAGGCTGATGGTAGCCACGATATTCATACGAATAGTCCCGGACGCCTTGCTGATAGCTGCAGCTTCCGAAAAGGCTCGGCCGGCAGCGGCCCGGTCTCCCTGGACCTGGTAGGCAAACCCTCGCGTCCAGATCGCCCTGATGCGGGGAAATTGGTTGTCAGGCGGTAGATACTCCAGCGCACGCGTCGACTGAGTGATCATGGCCTCCGGATCGTAGCGTGTCAGGGCCATTGTGGCCCTGGAGGAGGCAATTTGCCCAATCAGATCGCGGTACGTGCTGTCCTGCTTGTCGTCTTGCAGCGCGCCGGCCAGAGCTGCCTCAGCTGTCTGCAGTTTCTCTTCCACGCCGGTTGTTTGTCCGGCAATAAGCGACAAAGCAGCATACTTCACGCATAATGAGGGTCTGGCGTCCATCACTGACTTCGGCAGCGATTCCAGCCAACCAAGAATAGCGTCAACTGTCCCGCGAAAGTGCAGTGGGATGCCCTTCCCTTGAATTATCCGCTCAGCGCGGTCTATATCGTTGCCTGCAGCCGCATGCTGAAACGCTTCAATTTCCAGACCCTGGTCCTCAAACCATCGGCTTGCCCGAATGTGGTATTCGGCAACGCCTATCTCTTCATTTCCTGACGATAGGCTTTGGTGCAACCGCTGCCGCAGCAATTCGGCAAATAGATGGTGATAGCGGTACCAGCGCCGCTCGTTGTCCAGAGGGACGATGAACAGATTGGCACGTTCGAGATATTCCAGGGTTTCCTGCCCGGAGACAGAAGGAGAACCCAGAACAGCGTCGCACAGCGGGCCGCACAGGCGTTCAAGGATTGAAGTGCGCAGCAGAAATGTCTGGGTGCTTTCGGACTGCTGCTGCAAGACTTCTTCTATCAGGTAGTCCATAACGAAGTGGTGGCTGCCGGTGAACGATTTGATGAATCCGGCCGTGTCCGCACTCCCCCTCATGGAAATTGCTGCCAGCTGTAAACCGGCAATCCAGCCTTCCGTACGGACTTCGAGTGCGGCGATCTCTTCCACCGCAAGGTTCAGTCCCATCACCTTGTTGAGAAAATCTGCGGCTTCGTCGGACGAAAAACGCAAATCCGATGCTCTCAATTCGGTGAGTTCGCCTCGAGCGCGCAGACGGGACAGGGGCAATGATGGATCTTCGCGGGTGGCGACGACCAGGTGAATCTGCGGAGGTAAGTGCTCGAGCAGAAAGGTGACGGCATGGTTGACGGCATCGGCGTCAATCACGTGATAGTCATCCAGGACGAGGATGAGATTGTCCGGGATGGTGGCGATTTCATTGAGCAGACTTGTCAAAATCGACTGAGAAGAGGGTAGCTGAGGGGATTGGAGCACAGTCAACGCCCCTGCTCCAATATTCGGCACAATCGTCCGTAACGCTGCAACGATGTACGTAAGGAAGCAAGCTATATCATTATCCGCCTTATCCAGCGAAACCCACGCAGTTGGTCGCCGGGAATCAGCAATCCATTCGCTGACCAGTGTGGTCTTGCTGAAACCAGCGGAGGCAGAAATGAGTGTCAGTTTGCGACGCGAAGTGAGCCCTTCGTTCAGTTGCTCGATAAGGCGGGGACGGAGAACCACTTTTGGCCGCAATGAGGGAACATAGAGCTTGGTGGCCAAAATTGCCGCTGGCACAGATCCATTATACGACACGCCTTGAAATTCACATAGCGAGAAAGCACGAGGTGTTTTTTTACCTCTGCCGGTTGACCAGGAGCGGATCCCGCGGCTGTGATCCGCTCACTTCCTGCACGCGAGACCGTCCGCCGCATTGACGGCCCGGTCTCGGCTGTGACGTGAACTCACTCGGTCAGCGTCGGGCCTCCTCCCATCCCCGATGGTCCGTTCGTACTGTTGCGATTGATGTATCCTGCGGCGGCCTGTGTATACTTGATCGCCAGTGCGTTCGCGCTGTACTGGTATTTCTCGGTATAACCGACAAGCCAATCGAAGATCCCATGATAGCTCGCGTCGGTGCGATCGATCCTGACATTGATGATGTCGTCGGCTCCGAGCTTCTTTGCCTCCGCCATGAGCAGGTCGTACGTGATCTGCGAACCCGTATGATAATATGCAATGCAGAGAAAGCCGCGTCGGGTGATCTCCTCGCTTGCAACTCGTACGATTCCGACCACCATATAGTCTTTGATCGCTATGGTCGCGTAATCCGACCACCCCGTCTTGTTGTTCGCCAGATTGGTCGTGGTGCAGGAGCTAAAGAGCGCAGCGACGAAAAGCATGGCAACGAGTCCTGATAGTCTGCGAATATCCCTGGATTTCACTGTAACCTCCCGTGTCTTTACAAAACATCGTACGGCCCTCTCCGAGGTGCCCGATTCCACAAACTCCCCCTCCGGCGCCGGCCTTGCCGAGGGAGCACGCTCCATCAGCCGGACCGATGGGCAGGATCTCTCCGCGTCAGGGGCATCACAACCAGTCCCGCACGGCGAACATACACGCGTTGCTATCGAATTTGGATACGCGCCCATAAGGATCCTCCTCTGATCAATTGTCAAAGTAAGCATGACGATACCACCCCGAATTCGCGCAGACACGAAAGTGTCTTTCTGAGTGTTGTTTTTTGGACTCGTGCAGTTTTGATAAGGGGGATCGCTTTTGTGCGACGCCCTGATTACTGGCGAACAACTGCGTAATGAACCAGAGGATTTCGATACTGAATTAAGGCACTCAAGTGGTGCACTTCCCCTGGCAGCAATGGCGGTTCCGTTGTGCGGTGTCACTCGACGGTCATTCTATGCGAATGACCACTCTCCCCTTCGCCTGCCCGTTCCCGAGGTAACGGAGTGCTTCCCCTGATTTGCTCAGGGGATAAACCTTGTCGATTATTGGCCGGAGGCTCCCCGCTTCGATGAGTTCCTTCATGTGCATGAGGTCCTCCATGGTCGGCGAGTAGGTGAATCGTTTCATCCTCTTGCTCCCGGAACTGAAGAGTTGTGATCGCTGGAACGCGGTCGGAATGAATCGCCCAATGGAACCCCCGGCCATCACGTAGACTCCGGCCGGACTCAGTGCGCGGTAATAGTCGAGAACAGGAAGGGTGCAGCAGACGCCTGTCACCTGTGCACCGAAGGATTTCGCTATCTGCACTGCGAAGGTTCCGATGCCGCCTGAGGCTCCCTGGATCAGCACCGTCTGTCCGTTTTGAATCCCACCGATTCGGAGACTCTGGAGCGCGACAAGGGCCTATTGAGGAACGCCGGCCGCCTTGTCAAACGAAAGAGTCGTCGGCTTCGCGCTAAGTGCACTCTCGTCGGCGCAGACAGACTCCGCGAGCGCTCCGTATCCGCATTTGCAGGTGTTGCCGTAGACTTCTTCGGCAGGCTTGAATCTGCGTACCTTGGTGCCGACAGACACTACCCGCCCCGATAACTCGCCTCCGGGGATCCATCGCCGTGGCTTTAGGAGGCTCCCCGTCATCAGGCGGGCAAGAACAGGTTTCCCCGTTACCCGGCACATCCGTGATCCGCAGGCTGCGCAGACCGTATCTTGTTTGCACGATCACCTTCATCTTCATGCTCTCCGTTCTATGAGGATCAAGGGGATGTTCTACCGACGCACGGAGGCGATTGCGGACGAATTGAATCCTTTTGCGATCAGCCAAAACGCCAGAACATATTCCTGCAAACCTATTGGAAGTTGCAGGAAAATAAAGATCGCTGAAAAAGGAATTATACGACCGAATACACCTAACAATGCGGCCGTGAGTGACAGTGCCGCAGCCAGAAAACCCCAGATGGAGAGCCATCGTGGAACGAGCTTTGAGTGATAAAATACATAGTAGTACATCAGACCTCCCACAGTAAAAGCGATCACCGACAACTGGCCGGCCCAATTGTCTATCGCCAGTAATAGCGTACCTGAAGCTCGAAACAGGGAAGTATTCGAGGCTCCTGATTTCACGTACTCCCTGCTCAATGTGACCAGTGACAGCACACCAACCACCGCGACAATGTAGAGCATTCCCTCTATCAGCCTGAATCCTACAGAGCCCAGGGCCAGCGTCTCATTATGCTTCCTGAGGACTGGGTACAGCCCAATTGCTATACCGGCGGAAGCAAAAGCTGAGAGTAGTACCAGCAGCACTCCCAGGATTACCGGTTTCTCATTTGCGGAAATTCTGGCAAGGTAATTCGCGTCGTCCAGTAAGGGGTTATATAAATTGTTTCCCACCACGTTCAGTACCGTTGCGGTGATAAAGAGGACACCCACACTGATTGCGTTCTTTCTGTATGTGTTCATCAACAACTCCTTCGTTCGCGTGCGGCCCGGCGGTTCCGCGACGGTTATTTCGACGTCCTCTCAGGCTTCCCATCGACGCCATCGGCGATGCGATTGACGGAAAGAAGTGGCAGACCGATGTCGCGCAACTGCCTGAGCACGCCATGCAGCGCAGCCTGATCGGACACCTCACAGGTCAGGAGCGTGACGCCGTCCCCCTCTCGAGATACAGCAGAGCCCCCGAACCAATCCGCCCATTCCTGCCCCAACTCACCCTCAATCCGAATCTGATACTTCATGTGACGCTCGGCTGCCTTAAGGCGTTTGTCGATGGACGAAATCCTTTCACAATGAGCCAGATCGCTATCACCATTTCCTGCGGGGCGATGGTCAGGGAGATTCCGAGAAGTCCCCACACGGAGAGCCAGCGAGGAACCAGACGTGTCTTGAAGAACAATGAATAGTAGAGGAACGCACCGATGCACCAGGCGAGGATCGCGGCCACATCGATCACCCACCCACGCCCCTGAATCAGCAGCGCGCCAAGGTTCTGGAACTGTGCCGAATCAGTTGAGCCTGCCCTGATGAAGTTCCGACTCAGGGTGGCCATCATGAGGATCAGAACGGCGCCGATGCCGGCACCCGTAAGCACCTTCGGTTCATTCGTTGCGATTCTCGTCAGGTAGTCAGGAGCGTCAAGTATCGGCTGTGCGAACAACGACAGGCATCCAGCCATAGTCGCTATGATGAACAAGATCCCCGTTACAATTCCGGCTCGTCGATATGTGTCCATGAAACACCTCCTCTGATCCATTGTCAGAGCAAGTATGTCGATACCACCCCGAAAGAGCGGAGACACGAAAGTGTTCTTCGGAGTGTTGTTTCAGGACACGCACGGAGCGTCGTGGGCGCGCAAGCTCACCAGCGTATGTCGCACTGTGATCCGCGGAACCGGACACGCAGTCCGTCCTCCTCTGACCAGTAGCCGACATCGCCGCCAGCTTGAGCCGCAATCGGGCCGATCGGTCCTTCTGGTGTGGTGACCGAAACCGGGAGGGCCGACATGACACTGCGTGGAAGGTGAAAGATCCAGTTTCCGGCTCTTGACGGTGAGAAGGTAATCTTCCTGTCATTACATTCCGCCGAGAGTTCGATGAGGCCTGCATCGTCCCGGAGCATTGAGCGGCAGGTACCATCCATGTAGGCCGACACGATAAGCTCCGAAGGATCCCCTTCGTCGATGTGGCTTGCAGGCGCTTCCCGAGGGAGAAGTGCATTGTGCCGCACGTAGACGGGCATGAGTTCAAGCGGCACGGTCTGGCGCAGCCAGCGAGGTCCCACCACCGTCTCATCAGTCAGAAGATGTGTCCAGCGTCCCTCAGGCAGGTAGAACGTTACGGTTCCTTCGGCGTTGAAAACCGGCGCCACGAGGATATCTCCTCCGAGCATGAATTGCGTATCGAGTGTGGCGCAGGATTCATCGTCGGGGAACTCGAGAAACATCGGCCGTGCAACCGGTATGCCCGTCCCGGACGCTTCCAGGACGCACGAGTAGATGTAGGGAATCAGGCTGTACCGCAACCGTGCATACTTGCGGAAGATCGATATCGTCTCATCATCGAAGCTCCAGGGGAATCGGGGAGTCTGACTGTGGCATCGGGCCGCCGGGCTGAGCAGGCCGAACTGGGCCCAGCGAACATAGAGTTCCTTCGAAGGTTCACCGTAGAATCCGCCAATGTCGTGACTCCACAGTGAATGCCCCATCGTCGAGTCACTCAGTCCCGCGCGCAGGACCGCTGCCATGTCTTCGAAGGTGCACTCAGGATCCCCCGACCAGTGAATAGGAAACTGTTTTGAACCGGCGCATCCTGATCGTGCCCAGATGACGCCCCGTCCGCTTACTTCCTTTACGACATCAAAGACCATCTTCTGGTAGAGCATCGAATAGAGGTTGTGCATGCTCTTCCCGTCGCGACCGTTTGCATAGACACCGTCGGGCGGAATCTCCTCTCCGAAATCAGTCTTGAACGCGTCCACTCCCATCTTCATGAGTTCCCGGTGCCGGTTCTGGTACCACGCAACCGCATCAGGATTCGTCACGTCGAGTACCGCGGTACCCGGTTGTCTCGAGAGCCACAGGTTCGAAATGTACGGCTCACCCTTCTCGTTCCTGATGAAGTACCCGTTCGCGCTGCCTTCCGCGAACAACTCACTGAAGATGGAGATATACGTGTTCTCCCATACACAGACCTTGTAGCCCTTCTGCTTGAGTGCAGCCAGCATTTTCTCCGGAGCGGGAAATCGCTCCTCGTCCCAGGTGAGGTCCGACCAGTGATTGTCACGGAGCCAGAAGCAGTCAAAATAGTAGACATCGCACGGAATGCCGAGCGTCCGCATCCTGTCGGTGTCGCCCTCAACCTTGCTCCTGTCGAGGCGGTCGAAGCAGGTGCTCATCCAGAGGCCAAGCGCCCATTTCGGCGGAACCTGCGGCTTGCCGGTGAGTTCCGCGTATTCGCGCAGGATCTCAGCAGGCGCACTCCCTGATATGAGGTAGCAGTCAAACTCGTCGGTCTCCGCGTTCACGACGATCGAGCGGACCGAGCGCGAACCGAAATCGAACTCCGCTCTCTCGGGGGTGTCCAGGTAGAGACCGTAGCCGCTGCTCGAAATGTAGAACGGAACGTTTCGGTAGGAGAGTCCGGATCTGGCTCCGCGAGCGTTCACATTCCAGATATCTATCTTCTGGCCACGTTTCTCGAGCGATGTGAACCGCTCACCGCAGCCCCAGATGTGTTCGCCGGTGCGGAACAGGAGCGACAGTCCCGTCTTCTCCGCTTCCCACCGCGTAATCCAGGGTCGGCCTCCGGTTTCGGTTCGCGCAGAGAAGCCGGACGGCGGCACATACTCCTGACCGGTGAGCATCCGGTCTTTCTCGACGGTTTCGACAAGCACCCTTCCCGTACCGTCGGAAAATGAGAGGTGCCAGGGGGAGAGGCCGATGTGGACGCTCGACCTCCCCGCGTCGATTATCACCTCAGTCTCGGACCGGATTACTTTCGCCGGGCACGTTCGGGTTCCATCGACAAAATCGCTCACCCGCTCCCGCGGGGTAACGCCTACCGAGAGGAGAACCCTGAATGTGAGTGGTGTCATCGCGCGCACCGAGAGATTCAGTGCACCAAGTACGCCGGCGCGGCACTTCAGAATTGCGCCGTCCGCGGCCTCTTCGATCGAAACAACTCGTTCTATTGCGAAATATTCCTGATTCATTCCACGCTCCTGACGGAATATCGAAAGGTTGTCGTGCGAGGTGTGTTTCTATAGGTATATCGACAACTGAAACTAATTGATATCCGGACGCACCTGCCGCAGGTCTCCAAAGCTCGTCACCCGATTTTCACTCCGTTTTGCGGAAGCGAGCACCGCGACTTGACAGCCCCACGTCCCGGTTGTATCGTTCCCTTAACGAATATTTCGTTAACCGAATTATTCGTTAAGGGAAGCGTAGTGAATTTGGCCGGTCTGTCAGAGTGGGTTCTCGATAATATCCAGAAGCTGTTGTTCCCCGAAGAATGGATTGCCCTGGACATGAAACTCTCAAAGACGGAGCTCGTTGCACTCCTTTTTGTCGATCGTCGCGGCGAGATCATCATGAGCAATCTGGCAGATTGCCTGAATGTGCCGATGAGCACAACCACCGGAATCGCGGATCGCCTGGTAAAGGGCGGCTACCTGCAACGCCACAGGAGCGAGAGCGACCGTCGCATAGTCTCTCTCGTCCTAACCGACACGGGACGGGAGACAATAGGCAGCTTGCGGAATATGATCTCAGGCTACCTCGGTGTCGTGTCCGGGATCCTGACCGCTGAGGAGCAGCAACAACTTCTGACAATCGCCACCAAAGTGCTCACCGCCATGACCCGGGGTACAGCAGCAGGGCCCGACACCGAAACGGAGCACGCCGACGGTGGGCGCGCAGTCAGGAAGATCGATATTCAGTAAGCGTTCTGGTGGCGGCGTGAAGTTGTGAATCGATCGGACAAAAGGGAAACTATTGGCGAATAATTCGATGTGCGTACTATTCGGTGTCCGAATTTATGGAGGACGTGATGAGAATAATCCTGTACACCGGCAAGGGCGGCGTCGGAAAGACCAGCCTTGCAGCGGCAACCGCGTGGCTGAATGCGAAAAGGGGGAAAAGAACTCTCGTCGTCAGCACCGATCCAGCGCACAGTCTTGGCGATTCCTTTGACTGCAAATTGACGTCTGAACCACTTGAACTCGCTGAGAATCTCTGGGCGCAGGAGATCGACACGACTCACGAGATCGAAAAAGGGTGGGGCAAGGTGCAATCGTATTTCACCGCACTGTTCACTGCAAAGGCGATCAAGGATATTACCACTGAGGAACTGACAGTATTTCCCGGCATGGATGATCTCCTCAGTCTGCTGAGAATTCTCACCTACTACAGGGAGGGAGTCTATGACACCATTATCATCGACTGCGCGCCGACAGGAGAGACGCTCTCACTGCTGAGCTTCCCTGACTTGCTTCGATGGTGGATGGAGAAGTTCTTTCCGCTCAAACGCAAGGCAGTCAAACTTCTCGGTCCGGTCATTCAGCCATTCCTGGGACTTCCAATTCCCGACGATGGAGTCATGGGCGAGATCCAGACTATCTACAATCAGCTTGACGAAATGCGCGCCGTCTTTTCCGATCGCGAAGTCACAAGCATCCGCATCGTCGTGAATCCTGAAAAGATGGTCGTCAAGGAGGCTCAGCGAAGTTTCACCTACCTCAACATGTACAACTACAACGTCGATGCAATAATCGTGAACAGAGTCATTCCCGATGATGTCAAAGATGATTACTTCCGCGTGTGGAAGGACATACAGACAAAGCATCGAGTGCTGATCGAAGAGAGTTTTGCCCCAATACCCATCTACAGCGCCAGTCTGTTTCAAAAGGAGGTCGTTGGTCTGGAAATGCTCGAGAGGTTGGCGTCTGATGTCTTTGACGATGCGGACCCGTCCGCAATTCTATTCAGGATACGAACCCAGCATATCGAGAAGATCGAAGACGGATACGAGCTTTCGGTCTATCTGCCGTTTACCGACAGGAGCGAAATCAGACTGTCACAGAAAGGCGATGAGCTGATTGTCAGAGTCGGAACGATGAAACGGGTGATATCTCTTCCGAGAACGCTGGTCAACCTCTCGGCACACAACGCGAAGTTCGAGGATACGACACTCAAGATACGATTTCAGGCGGCGGTCAATGCGGGATAAACCATTTCCGGGAGCGCGGCGCGATCGCCGCAACGCAATCGCCCTCAGATCTCTCACGGTGTTTTCTCATTGTTCTGCTCGAGGTACGCGGCATAACGGGTCAATGAGTTATTCTCCACAAACCCTAGTTCGAACGCGATCTCACCAAAACGGCGTTTGTCTCCCGCGCGCTGGACTTCCAGCGTGGCTTCAACTTGCTGAGCGGTCATAAGGCCCGCATTCAGGAAAAAGTCACCTATTCGCTGCACAACGGTGCTCCACCTCGATCCGTCTTGAAGTCTTTGCGATATTTTACCACACCTTTTGCAGGAGCAGCTCCTTCAGTCATACACGAATTGGTTTGATGGCAGCAACAAGGTGATTGGAAGATCGACAATAGTCATGGCAGGCGATACCCGCGTAACTCTATTCATAGAAATAATGTACGTTTGCGTCCAGAGCGACTCGAACGCTCGACCTACGGCTTAGAAGGCCGTTGCTCTATCCAACTGAGCTATGGACGCGTTGGGCGCCGCGGGAAGACCCTTCGACCGATTCCGGCCGGAAGGCCATTGTCCCCTGTCATCAGGGGCTCCGCGGCGAAGTCGGGATGAGAGGATTTGAACCTCCGATCTCCTGCTCCCAAAGCAGGCGCCTTAGCCGCTAGGCTACATCCCGTAGGTACCGGCCCTGCGTCTTCACAGCTCTTACAGCGGTTCAATGCATTGTGGGCCTGATGTACGCGGAAGTATATCGAGTTTGATCGTTCCGGGTCAAGGTTTGGGTATATCGAACGCAACGCCGCCGGTTGTGCCCGGCTCTTGACAGGTTCCAGCGTCGCCTGCAAGGTGGCAGCATGGATCGCACGACGCGCGCACTTGCTATTGTGACAGCACTGAAGGCCGAGTATCCTGATCTTCGCCCGCTTCTCGACTTTCGCAATCCGTTCGAGCTCCTGATCGCTGTGATCCTTTCGGCTCAGACGACCGACGCGCAGGTGAATCAGATTACACCTGCGCTGTTTCGTCGCTTTCCATGTCCTGAAGATCTTGCAGGAGCTGAGGTTGCCGAGATCGAGCTGCTTGTCCACTCGACCGGATTCTTTCGCACCAAGGCGCGGAATATCAGGGGAGCGGCAGGCGCAATCGTTGAAAAGCACGCGGGTCAAGTTCCTGATTCGATGGAGGAACTCGTCGCGCTCCCTGGTGTGGGGCGGAAATCCGCAAATGTCATTCTCAGCCACATCTATGGCGTTCCGGGGATCATCGTCGATACTCACTTTTCGCGAGTTGTCAGACGGCTCGGCCTTACCGCGGAAAAGGAGCCTGAGCGAATCGAGCGCGATGTGGATACGTTTCTGCCGGAGAACGTGCAGACGGACTTTTCGATGGCAGTGAACTATCATGGCCGGTACTGCTGCACCGCGCGTTCGCCTGCCTGCCACCGGTGCGTGGTCGCAACTCTGTGTGAGTTCAGCCCGAAGAACCTCGAACGGCCTCCGAAATTGGAAAAGCAGACGTGATAGCACGAAATCCGTTTCGTCCGGCCATTCCGCAGGAGCTGTCCGGATTGTTCGAAGCGCTCGGGATCGAGCTCGCGGGTGTTGCCGATTGTGCGCCGGCTGAAGTAGAGGAGCAGGAGTACCGTCGGTGGCTCGAAAGGAGGTACCACGGAACGATGGCCTATCTTGAGCGGCATGCGCCGATGAAGTATCACCCCGAGGTGCTTCTGCCCGGCTGTCGATCGGTTCTCGCTGTGGGTATCAACTACTTCCAGGATCGATCACCCGATGAGAAAGGGACCGGTCGGATCGCGCGGTACGCCTGGGGCAGGGATTACCACCGCGTGCTGGGAAAGCGGCTGAAGCAGGCGGTTCGCGTATTGAGGGAGCGATATCCTAACGGCGAGTTCCGCTCCTTTACCGATGCGACGCCACTTGCCGAACGTTTCTACGCGGAACGCGCTGGGATCGCATTTACCGGAAAGAACACCCTTTCGATCTCAAGCAGTTACGGTTCCTGGTTTCTCATCGGTGAAATTCTTTCCACGGTGCCCTTTTCGCCAAGCGGGCGCGCGGGAAAATCGCACGGTTCCTGTCCATCCGGATGTGTTCGCTGCAGCGATGTCTGCCCGACGGGTGCCCTCGAGGCGCCCTATCGCATCGACGCATCCCGATGCATTTCATATCTGACGATAGAGAATCGTGGCCCGATTCCGGTCGAGCTGCGACCGCTCATCGGCGACTGGATCTTCGGCTGCGATCTGTGTCAGGAGGTCTGTCCGCTGAATATCCGCGCCTCGGTGACAAAGGAGAAGGACTTCCTAGCCCACCGTGCCGGTCCGCAACTCTCACTGCGGGAGATACTTTCCTTTGAGAGTGATGAGCAGTTCACGGCCCGATTCGCCGGCAGTCCGGTCGCTCGGGCAGGGCGGCGCGGCCTCATGCGAAACGCATGTGTTGCGGCGGCGAATGTGCACGCTCTGGAGCTTCTGCCACTTCTCGAAAGCCTCGCCGCGGGATCCGACGAGCTCATCGCCGAACACGCGCAGTGGGCAGTCTCGCGATTGCTCAATCCATGAGATGGTGGAAATCTTCAATCCTGCGAAGACCGTGTACGGCTGCGTAGTTACGGATGCCCGAAAGCACGGTGCCGGTGACATCAGGATCGACGAAGTTCGCTGTGCCGATCTGGATCGCGGTAGCGCCTGCCATCAAGTACTGAATTGCGTGATCGGCAGTCATGATTCCGCCGAGGCCGATGATCGGTATCTTTACCGATCGCGCGGTCCGATAGACTGCGGCAAGACCGATGGGTAGAATTGCCGGACCTGAAAGGCCGCCGGTAACACCCGGCAACACGGGTCTCTTCTTCTTCGTGTCGATGAGCATCCCGACCACCGTGTTTATGCAGCAGAGCGCGTCGGCCCCGCCAGCTTCGGCGGCACGGGCAATTACTGCGATGTCGGTAACGTTCGGGGAGAGCTTCACCAGCAGCGGTCGACGGGTGCGCTTGCGGAGTACCGCGGTAAGACTCTCCACCTGCACAGGATCTGCTCCGATGGTCATTCCGCCATGCTTCACATTCGGACAGGAGACGTTGATTTCGTAGCCCCACAGCGGTGCGTGCTCCTCCAGGTACTCGAGTGTCTCGCAGTAGTCATCCTCGCCGGTACCGGCAACGTTTACGATCACCGCGCAGGTTTGTTGCGAGAGAAACGGGTACTTTTCGGTGACAAAGCGCCGGGATCCAACGTTCGCAAGGCCGATCGAGTTCAGCATCCCGGCGGGTGTCTCTACAATGCGGGGAATTGCATTGCCGGTGCGCGGCTCGAGAGTCACCGCCTTTGTGTAGAGCGCTCCGATTGAATCGAGGTCGATGAGTTGCTCGTATTCGCTGCCATATCCGAACGTTCCCGAGGCGACTCCTACCGGATTCGCGAGCCTCTTGCCGGCAATCGTGACGCTCAGGTCAACTGTTTCGGTTGCGCCGTTTGCTTCCATACAATCTCCTCAGCAGCGAACACCGGGCCTTCGGTGCACACCCGGGCGTATTGCGCCGGGCCGCGAACAGTCACCACGCAACCCATGCACGCCCCGACCGCGCATCCCATAGTCTGCTCCAGAGATACCCAGAGTGGAAATCCTGACTCGGTGCTGTACGCGGCGAGTGCCTCGAGCATCCCGGTCGGGCCGCAGCCGTACAGTTCCGCATCGGCGCCGACCTTCTCCGCATGTTGCCGCAGGTAATCAACCACCGTTCCGGCGAATCCCCGCGAACCATCGTCGGTGCAGATGATCGTGTCAACGCTGTCGAATAGCTCCATCGACGGGGTGAACGCGACGTTTCGTGCACCGACGACCAGAAGCGGTTTCACGCCGGATTGCAGGAGCTCCTGAGCAAAGAAGAAGATCGGTCCCATGCCGATTCCTCCTGCCACGAGCACTGGCCGTCGACCAGATTGTGGCGCGGGAAACCGATTACCCAGCGGCACGAGCATATCAAGTGAGTCGCCGGCACACACTGAAGCGAGGATCGCCGTAGCCGGTCCCACCTTCTGATAGATCAGCGCAGCTTCGAGGGTCTGTGCATTGAAACGCGAAAATGCAAACGGCCGGCGAAGTAGCGGCACAAAGGATTCGGACATCCGAATCGTCAGAAATTGTCCCGGGAACGGGGCTTGAAGCCGTTCTGGCCAGGCGAATGTCAGCTCAAAGTAATCCTTCGCGATTTGCCGGTTGCTCAAAACCAGCACGGTCCGGTGTTCCATACCGGCCAATGATACGGAAAAACCGCCTGACCGGAAAGGGGGTGGGTAAAACCGTGATCGATTCGACCTTGCTTTCTGGGCGGCATTCTCCTATAGTAGTTCATATACGCTATACAGGGGAGCGCAGCGAATCATATGGAGCTGATGTCGGACCGCGTCCGGGCAAAACTCGAGTTACTCGGCCAGCGCTTTGTCGAGTCCCTGCCGGAGCGTGTGGTGAAACTGCGCGCGGCCTTCGCTCAGACATCCGACAGGAAATCTGATTCAGAAGAGTTCGTCATATTCCGAAACGAGGCGCACAAGCTTGCGGGATCCGGTGCGTCGTTCGGGTTTGCTACAATTTCGGATCGAGCAAAACAACTTGAGCTGTACCTTGATGAGCTCATCGCAGCAAAGTCCAACTTGCTGCGAAATCAATGGGAGAGTCTGAAGCCGATGATTGATCAGGTGGAGGAGGAGTGCTCCCGGGCGGTGCAGCCGGAGGGCGGCGCAACTGAGCTGTTGGACGAAGAGACACAGATGCAGATCGCATTTGAGAACGAAAACAGGGTTGTGTTACTTGCTGAGGGTGACAGGTACGTTACCGACGACTTCATACGGCAGATAAGCTTCTTTGGATTCCCTACCAGACGCGTCAAAAAGTACCAGGATTCTCTT
>DATKUC010000163.1:0-5195 GCA_035530835.1 Spirochaetia bacterium
AACAACACATTTTTGGGGGTGAGATAGTCCTGCAGGTTCATCTGAACTTCCTTCTGTGGTATACTCCCATCCTAATTGAATGCTCAGCGCTCGTCAATTCGCCAAAGGAGGACCCCGTGCTGAACATATTGAGCATCTTTGTCGGCGGCGGCCTGGGCGCCGTGCTTCGGTACGCCATATCCCGGCTCATTTCCAATCACCAGGATACGCTTTTTCCATGGGGGACCTTCACTGTCAACATCATCGGTGCATTTGCCATCGGATTCCTGTTCCAGCTCTTCGACCGGATCTTTCTCACTGAAGAGTTACGAAACCTGATCACGATCGGCTTTATCGGCGCGTTCTCGACCTTCTCCATCTTCACGATGGAGAGCGTCGTGCTGCTCCGCGGCGGCAATTTCGGTGTGGGAGTTCTCTACTTCTTCGGGAGTGGAGTCGCGGGCCTTGCGGCGGTCGGCATAGGCCTCTTCCTCGGCGATATCGTGCTGAAAATGATGCGCTACTAGCGGGAAAGAAACGCGTTGACTGTCGCAAGATCGGGCATTGCGGTCTGCGCGCCCTTCGCGGTAGTCGAAAGCGCACCCACAGCATTTGCAAACCTCACCGCATCATACATCTGCTCCTGGCCGCTCGCCGCCGAAAGCGCGAATGCGAGGCCTCCGTTGAAGGAGTCACCCGCGGCTGTCGTGTCGACGACCGAAACTTCAAACCCGGGAACCCTGCGGATGCTCGCGCCTTCGACCAGGTAGGCTCCGTGCGCGCCGGCCTTTATGATGACGCACTTCACACCACGGCTGCACAGGTCTGCCCCGGCCCGAAGCGCCGTTGCTTCGTCGGTAACTTCGATGCCGGTGAGTATGCGCGCTTCGCTCTGATTCGGCGTAATGATGTTGATGTAGTGATACATTCCGTCGGGAAGCTGACGCGCGGGGGCCGGGTCGAGGATGACGGTCTTGCCGAGTGAGTGGAGGAGTTTCGCCGCGGCAACGACTGTCCCAAGGGGAATCTCGAGCTGCAGCAGGAAAATGTCGCAGGAGGCAAGCAGATCGCGGTGCAGGTCAATTGCCTGCTCAGTCATCCGTCCGTTCGCGCCGGGGATAATGATGATGTGATTTTCGCCGCTCGCATCGACCTCGATAATCGCCAGTCCCGTTGAAACATCGGCCTCAGAGCGCACACCGTCGGTCCTGATGCCCGCACGGTCAAACACTTCGCGGTATTGGGCCTGAAACACATCATTCCCCAGCCGGCCGACCATGGTCACATCTGCTCCAAGGCGAGCGGACGCAACTGCCTGGTTCGCACCTTTGCCGCCGGGAAAGGTGTTGAACGATATGCCCTCAATCGTTTCACCCGGCAGGGGAAACCGCGGGGTGACGGTAACCAGGTCCATGTTGATGCTCCCGATCACGCAAATCCTGCCTGCCATGCTTACCTCCCGAGCGTGCGAACGGTGCCCTTCGCATCGGCAACATAGACAATCGGTGAACAGCGGGTGAAAAGACCGTTCTCCATCACTCCCGGAATACTGTTCAGGAGAGACTCGAGTTCGACAGGGTCCCGTGCCGATTCAAGGGTCGCGTCGATAATGAGGTTGCCATTGTCGGTGATAACCGGTCCCATCTTGCGGAGCGCCATGCGGAGCTCCCCACGGGCATGTATGCGCTCCAGCGCACGCGAAACCGCAACTCGTGCCTCCGGATGAACTTCGATGGGAATGGCAAACGAGAGGCCCAGATGCTCGACGAGCTTCGACTCGTCAACGACAATGACAACCTGTTCGCTGTTGTACGCGACCAGCTTCTCGATGAGCAGGGCGGCACCGCCGCCTTTTGTAAGTCGCATGTCTCCATCGACTTCGTCTGCTCCGTCAATCGTCACGTCGAGCATGCCGCCAATGTCGGGGTCATTCAGGCTCCGAACCGAGAGCTTCTGCTTCTGGCACTCGATTGTCGACTGGAAGCTGGTCGGCACAACAAGGATGTCGGAGATGGATCCTTCTCCGACCAGCTCCCCGATTCTCCGGATTGCCCAGACTGCTGTCGAACCGGTGCCCATGCCGACTTTCATTCCGCTGCGCACATTCTGATCGGCGGCCGTCCTACCAACGAGTGCCTTGATCTCTTCGGGTTTCATGAGCGGTACTGCTCCAGTATCGCAAGGACGCGGCTGCGCCCCACGGTAAGCAGAAACCCCGCAAGCCGGGGCCCGCGCTCTTTCCCTATCAGGACCCGGTACATTGCGGCAAAGAACTGCTTCGCGTCCACCCCGGCCTCTCCCGCAATCCGGTAGATCGCCTCACCGAGCGACTTCTCATCGTGCTCGTCTCCCTTCTCGAGGATCTCTGCGGCAAGCAGTTGAACCGCACGCTTCTCTGCGGGGTCAAGCGTAACCGGGGAATCCTCGGCAGTTCGAAGCGTGTATTTGAAGTCTTCGGGTGCAAATTCCGTAATCCAGTTCCACGCGCAGCGAGCGCGCACCCTGAGACGGTCACGCTCTTCAGACTCAAGCGGCCCAAACCCGTCGAGTACGCGTTCTATATTCCCGTCTGCAATTTGCAGCAGATTGCACAGATGACGAAACGGCACCTGAAACGGCATGGTCTTGCGCACTGAACGTACCTGCGACAGTTCATAGATGCGGGCTTCCTTCGCCCTCCGTTTCTCCCCGACCTCTTCTTCACCGTAGTAGATTCGCTCAGTCCGGTCGTAATCTTCGTAAATCTTGATCACATCAAGATCGAATGAAATCGCGAACTCGCTGTTTGGACGCGTACCGGCGAAAAGGTAGCGCACTATTGCCGGCTCATAGACTTCGAGTACATCAGGAAGGCTGATGACCTCCCCTGTGGATGAGGATATCTTTCCGCCACGCCCCTTAATGCTGATGAAGTCGTACTGAAAACTCACCGGGGCGTCGGTATCGTATACATCCTTGCATATGAGGCGGGCTGTGTCGAACGAGCCTCCCTCCGAATGGTGGTCCTTGCCCGCGGGCTCAAAATCAACACTCTCGTACGCCCAGCGCATCGGCCAGTCAATCCGCCAGAACAGTTTCACTCCGCTTGCCGTTCGAAGATCGACTGTCTCCTCTTTCCCGGTATCGTCGCACCGATAGGTCAGACCGAACTCGCCATCCCACGAAAGAACCGTCGTGTTGTCAGTGTTCGTGAAACTGCTGAAGACTGATACGGGCCACCAGTCATCCGGTAGCGGTTCGGTACGGTAGCGGTTGAGCATCTCCCGAATGGCCTCGCGCTTTTCGAGAGCCTGTCGGATTCCCTGAGCGTACATCGATGCACGATAGCGATCAGTCTGATATATGTATTCAGGCTCAATCCCCACCGAAGACAACTCTGCCTCTATCTCCACCTCATTCGCCCGGGCATAACTCGCCTGCTTTCCCCATGGATCGGGAACCAGTGTGATCGGCCAGCGGAGATACTTCTCAAGCTGATCCTGATTCGGCATGTTCTTCGGGACCTTCCGAAAGACATCGTAGTCATCCCAGGAATAGATGAAGCGCACATGACGGCCACGATCACGAAGGGCGCGCACAACTAGATCAACGGATATAATCTCGCGAAAGTTTCCAATATGGACCGTTCCCGAAGGCGTAATTCCCGAGGCACAGGTGTATTGATCCTTTTCACCCTTTTCGCGTATGATTCGCTCCGCGTTCAGGTCTGCCCAGTGAGATGCCTGCATGCCAATTTCACTCATATCGCCCGATTATACGTTCCAAGAGTCGCGTGTTCAAGCGCAGACGGTTCCAGAGGCGTCGCGGCAGGTAGATTCGTGCGTGGCAACTTTCGGTAGACGAGCTGTTTTCAGATCGGAAAAAAATCGATATATTTTGTGGGAAATCGATAATTATTACAACAATGTACAGGTACGGTGGAATGACAAAAAGATCAGTAATGCGATTTGGATTAGTGCTGCTATTCGCAACCCTTTCAACAGTCAGTGCGCTTGCCATGGAATCTGAAGGATACGCTTCCTGGTACGGACCGTATTTCCAGGGTCGGGCGACTGCAGACGGTGAAGTATTCAATACAAATAAATTTACTGCCGCTCATAAGAGCCTGCCGTTCGGCAGCATCGTGAAGGTAACCAATCTCGAAAACAACCTTTCGGTTGTGGTGCGCATAAATGACCGTGGTCCGTACTTCGGCAATCGAATCATCGATCTCACGCACGCGGCCGCTCAGGCACTGGACATGATCGGCCCCGGTGTCGCAAAGGTCCGCATCGAGGTTCTTCACCGGCAGCAGGAGATTTCGCTGCGAACCATCCAGGTCGCGGCGTTTGGATTACGGAACAATGCTGTTCAGGTTGAACTACAGCTGAAGGACGTCGGATTATCGGCGAAAGTGGAAAACGGTACCGACGGCGTCTTTCGAGTCGTCGTGCCGGGGGTTCCACTGCCGGAAGTGCCAAACCTGCAGAATGTACTTCGCAATATAGGTTATCCCGACACTCTCGTCAGGCTGTTCTGAAATCGGTCTACCGCTGTTCCGCTGACACAATCGGTATCTGAAGCTGACGCGCGCCGCGCACGACACCCAGAGTGAATGTTGTGCCTGGCGTTCGCGTTCCCAGGTACCGATGCAGATCGTCCATGCTCGATACCGGCTCACCATTGACCGCGTGGATCAGATCACCGGATATCAGGCCTGAACGCCGAGCGGGCCCATCCTTTTGCAGCCTTAGCACTTCGATGACTGTGGATGATGGGTGGCCGAGCACACGCTGCGATCTGCGGCTGATAGGTCGCACCCGCGCTTCGATACCGAGATGCGGTCTGCGCACTTTGCCGTGGCCGAGAATCTCGCCGATGACGAACTTCGCGGTGTTGACGGGAATGGCGAGCGATATCCCCTGTGCCGGTTTGATTATTGCCGAATTGATACCGACCACCAGACCGCGGCTGTCAACCAGTGGTCCGCCCGAGTTCCCGGGGTTGAGCGCGACATCGCTCTGGATGACCTGCTCGATGAGACGTCCTGACGGGCTCCTCATTGACCGGCCAAGGGCGGACACAACTCCCGCCGAAACGGTATTGGAGAACCCGAGCGGATTGCCGAGGGCAATAACAAGCTGTCCCGCACGGAGTGCAGTCGAGTCTCCGAGCGTCGCAGCCGGAAGAACCTCGCCGGATACATGAATCAGCGCAAGGTCCGTCGCCGGGTCGCG
>DATKUC010000164.1:0-5224 GCA_035530835.1 Spirochaetia bacterium
AATCCTTCGTGAGCGTCGATGAGTTCGACTATCGTCATTGCCGACAGGACGAAGAACAGAACGCTCGAGGTTTCGCCGAGATACTCGGTGAGGTTCGTAAGCACCTCGTGCTTGTTCGGTTCCGCAATGATGTAGACCACCCAGAGCGCCACCCCGGTCAGGAGTGCAGGAGCCGATTTGTTCACCTTGATGGTGTGCTCAAGCGCAATGGCGAGGTACCCTACCACGAACAGTGAGGTCATCAGCGCAATCATTGTCTGCTCCTTCGGGATCTTTGACACGACTGTAGCCGTTGCACTGTCCGAATTCAATAGGCCCGGGCTTGCCGAAGGTTCGGAGAACGGTAACTATGTGCTATGAAACAATATGTGCTGGGCGTCGACGGCGGGACCGAGAGCTTTCGTGCCGGCGTCTTCGATGTTTCAACCGGTGTATGTGCCGGATTTGGCATTGCGGAAAACCTCACGACATATCCTGCTGCCGGTTACGCTGAGCAGACGGTCGACAGGTGGGATGCCGCACTGGTGCATTCCATTCGCGCGGCAATCGCCAGCTCGGGAGTGCCGGCCGAGGAGATCGGTTCGGTCGGGATCGACGGAACCACCTGCACTCTGGTGCTTCTCGATGAGCGAGGCGCGGCACTTCGGCCGGCGCTGCTCTGGATGGATGTGCGCGCTGCCGCCGAGGCGCGCGAGATCACCGAAGTTGCCGGACAGCTCTCCTGTACCGGCGGCGGACTGATATCCGCTGAATGGTTTCCGCCGAAAGCACTCTGGCTCAAACGAAATGAGGCTGAGATCTACTCACGTACGCGAACTCTCTTCGAGCAGACCGACTGGATAGCCTTCCGCCTGACCGGAGAGACGACGCTGAACATCAACACCATCACCGCTCGCTGGCTCTACAATGCGCGCGAGGGCGGCTGGCCGCTCTCCCTGTTTGACGCCGTCGGGCTCGGTGAGGTTGCCGAACGATTTCCTCCGCGCATTGTTCGGGTCGGCGAACCTGTAGGCGGATTGTCCGCTGAAATGGCGAGTCTCACAGGGCTCCGCGCGGGAATCCCGGTTGCCGGTGGAGCTTCGGACGCATACATCAGCCTCGCCGGCATCAACGTCCTGTCGCCGGGCCGAATCGCGCTCATCACCGGATCGTCGCAGCTGCAGATGGGGTTGAGCGCCAGTCCGGTTCACGCGAAAGGACTGTTCGGCAGCTTTCCGGATGCGATAGTCCCGGGTTTCGAAGTCGTTGAAGCAGGCCAGGTCTCGACCGGTTCGGTGCTCAAATGGTTTGTGACGCACTTTGTGGGCAGAGAGGTGCACGAACAGGCGGCGCGCTCGGGCCGGACTGTCTATCAGGAGCTCGATGAGCAGGCGAAGCGGCTGCCCCCTGGCTCCGAAGGCCTGGTGGTACTTGAACACTGGCAGGGTAACCGTACTCCGTGGACCGATCCGACAAGCCGCGGCGTAATCCGCGGCCTTACGCTTCGGCATACGGCCGCGCATCTGTATCGCGCGATAATGGAGGCTGCAGCGTACGCGACCCGGATCATCCTGGATCTCATGCACGCTTCCGGTATTGCGGCCGAACGGATCATTGCGTGCGGCGGCGCGACGAAGAGTGAGCTCTGGATGCAGATCATCTCCGATGTGTGTGACAAGCCGATCTCGCTGACCGCGGAGCCGCAGGCTGCAGCGCTCGGCAGCGCCATTGCTGCGGCAGTTGCCTCCGGCGTGTACGCCGATCTTCCCGAGGCGGCCAGTCACATGGTACGGACCGAAGATCGGTATCACCCGGATGAAGTTCGTACTTCCGCGTACGCCGAATATATCAGGCAGTACAGAGCTACCTACGAGGCGCTGAAGGATGAGTCAAAGCGACTTGCCTCGCTCGTCAATCGCGCGTAGTTTCGCCTGATTGCTCATCGACGTTTTCACCACCTGATTCGCTCAGCGCCTCATTCACGAGATCCTGCGGGTATCCGATCAGTGAGAGCAGTCGGATTGCATTCCTGCTCCTGACGATTCCGGGCCTCATCCGGTAATCGAAGTTCAGACCTCTCTTGCCGGCGTGATCGGTAAAGTAATATGGCGCATACAGTTCAACCACGCGGTTGGCAATCCCCACATCGTGCGTTGCGGCAATGGTGAGGGCATGGCGCTGCGCAAGGTAACGAAGAATCGCAACTGAGGCTCCCTCCCTCTCGATCGAATTGGTGCCCGAAAGCAGCTCATCAATGAGAAGCAGCACCGGCACCTCTCCTCCGACCCGTTCGATCATCCTGAAGATACGCTCAGCTTCGTCATAGTAGAAACTCTTGCCGGAATCCAGGTGGTCCGACTTTTCGATCGAGGACATGATGAGGAAGCGGCCTCCACGATAGGAACCGGAGAAGCTTGCGCCGATTGTCTGCGCGAGCACGACATTGAGCCCGACGGTACGCAGGAACGTCGACTTGCCGGCCATGTTGGTCCCGGTGATAAGTGCGCCGGGCCGCGCAATATCGATACTGTTTGCAACAGCATCTTCGATGAGCGGGTGATACATCTCTTCAATGGTGAGCGCGAGCTCTTCGGTGGACTCAGGCGCCGTATCGAGCTCCCGGCGTTCGCGGAATGAGGCGACCGCCTGCAGCGCATCGAGCCTGCCCATTGCACGATAGAGCGCCTTCAACTGGCTGCGTTTTCCCTCGATGCCGCGAATAAGGCGTCCGAAGATAATCAGATCGATTTGAAAGAAAATCTTTATATACATGAATACGCTTTCGGCGAGATCTCCCGAGAGCGAAGCAACGCCGGCCGATGAGCCGGTGAGTATCCAGCGAAACGTGCGCGCAAGCGGAAGCAGTTCGGCAACGAGCGGCCGCATTCTCTCAAGTGAGTCAAGCTGCGCCGGTGGTGTCAGTCTGCACACGCGAATCGCCTGGCGGACTATCGTGTCCAGTGAGCGGAGTGCCGGAATGTATCCTGATATGTGGCGCGCTTTGCGAAAATAGACCCACATGTTTACGCCGAAAACGGCGAACAGCAGGATGAAACCCGTGCCAAGGCCGAGGAATACGGGCGCAAACACCGAAGCGAGTGCGCCCAGTCCGAGCAGTACGAACATTGGTTGAAGCGGATCGCGGCCTGGTGAATCCTCCGAAAGAAGGACCGAACAGTCGCGGTCGGGGTGATCATCGAGCAGCGCGAGTTCGCTCAGGAGGCGCACACGAAACTCCTCGTCCTGCCTGAGCAGCGTGATCGCGGTGTCGCGCTCTACCATTGATGCCGGTTCGGGCAGGCAGCTCCGCAGCAATGCGTACAGCTCGTTTCGACCCGCGGCGCTGTAGCAGGTGTCCATCTCCTCATAGAGGGTGGACAGTCCGAGATCCTTCCAGGTCCGCGGGTCTATCGCCGGTTGAGCAGCACTCACGAAGCTTGAGAAGTAGGCTTCAAGCCCGACGTCACTCATCTCCTTGCGATCGGTCGGCGGGGTGCGTCCCCACTGGCGGGCGACCCGTGCCCGCGCCCGATATGCCTGCGCTCCCCGGCGGAGTGCAAGGTAGCCTGAAAGCGGGACAAGTGCAGTCGGCAGGTAGAGGTAGTAGGTGCTCCCGTAGTTGTAGCCCACAGCCCAGAACACAAGTATGATGGCAATCCCTGCAATGAGCAGTAACCAGCGGGCCGGGCCGATCAGGAAGCCGAAGTCGAACGATTCTGTTGCGCGTGCCATGGGCGGCATTGTATCATACCGAACCGAACAGTCTGAAGAAGGGAGGTGCGCGATGTCTGATCTCAATGCGGAAATAGAGTCGCGAGTACGGGAAGAGAGTGAGCTTCAGTTCGAAGCGTTTTCGAATGAGCGCGCGCTCGAACTTGGGCTTGCTATCGTCGAACGTGCACGTAAAGAGGGTAAGGCGGTGACAGTTGACGTCGAACGCGACGGGCAGCAGCTATTCCACCACGCCATGACCGGCACCACAATGGACAACGACGAGTGGATCAAGCGAAAGATCCGGGTGGTTCACCGGTTCGGCAAGAGTTCCTTCCACACGGGACAGATCCTTGCCCGTTCCGGATCAGCGATCCAGGACAAGAGCTTTGTCGATCCGATGATGTTTTCCGCCCATGGCGGCAGCTTTCCCATCATCATCCGCAACACCGGCATCATCGGTACCATCACCGTGTCCGGCCTTCCCCAGGAGGAGGACCATCGGCTGGTGACTTCAGTCATCAGGGAGTTCGTCGGACGATCCTGACATCCTCAACCTGCCTTGCATTGCCGTGTCCGTCTTCGCACCGTCCTCGTTGCACGACAGACGCGGCACGATTCTCGCCGGCAGTATTATTGATTCTTCCGCCGGTTCGCCCCCCTCAACGAGCGACAGTAACATCCGGGTCGCATGCTCCCCCATTTCCGAAAGTGGCTGTCGGATTGCAGTAATGCCCGGCGTAATGAATTCCATGAACGAGTAGTCGTCGAACACCGAGACCCCGAGATCGCCGATCAGTATCTTCAGTTCGCGGATTGCTCGCAATGCGTCAAACAGGAAGTCGCCTCCGGCGCCGATGAAGAGTGAGTCAGGTTTCCAGCTGGTAATCATCTCACCTACCGCCTGCCGAGCTTCAGCGCCTTCGTATGCGGCGTGAATGACCCGTTCAACCGCTATTCCTGACGTCACAAGCCCATCGCGGTATCCGCGCACGCGCTCTTCGGTGTACCGGTACGCCTGAGGCCCCGCTACCATCGCGATCCTCCTGAAACCGTTCGCCGCCATGTGACGAATCATGTCGAAGGCCGCCTGGTAGTTATCCACATCAACCGCGTAGTGGCTGACGTGACGGCTCTGTCCGATTAAAACAAACGGTACCTCCGAGATCAGGAGCCGCGAGATTGCGCCCCGGTCAAGATCTTCGGCAGCAACTATCAGACCGTCAATGGTACGGCGGTCCAGCGCGCTCTGGTACGCAGTTGAGATGTCGCCCGCGTCGCCGGGCACCAGTACAAGCAGGTGGTAGCCGTTGAGGATCCCTTCGCGTGTGATTGCGGTGACAAGAGTTGACCAGTACGCACCGTCGAGAGTCAGCGCACGCTCGTGGGGCACCACAAGTCCGATGTTTCCGGTCCTGCGGGAGACGAGTGACTGAGCAGCAGCGCTCGGATGATAGCCGAGCCTGTCCACGAGTTTGAGGATTTGTGCGCGCGTCTTTTCTCCGACGCCGGATTGAGCGTTCAGCGCTTTTGA
>DATKUC010000165.1:0-4298 GCA_035530835.1 Spirochaetia bacterium
CGGCGAAAGAAACGCGGCAACCTCGTCGATACGCGCCTCGGGAACTCCGTGAATAACCATGTAGGCGATGTTCAGCGAGTCAGGATTGTTCAGCCGTCTGCCCTCAACGCGCGTACCTGAGAAGTTCACGCGTAGCTCACACCCGACGGTTGAGCCGATGGAAAGAAGTTTGCAGGCCGCGATCATCTCGCGCGCGGCGCCGATCGAGTCGTGATCCACACTGCCAACCGCCCGCAGTCCGGCAAGCCGGGCCATAAGTGCTGCAAGCGTCGGCGAATAGGGACTGAACGAGTAGACAGTATGAACGTGGTTGTTCACTTCATCGGTAAATGGAACTTCCCGAATTTCCTGTGCATGTTCCCTGACAAGTGCCTCGAGTGCGGCAAGACGCTCACTGGCGCTGCCTCCTGAGAGTTGCTTCATCGCTTCTGCACGTATCACCGCTAATCATCCTTTTCCTGAAGCGCCTCAACTACCTCGGCGAGCACTTTGTCTGCATCCTCGTTTGGAATCTGGCAGGTACCTGCTCCCGCATGTCCGCCACCACCGTACCTCATCATCAATTCGCCGATGTTCGAACTGGAGCTGCGGTTGAAGATCGACTTGCCCACTGTCAGTACCGTATTCTGGTTTTTGAAGCCCCAGATGACCTGAATTGAGACATTGGTCTCCGGAAACAACGCGTAGTTTACGAAGCGATTACCGGCATAGACGACCTTCTCCTGCCGGAGATCGACCACAAGCACATTTCCGTGAACCACCGTGCAGCGGAGCATCTGATCCTTGAACTGGACGGCATGTTCGAAGTAGAGGTCGGACCGTTCTTTCACATCGGGCAGGTCAAGTATTTGAGCAATTGACAAATCCCGCATCGCATCGATTGTGTCCATCATCAGCTGATAATTCGAAATTCTGAAGCTCTTGAATCGGCCGAGGCCGGTTCGTGCGTCAAGAATGAAGTTCAGCAGCGTCCAGCCCTCCGGATGGAGCACCTCTTCCTTGGTGAAATGCGCCGAATCTGCCTTGTCGACCGCCTCCAGCAGATCAGTCGGAACGCGGGAAAAGGAACTCTTACCGCCGTAATAGTCATAGACAACCCGTGCAGCCGAAGGGGCCTGAGGGTCGATAATATGATTTTCCTTGTGCCCGACACGGACTGTTTCGCTGAAATGGTGATCAAATGCAAGAAACACGCCCTCGACGTACGGGAGATTAGTCGTGATGTCGCGATCGTTGATTTCGATAAGGCCATCCTGCATGTCTTTGGGATGGACGAACTTTACCTCTGAAATCAGCCCGAGCTCCTTCAGGAGCACCGCGCACACGAGTCCGTCGAAGTCGCTCCTGGTCACCAGACGGTAACCTTCGGCACTCTCCATTCCGGATTCCTCCCCAACAGACTGGATGTTCATCCCGAGGATGTTTCGCGGGTCAATGCTACTCGAAAAACGGAGCCACATCAAGCGAATCGCGATGGGCCGGCGCCCCAGGGGCCGTGAGCGCCGACCGGCCATCCGACGGTGCCTCACTTGATCTTCTTCCGTGGCTCTTATACCTTTGAACCAGATTTTGCGGCAGGATGTTATGTCATCAGCAGATAACAATTACGAAAGACTTCTCTACACCGCCGACGTGGGCGGTACCAATACGACGGTCGGACTTGTGGGGATTCGCGATAACACCTATCACATCATCGACAAGCGTGCGTTCCGAACGCAGGCAATATCGGGTGTGGAAGAGGCGATCACAAAGACACAGGGCGACATGGCAGACATAGTGAATGGCCAGGAGGTCGCCGGCTGCTGCATAAGCTGTGCGGGCCCTGTCAGCAGCAACATCTGTGTGCTTTCAAACGCAGACTGGGATATCGACGGTCACAATGTACAGAAGGTCACCGGCCTTCGCACGCTGCTTGTGAACGACTTCATCGCAATCAGCTACAGTCTGCCGCTTCTGGATCGGAACAATCCGGCGCAGCTGACTCCTCTACCACACCCCGACGGTTCGCTCCCGAAACCGGCCTCGGATCCGCACGGTCTGACTGTGCGCGCGGTACTCGGAGCGGGAACGGGGCTCGGCGTTGGGTATCTGGTGGAGGACAAGGGCAGGTTCTTCGGGCTCCCTTCCGAAGGCGGACACGCCGACTATGCGCCGTTTGACGAGGAATCTGAGCAGTTCCGTACCTATCTGGGCAAGCGCATCGGCGACGTGCCGGGAACAGAGCTCTTTGTCTCCGGTCAGGGAATCGCCCATATCTGGGAGTTCTTCAGATCAAACGGACGCATTCCGGACGCCTCGGCAAAGTCGGACGCATCGCTCGCGCAGATTGAAGCCGCCGCCCCGCTCGACAGACCTTCGCTTATCTCGGCCGCAGCGCAGAATATCGAAGTGTGTGCCGATATCATGCGATTCTTCGTGCGGATGTACGCCAAGTACGCAAGTAACCTCGCGCTCATCTTTCTGCCGCAGGGAGGATTCTACCTCGCGGGCGGCATTGCGGCGAAGAACGAGCGCTGGTTTCTCGAGAACAATCTGTTCATGAACTACTTCGTCCGCAACTACAAGGACTCGGTGCGTCCGGTGCTCGACACGGTTCCGGTCTACATCATCAAGGAGTACTCCATATCATTGCTCGGCGCAGCAAACGCATTTGCGTCACGAGCAGGAAGGGATAGCCATGGATGAGAAGATTTCCGATGCCCTCAGGCGCGACATGGCCGATAAGCAGATCGATATCGATCTGACCGTTCGCATTCTCGACAACTACAACGCAGGGCGATACGATCACGTCAAACCGGTCGAGGTCGAGTCGATACCGGAGATCGACGGTGCTACCATCGTCGATCGGTCGCGCATCGGCATGAGCGCACCGAGGAAGGCGGTCAATTCTCGGCTTGATGAGCTGGGGATTGATCCCTCTGCGGTACTGCCGCCGGGAAGCGGAGAAACGGTTACCTTTGGCGAACGGGAGCTCGAGCGCATCGGAATAGCCCTGCTTCCGCTGCTCTCATACGGCATCCTCAACGGCGGTTCGGCTACGAGCTACGCCGACCGGACAAAGAACCGTGGATTCAACAGCTCACTTTTCGGGCTGCTCGAGCCGCACTTCGACCGCATGGCTGCGCTCTGCGTCGGTCGGGCAAAGGGAATCACCCCGGCGTTTATCCAGCCTGACGGAACACCCGGGCCGAGTTTCATTGAACTGAAGATGCGCGCGCTGCTCGTACAGGCTCTGCAACACCGGAAGATGTTCCCGAAAAGTGATATCTCGCTCACCCCCGGACTCCCGATCTTCCAGATGACGAGCAACTCAAACAACGCCGAGATCGCCCGTACGTACGACGAATACCGCACGAGTCCGATGCTCGAGCCGCTTATTGCTGCTACCGGGTTTGATCCGACCCGCGCACTGACAGGTATCCAGCCGCTCCTTGCCGCGTTCACTCACTCGAGCCAGGGAAGGCCGAAGCGGGTGTTCGATCAGGCAAACGGCAGGAAGGATTCCGCGCTGCCGCTGCCGGGTGGTCACGGCCAGAACTTCGCCGTTCTGCGAACTATCTACAACGATCTGCGCCGTGCCGGAAAGCGCTACGTCTACATCGGCAACGTCGACAATCTCGGATTCACTCCGGATCCTGCCGCCCTCGCCTACCTGGCACTCAGCGGCCGACAGGCGGCCTTCGACTTCGCGTTCCGCACGCCGGTTGACGTGAAGGGCGGGATTCTGGTGAAGGACCGCAACGGCGGGCTCACCTGCGCCGATATCGGACCGGCAATCAGCACCGAGGAGATGCTCCGAGCCGAAGCTGCGGGAAGCGGTATTCTCTTCAACTGCGCTACCGGCCTGTTCGATCTCGATTACCTGGTCAGGCGGCTTGATGATATCATCGAAAACCTTCCCATGCGGTTCAGCGATCAGGACAAGGACGCAGGCCGCTATTCACAGGCGGAGCAGGTAACCTGGGAAATCATAGGAATGCTCGATGAGTTCGTGGTATTCGGCGTCGACAAGTGGCGGCGATTTCTTGCGGCAAAGCTGCTCATGGAAACACTCATGACCAGCGGCGTCCGCCTGGACGACCCCTCCTACCCGACATCGGAGAATCCGTCGCAGGACATTCGCGGAACGGCACGGCTGCTCCATGAAGGACTCACGCGCCAACTCTCATCTGTGTACGGAATGGAACAAACCCCGGGGAAATGGATCCCGCTGGGTGTAGAAAGGATTGGAACATCATGAAGCCTTCAGGCTCAACCAGTAATTCGGAACGCCTCTCTCCTGACTTCGAAAAGATGAA
>DATKUC010000166.1:0-3659 GCA_035530835.1 Spirochaetia bacterium
CATCTGCCGCGCGTACTCTTCGGCATCGCGCAGAACGATGTCGGAGACCCGCTGCTTCATCGACGGGATGTGTTTCGGCTCAACGCTGACTTTTCGAATGCCGATGCCAAGGAAGAAGGGAACCATGAACGGATCGGCTGCGGCTTCCCCGCACACCGAAAGTTCAGACAACCTGGCGCCGGCACCTTCGGCTATGCGTCGCAGCGACTTGAGAACGCTCGGGTGGTAGCTCTGATAGAGCGCACCGACGCTTTCGTTTGTCCGGTCTACTGCGAGCATGTACATGATCAGATCATTTGTTCCGATGCAGAGAAAGTCCGCTTCCCGGGTAAGATCGGGAACACTCTCTACCGCCGAGGGCAGTTCGATCATTGCGCCGACCTTCGGTGTCTCGTTATGCGGAATACCGTCGCGGCGAAGTTCATCCCGACACCGGTCGAGCACGTCTCGCGCTTCAAGATACTCATCGAGTGAAGAGACCATGGGAAACATGATTCGCAAATCTGCATTCACGCCGGCGCGAAGCATCGCCCGCAGCTGATCCTCGAAGATTTCGCGGTTAGCGAGGCTGAAACGTATGCCGCGCAGACCGAGAAACGGATTTGCCTCCCGGGCATCCGGCAGGAAGCGAAGAAGCTTGTCCCCGCCGATGTCGAGCGTCCGAAGGTTCACTTCACGGCCATCGACAGCTTCTATGATCCTGCGATAGGTCGCGTACTGCTCCTCCTCGGAGGGGAACTCGTCACGGACAATGAAGGGAAACTCGCTGCGGTACAGACCGATGCCGTCAGCCTTGTTTCTCTGGGCAAGCCGCGCGTCCTGCAGCAGGTTCACGTTGGCAAGAACATCGACTTCCACTTCATCGCAGGTCGTGCAATCCTCAGGAAGATCTACCGGCAGCACGTGAATGCGCAACTTGTCGGCAATGCGCTCACGGTACATCTGGACCATCTCGGCGGCAGGCTCGACAAAAAGCTGCCCCTGTTCACCGTCGAGCACGAGCGTTGCGTCTTCTTCCACACGAAGGACGGCGTCATCGGAAACGAAGAGCACCGGAATGCCGAGCGAGCGGGAGAGAATCGAGATGTGAGATGTCACGCCACCGCCGCCTGAGACGACTATGCCTTCAGCATTCTGTGCAACAAGCCGCACGAGCTCGGAGGGAAACAGACGGGAGGTTACCACCACGGCTCCGCGATAGTCTGCCCGGATCATACTCTCTCCGGAAAGATTCATGAGGATGCGGTGACCGAGATCCTGGACGTCCTGCACCTTCTCCTGCACCCGGGCGCTCTTGCTCTCGGAAAAGATGTGCGTGAAATGTTCGACTACCTCGAATACCGCACGCCGCGGACTCCGTCCGTAGGATACCAGATCCATCATGCGGCCGGAGAACTCCGAATCACGCAGCATCAACAGATGCGCGCTGAAGATGAGGGTCGCCACATCGGCAAGGTCATCCTCCATATCGCGCTGCAGCGCCTCTAGCTGCTCCTCGGTGCGGTCAACCGCAGTCTCAAGAAGTTTCAGAGCTGCATTTTGTGGCTCGGCAGGCGTATCGTCATCCAGACCCACGTCCGACAGCGCACCGAGCACTGCCGCTCTTCCCACCGCAATGCCGTCCGAGGCTACCATTCCCGGCATTGGCCCCGACGCGGCCCTGCCACCTGCGGCCGGTGTCCCATCGCCTTCCGCATGCATCTCCATGAGAAGCTCGGCGTTCTCGAGCGTCGCCGCAAGCTGACTCGCTATAGCCCGCAGCGCCTTCGCATCCTGCGAGTCAAAGAACCCGGCGCGGCGGTCCTGCAGCGTGATGACACCGATGCGAGTCAGCCCCCGGCGAATCGGTACGGCCAAAAATGCCTCGTACTGCTCTTCGTCAATTCCGGGAATCGCCTTGAAAAAGGGGCTCTGGCTCGCCTTTGCCTCCGAGATTGGCCTGAGCTCTTTCAGCGCGAGACCGGTGATGCCTTCTCCGATCTTCAGCCGTACTTTCCCGATGGAGCCCGGATGCAGTCCGCGCGTTGCGCGAAGAACCACCTCGCGGGACTCGCTCTCGAACAGATAGACCGAGCAGACATCAGAATGCATGTGGCCGGCAACGAGGTCCACCACGTTCTGGAGAAAACCCTCGATGTTCGACCGTTTTTCGAACAGACTGGCGAGCTCCGCGACGCTGCACACCAGGTCTATATTCCCCTTTCGAGATCGCACAGAAACCTCCCGACAATCGACAACTACACCAGAGCAGAGAGCCTGCCGCGGATAAACTCAGATTTTTCCTTCAATCCAACCGATGTTGTGTTCATAAACAGGACATTCGGCCGTCTCGGATCAAGCAGGACCGACTTACCTCCAGTCTCGATCATCTTGAGCAGCTTGTCCACAGAGACCGATGCAACTCGCGCAAACTCGACCTCAAGCCGCCCCTTCCGCTCGCGTATGGATGATATGTGCAGTCTTTGACAGATGATGCGGATCTCAGCGAGTGAGAGCAGGCTCTGCACCTCGTCCGGCATTGGCCCGAAACGGTCCTCGAGTGCCGCGTAGACGGAATCAAGCTCTTCGTCGGTCGTAATTGATGCGATCCTCTTGTACACCTCCATCTTCTCAATCGGTTCAGAGATGTAGGAATCGGGGATGAATCCGGTATATTCAAGCTCGAGATAGACTTCAGGCGGTCCTTCATCTCCGGTATCCTCAAGGCGCCGTATTGCCTCGTCGAGCAACTTGAGGTAGAGGTCGAATCCGACCGAAAGGATATCGCCGCTCTGCTGAGGACCCAGCAGATTGCCGGCACCCCGAACCTCGAGGTCCTTCAGCGCGATCTTGAATCCGCTGCCAAGCTCTGTGTAGTCGGAGATGACCTGCAGCCGTTTCATGGCGATTTCCGAAAGGGCCCGCTGTCCCGGGTAAAACAGATAGGCATAGGCGAGCTTGCCTGACCGCCCTACCCTGCCGCGCAGCTGGTAGAGCTGCGATATTCCGTACATGTCAGCGCGATCGATGATGATCGTGTTTACGTTCGGAATGTCGATGCCGTTCTCGATGATGGTTGTCGCCACAAGCACGTGAAAGCCGCCGTGGATGAAGCGGTGCATGATATCCTCGAGCTCCTGCGGCCCCATCTGGCCGTGGGCGGTCTCGACCATCACCTCCGGCACGACCCGCTCGAGAAAGGTGCGCACACTTTCAAGCGTCTCAACCCGGTTGTGCAGGAAATAGATCTGCCCGCCGCGGTCGATCTCCTTCTGGATCGCCTGCGCAACCAGCTCCTCGTTGAACTCCTGCACGATAGTCTCAATCGGAAGTCTGTTGTGCGGCGCAGTCTTCAGCACCGACATGTCGCGGATCTTCAGGAGCGACATGTGCAGCGTTCGCGGTATGGGAGTAGCGGTGAGCGTGAGCGAATCGACGTTTGTCTTGATCTCCTTCAGCCGCTCCTTGTCCTTTACGCCGAACCGCTGCTCCTCATCGACAACCATGAGACCGATATTTTTGAAGTGAACATCCTTCTGCAGAAGCCGGTGAGTGCCGATGACCATGTCGATAGCACCCTCCTGCAACTCCTTCAGAACCTGCTTCTGCTCCTTCTGACTGACGAAGCGTGAGAGCATACCGAGCTTGACCGGGAATCGTTCGAAGCGGTCCGAGAAGTT
>DATKUC010000167.1:0-15760 GCA_035530835.1 Spirochaetia bacterium
AGTGACTGAGCTCATCATGAACACGCTCAAGTATGCATTTCCCGACGGATCGGACGGAATAGTCACTGTCGGACTCCGCGCTGCGGAACAGGAAGGCGTCCTGCGTGTGACAGACACCGGAATCGGATTCGATCCGGAAATCGTGCGGGCAGCCGGCTTCGGGCTGGTGCTCGTGCGGAGCCTTACCAGTCAGATCAACGGCAGTGCCGCACTTGAATCCCGTCCCGGTCACAATGAGTGGGTGATCGGGTTTCCGTTGCAGTGGGCATCAATTCCGGATCTGCCTCCTGCAGAGACCGTCCCTATTTTCCCGGTTTGCACTTGACTGATCAAAGACAATCATCATAATATATTTAATAGATATATTAGATTGTCGCCCGAACTCCGTTCCGGTCTGGACGCCAGTACCATCTGGAGCACAACGATGAACAGCGATGTTGCACGAACTGAGCTGAGCGATCTTCCACAGGGGTCTTCCCTGATTGAAGGTCAGTACCGAAAAATCTTTGAACATTACCCTGTGGCGACCTGGCTCGAGGACATTACCTCGCTCGTCACTGAAATCACGAGACTTGCGTCGAGCGGCGTAACCGATTTCGGAGTCTATGCGGACACTCATCCGGAGTTCATCGATTCGGCCGCGGAATCGATTATAGTCATTGACGTCAACCAGTCTGCCCTCTCTCTCGGTGAAGCGCGGACTAAGCAGGAGCTACTCGGCCCGCTCTCCACTACGCTGGACCTTACCGACCGGATAATACGTGAACGCTTGAGAAATGACATTATCGCGATTGCGGAACGTCAGACGGAGTTCGATCAGGAGTCGGTCGCAGTGACAGTCACCGGCCGCAGCGTCGATGTACGTATTACTGCGCACACGATCGACGGCTCTGAGGGTTCCCGGTTTATGGTTCTCTGCATTTTTGACGCCACGGATCTCAATCTCACCGGAGGGCGACCTCTGGAACAGACAATGCTCCTTGACGTTGCGTCGGACGCGATCCTTGTGCGGGACATGCACAATCGAATTCAGTACTGGAACAGAAGCGCCGAAAACCTGTACGGGTGGAGCTCATCGGAAGCACTCGGAAAGGACGCCGATGAGCTGCTTCATTCCCAGAGACCTGAAGAACCGAAGCGCGCGCGAATGCTCCTCATGCAACGCGGTGACTGGAGCGGGCAATTGCATCATGTTACGAAGGATGCACGCGAACTCACGGGAGAGTCGCGATGGACTCTCCTGCGGACAAACAGCGGCCGACCGAAAGGAATCCTCTCGGTTACGACAGATGTGACCGAAAAGATAGTAATCGAGAAAGAACTGCACCGTGCGCAACGGCTGGAAAGCATGGGGAGCCTGGCCGGTGGGATTGCACATGATCTGAACAACGTGCTGACCCCCGTGCTCGTCGGTGTAGAAGCGCTTGGACTGCTTCATACCGACAGCGAAACGCAGCGAACCCTCGCGATGGTACGGAGCAGCGCCAAACGTGGCGCACTGATAGTACGTCAGGTTCTGAGTTTTGCACGGGGAGCCGAAGGGAAACGGGGCGATATCCAGGTCCGTCACGTGCTCGGAGAGATCAAGGAGATAACGAAAAGGACATTTCCGAAATCAATCGAAATCATCATTGATGTCCCGAAGAACCTCTGGATAGTCTCGGGCGATCTGACCGAACTTCACCAGGTGTTCATGAATCTGTGTGTAAACGCGCGCGACGCGATGCCGGAGGGTGGAACGCTCACCATCAGTGCTGAAAACGTGCGAACTGATGAAACGTTCGCCCGAATGCACCTTGATGCACGACCGGCCAGCTATGTGTCAGTCACCGTCGAGGATACGGGAACCGGTATGACGCCGGAGGTGCTTGACAGCATGTTTGATCCCTTTTTCACAACGAAACCCGTCGGGAAGGGTACGGGACTGGGACTCTCGACTGCGCGATCGGTCGTGAAGAGTCACGGAGGCTTTCTGACCGTCTACAGCGAGCCGGGGAAAGGATCTCGCTTTTCAGTCTTCCTGCCGTCGGCCGAACGGTCTGCCGAGGAAGATCCGGACGCCGTATCCGGGGGATTGCCTGTGGGTTGCGGAGAGACGCTCCTGGTTGTCGAAGATGAACCTGCATTGCGGGACATCGCGATGCAGACTCTCGAATCGTACGGTTATCACGTGCTGACTGCGACGGACGGTGTCGACGGAATTTCCGTCTTCATTCAACATCAGTCCGAGATCGACCTGGTCATTACTGATATGGCTATGCCGTTCATGGATGGAGGATCGATGATGCGGGCGCTCATGAAAATCAGACCTGATCTCAAGGTTATCGCGAGTAGTGGTCTTATTTCCCGCGAAAGCCGGTCCGAAGCGACAACAGTCGGTGCCAAAGCGTTTCTTGACAAACCGTACACGGCAAAGGAACTCCTTGTGACAATTCGTAAGGTTCTGGATTGAACTGATAGATTTATGGAAAACAGACGTCAACCGAAAAAAAAGACGGTAACCTACACCCAGCGTCACAAATCCGCCGAGCGCAACGCCCACTTTCGGACGAAATCGAAGGATGTCATGCTTTCGCTGATCAACAGAGTACTGTTGTGCACAAACGAAATTGACGTTGACGCGGCAGTAGCACTTGCTCGTGCCCTGAACATGTCCGGCATCGGTCACGGCAACTACCTGATCGCGCTCCAGTTCCTTGAAACGAACAACTCCCACGTGGTAAACGCGCTGATCGGCAAGAGGAATCCGGTTCTGTTATTCAGTGCAATCAAACCGAACTGGTATCTGGTGAAGGAAGGGTTCCGCCTTCTTGCCCAGTTCAGCCGTGAGCGACTGCTCGCACCCGTGCTTTTGGCACTTCTCGGGATTGTCCAGAATGCGTACAAAACATCCCGGTACGGATATTCGGTATATCCGTTGAGCATTTCAGACGTGTACGGAATTGGCAAGTATCTGAACAAGGAGGGAAATCAGGAGGATTCGAACAATCGACTCATCCTCGACCTTCTGTTCGATATCTATCAGCTCGGTGTTGAGAGCGGCGATGAGAAGATGAAGTCGATCGCTATCGCGGCCAACCGGATCAGAATGGCATTCTTCGACGAAACGAAGCGTATGACCGATGTCATACCCCACGTCCTGCTTCTGAGTGACACCCACAAGGACGAAGTGAATACGCGATATGTCACCGGAGGCGACGGCTGATGATCGAAGGGAGCGTCGTAGACTTCATCGAGAACATGTTCACAACCGGGCGGCTGTACGGCTGGTGCGATCAGGTCAACGAAGCTATTGACGAGCTCCAGTCGATCGATAGACCGGAAAATGCCACCATTACCGACGGGTATCTCCGGGAGGTCCTTTCCAGATCCGATGCGGATAAGGAATCGGCGCTGCTATCCCTGGTTGTGCTCCACCGTCGCAATGTTCCGCTGTCGGAACTGTTGGAACCTGCATATCGAAATCTCAGCGGCAGACTCTACGTCACCGACTTCCCGTTTCTGGTGGAAAACCTGTTCGACGGGGTGATTCCGCTTCCTCGATCACTCGTGTACGACATTACCGAGAAGCTGTTTTTCTCGATTGAGCGGATCTTCGAACAGCTGGTTAAGGACTTTCAGCGTGTGCCGTTCGCGAACGGCGAACTTATTCTCTTTTATCTTATGCTCGAGAACTGTCGCCTCGATCTGACAGCGCAGAACAAAGAGCTCGTCTGCATCATCCTGACCCATATTGAGCTTCGGCTACCTGCTCCGGTCCTCGACGACATAATCGCCTACCTCGACGCGAACACTTCGCTCGGAGAAGACTGGGCGGAACAGCGCCGAATCATCACATTCGGCCGCGAACTGGAGCAGGAACGGCAGGTTGTACCGGTAGAACGTGTGCGACATGATAGTTCCCCGGAGGAGACTACCCCGACGAGCCACTCCCCTGAACTTGCAACCGGAATCCCGACTGGTGCCGAGTCTCGCGCTTTCGATTCCGAGCCCGCGTTCGAACGAGAACGTGCGGACGAAGAATACAGTCGACCCGATACTCCGGATTTTTCGCGTGTCGAGACGACTGAAGAAAGCAGAGCGGTAGATCTCGCGCCGACGACTGCAGACATCGATCGACCTCGAAATCAAGTTCAATTCCCTGAATCGGCAGACCGGCAGGAAGATTTGTTCTCTTTCGATATCCCGGGCGGGCGCGAGGCAGAGCAGACCGACGTCGCGTCGGCGGCGCCTTCCGGCCTCCGTCGAAGCGTCACGGAGGCCGCTGACGGGCAAGTGGAGACCGCTCCTGATAGCGTAACTGAAGGCGCACCCGTCCGACGTTCGCAATACGGCAGGTTCCTGGAGAACGCAAAGGAGCGCGGGATCCTGCTTTCCCGCCTCGATCCGCGCAGATGGAAACGGCGAGTCTCCGACGGGAAATCTCCAGACCACGAGGGATCAACTGCAAATGTACCGGCAAACCGGTTCAATATCAGCCACTTTGCGCGCACCGCAAAGTGGCTGCGGCCGTTTATCTGGTTCCTCGGTCTGCTCGTCCTCGCGCTGCTGTTGATGTTGATCTCCGGAGTCCGCCTGCGTCATTTACCGGCAACCGACGACCTCGGGACGACAGGCCGGACAGCATCTCCTCAGGCAGTAATGCGAACGGTGACCGATTCAGCGCAAGTTCCGGCTCCCGCCCGCAGCAGCGAAAAATCTGCAACCGACCGGTTCCGGTTCAAAGTCTCGGGATCACAAATCATATGGCAGGTCAGACGGGGCGACACGCTCTATGACCTCTATCTCTATCTGAGTAGTGCAAATCGCCCCGCCGCACTTGATGCGCGCCTGGCAGACGCAAATCGCCTGACGTGGCAGGAGTTCAGAGCCCGGATTGTTGCGCTGAACCCCGCTCCCGGCGGTGACGCCTCGGATCTGGACCTCATATTCCCCCGCGACCAGTACATCATTTCCCGATAGTCATTCATCACACCCGTCTTAATTCTCATCAAATATGTCATATTTTGTCTTTTTACTAAAATGGTGTTTTTTCACAAAAAGCTGTTGCAAAAAGTGGAGAATACATATAAAATGTCCGTATAAGAGAGAAACGAAATTATGTTAAATATGACCTGGACAAACATATTCACCAGCGACGAGCTCTATCAGATGCGGATAAACGCTGTTACCCGTTTCCTTCAGTGTGATACCCCGAAAGCGGTTGAAGCCTCAATTGAACTCGCCAGATATCTGAATCAGAAGGGTTTGGACAGCCAGAACTATCCACTTGTACTCGAACTTCTGCGGGAAGAGAACTTCAACGTGGTGGAAGCATTATTGGACGGCGAAGATCCGTTCGATTACTTCTCGAAGGTTCAGACAGGCCCCTACATCATCGACTTTGCCCTCAGAATGCTTGACAAGTATCCGCCCGGAAGGATGTACGAAAAGACGCTCAGCCTTATCTTTGGAATCTTCTTTCGCACGTACCACGACGCAAAGCAGGGCTATAAACTCTATCAACTGACCACGGAGCATCTGAACTCAATTGGCAAGAATCTGAACAAAGAGAAGGGTCAGCAGGATCCGGTCAACAGGTTCATACTCAATATTCTTGCCGACATCGGAAGTTACAAATCGCTCAATGGAGAGAATCCCGAGGTTGACCGGCTGGCATCGCATGCGGTCAACATCCGAAACGCTTTCTTCGACAGAAGACTCGCGATGAGCAGCGCGCTACCGCCCGAATTGCTGCAGCGCGAAGATTACCGAACCAACACAGTAATGCCCAGGGACGTCGTCCCGTATGCCAAATAACTGATTTCAGGATTCAGGAGAAAAACATGTCTGATAAGCTGGATAGTTTCCATCAGGAAATATGGTCTGAAGAGTCAATCTTTCGCGTTGAGAACCATATAGTGAACAACATCTTCGCGTGCCGAACGCCGGATGCAGTGGATGCAGCAACCACTTATGCACGGTTCCTTCAACTGAGCGGTCTGACAAATCAGAATTACCCGCTGTTTCTCAAACTACTGGAAATCGACAACCATTGGGTGATCGATTCACTTCTTTCCGATTCGGATCCCTTCCTCTTCCTCACGCCGATCCTGCCGACAAAGCATCTGCTTTCGACCGCGTACCGGTTGCTGACGAACTGGCATCCGGGTGGCATCTATCCGAAGACACTTTCGATTGTACTCGGAATTCTGCAGGCTGCGTACAGCTACGCGAAAGATGGTTACAAGGTGCACCAGGTATCCATAAACGATGTGAATAACCTGGGAAAGCATCTGAACAAGGAGAAGGGGCAGAACTATCCGGTGAACCGGGCAATTCTGGACATTCTGGACCGCATTTCCCTCCTCGAAGGACAGGGCGATGATGAGATGGAGCTTATTGCACGACAGTGTAACCTCATTCGCAGCCATTTCTTCGACAAGCGGAAAAAGATGGAGGATGCGATCCCACAGGTTCTGCTGGTGAAGTCGGACTTCTTGGTCAAAGAAGTTATGCCCGAGCACGTTTTTGAGAACTGAGGAGGAGAAACATGATTCTTTTGGACAGAACCAGAATTTACACCGGTAAGGACATAGCAGAAGTGGAAAACGCCATACTGAAGGGTATCCTTGCATGCCGAACACCGGAGGCCGTCGAATCGGCAATCACCTATGCGCACTTTCTGAACAAGACGGGACTTACGAATGAGAACTATCCGCTGTTCATCAAGGTGCTCGAAATCGGCAACCACTGGGTTATCGACGCACTGATCGGAGACCGGGATCCGTTCCTCTTCTTCAGTTCGATTCAGCCGAATTACGAGATCCTGGGCGCCTGTTTTGCACTTCTTGCCGAACGACATCCGGGCGCGATCTACGCAAAGTCCCTCTCGGTGGTCCTCGGTATCCTTCAGGCTGCCTACAACGTTCCGATTGACGGCTATCGACTCTATGACCTGAGCGTCTCGGATGTTAACTCACTCGGCAAACACCTGGACGAAGAAGCCGGGCAGGAAGACTCATTGAACCGCGTCATCCTCGACATTCACGACAAGGTGTCACAGATGGAAGGGCTGGATCCGAACAACCGGAACATGGAAGAGGTGGCGATTCATGCGAACGAAATCCGCAACTACTTCTTCGACGAAACCAAGAGCCTGAGCGAAGTTATTCCGCCGGTTCTGCTCGTGAGAATGGACTTCAAGAAGTTCGAAGTCTCACCGCGTTCGCTGGTTGACTTCAAGGACTCAAAGCTGCTGAAGGAAGACGCTATCCTGGCCGACCCGAGCGTGAGAAATACCGTGAAGGCAGGAGCCAAGGGCGACAATAAGGAAGCGGTGAAGGTTGAATAACCTTCGCCAGAACCGCAACCACGCGCTGCCCGCCGCAGGTGGTCGGACGGAAAGTCCGACTCGCGGGTGGCGCGACAGGTTCGCAAATGGTGGAACAGAGCAATGAATGTTGAATGGGCAAAAAAGCAGTGGGAAATCGGCGTAGTCGAACCCGACTATATCGACTTTCTGAAGGAAACATACCTGTCGGACATTATGCGCGGCAACGATGTCCAGTCGGTGGACTCACTCGTCGCATATGCGGGCTTTCTGAACGAACTCGGCATCAGTAGTGATTCCTACCCGCTCTATCTCGAGGTTCTCGGTACCAATAATGAAGCATCGGTGGATGTTCTCCTCGACGGGTATGAACCCGAGAAGTTTCTTGATTGCGTTATTCCAAACCACTACATCGTCAACTCGCTGTTTATGTTCCTCGGAGAACACAGGAAGAACGAGGTGTACGCGAAGGTACTTGAAGTCATAATCGGACTGTTCGCAAAATTGTATCGCTCGGCGGAAGAAGGCTTTCAGCTCTATCAGCCATCCATTGCCGAGATCAATTCGCTCGGAAAATTCCTCGACGAGACTCGGGATCAGGACGATCTGCTGAATCGCGTCATTCTTGATGTTCTGCAGTATCTCACCACGCTCGACACACCCCACGAATCAAATGAGAGTAAACTCGCGGTGGCCCGTCAGGCAGGCAGGATTCGGTCGGATTTCTTCGACAACAATCGCAGCCTGATCGATTCCCTGACTTCGGTAACTCTCGAACAGGCAAGTAACCCCACCTTCGGCCTGAAGCCTGACCACGTATATGGGAGCTTGACCAAGTAGCTGCACAGAGCCGGACAACCGCCGCGCTTTTTCCTTCAGACCGGAACGTCCGATAGCTCGGGCGTCCCGGTCTTCTTCTTGTATTCGTGTATTCCTAATCGTACATCGTCGTGAAGGACTTACCCATGCTCGAATACTTGCCCCCGTCCCTGTCATCCCGAACCGCGGGGAATATGCTGTTGAAGTAAGTGGCCACATATTCCACTCGCCTGACCAGATTATCCGCTATCGTCCGGCTCAGTGCTTCACGTTCTTCGCTGTAGCGAAGAGCGCCACTGCACAGATTCTCGAGGCGCGGCCGTTCCAGCTTTCTGAACCAGTCGAGCCTCATATTGAAGAATGACATATCGTACTTGAGGAAATTTTCCGCTTTGAGCGGAGTAAGGTAGCGCGTCTTCTCCGAACGGGTCCATCCGAACTTCTCAGGAGTTCCTTCAATCTTGATGCCCTCGCTTACCAGATCTACATTCAGGAAGTCGACGGCGACAAGAATCTGGTTGTTGTGCGAATTGTACCGGATGAGATAGTTGTTCGGATTTCGATCTTCGTCCGAATAGATCCAGCGGTTTATCAGATCAAGCATCAACTGCTCTTTGAGTTCGACGATTTCAGTGTAGTTGGCACCCGATAGCTGTTCAGAGCGGGGTACAATCTTTGTTGCCTTGTAGAACTCACCGTCGATCCGCGTGATGATCGCCGGCGCCGATAGCGATTTGACGATGTGATCGACGAGAAAGCAGATCATCGCCATTTCGGTTGCACGGACTGCTGTTGCATCAATCTTGCGGACAAGCCACGTCGAGCCTGGATCGTTCCGTTCGCGGGCACCAAGGTAGTTGCGGATTTCCGCAAAGAACGGAACTCGCATCTCGGGAGCCGGGACCAGAAAGTCATCAGTCGTGTATCGGGCGAGGATCTCTTCGGTGGGCGTCGACAACTCGAGCGCTGACACCAGGTCCTGATCCCCGGCAAAATCCACGGTATTTGTGTAGTTGAAGTATTCCATTTATGTAACCTGCTTCACGCGTAGTCGTCGAGGACGAACCGCCGTACGGTTAGCTTCAGATCAGCATAGCGAACGGTATACTTCCTGCTCCCGTTGAATGAAAGGTACGGGCACTTCTTCGGAAGATTGCTGTAGAGAATGACGTGGTTCATGGTGCCGGCTGGATTGATCCAGACCGAATCGTCGCCTCCCCAGTTCCACATCGGATTATGTCCGACGATGATCGGAATGTCGTCCGGACAACCAAGGAGTTTCCGCTGCTCCGCGAGGTCTTCGTTTCCGTACTCCTTCATACTAGGAGTACTGCGGGTCTCATTCAACCTGTTCCACGTAACCTGCCACTTCAGGTCGGGAAAGTGATCGATGTTGATCAGTTCTTCCCTCGTGGCGCCTCCTCGAGGCGGACCTGCATGGGTTACCAGAAAATGCGGATGGATGACAAATACGGGCAGTGAATCGAAGAACGTCTGGAGCCGTTCAACATAGTCGGCACCGAACCGTTCCAGAATCGCCTGCCGAAACAGCAACCCCTGCTGAATGCCCAGTTTGGCCAGATGCTCGGAAAAGGTGTCGTGATTGCCAAGAAGATAGACGATGTTTTTCGGATAGCGGACAATCAGGTGCAGTACAACTTCAAGAATCTCAACCGAGGAATCCATCTGGTTCATGTAGCCGGTCCGGTCATCGTGAACCACGTCACCAATGAAGATGATCACCAGTCGGTTCTCACGCAATTTGCGCAGGTTCCCGTTGTCAAGAAGAATATGCTTCAGATTGCGCTTGTTCGCATGGAGGTCACCGATTACAACAAACTCGCGATCGTCGTCCGCGGAAAACTCGATGAGTCCGCCAGGCTTTCTGTCCGACGTCTGTGGTCGCAGTTTTTTATCAAACTTCCGTACTACCGAGAGTGCAAGTTCAAGCCGTTCGACCGGGGCGAGCCCTGTGTATTTGATGCTGTTCACCGGAATCCTCTTTCTCAAATTTCGAGTGATACTCCATTATAATACGTACGGTCGATAAGATCAAACCCTCTAAAATTGCATTTTGACCGTTAGTAGGTGCCACTCCCTTCCGCGCCGGAAACAAGCGCAACACCGGCGCCGGCCCCGATGCGGGTGGCTCCTGCCGCAATGAGATCAAGCGCCGCCTGCCTCGTCCGAATTCCACCTGACGCCTTGACACCCATGTCCTTTCCGACGACACGTCGCATAAGCCGAATGTCTTCGACCGTTGCCCCGCCGCCGAGAAAGCCGGTGCAGGTCTTCACGAAATCAGCACCAACTTTCCGCGCAAGCTCACAGGCTGTGATCTTCTCCTCTTCGGTAAGGAACACAGTCTCAATGATCACCTTCAGTATGGTGTTCGCGAGGGTCGCGCTACGTACCGCGCGGATATCCGCCTCAACTGCGCGTAAATCAGCTGACTTCAGCCACCCGACATTGATGACCATGTCGATTTCAGTTGCACCGCCGGATATTGCCTCACGCGCCTCATATGCTTTCGACTGAGTCGTCATTGCTCCGAGTGGAAAACCGACCACCGAGCACACTTTGACCCCGGACCCCTGCAAACGGGGGGCGACATACGCGACTCGGGAGGAGTTGACGCAGACGCTGTAGAACCGGTACCGGATGGCTTCCTGGCAGAGCGCGTCGAAGGCTGCGTTTATCGCCTCAGGTTTGAGAAGCGTATGATCGATGTACTGCGCAAGTTCAAGTGCGGTAAGCTGAGGCGTCGTCGTTCCGGCATCGTTTTTGTCGCTTGGGTTAGTGTTGTCCATTGGAAGCCCTCCTGGTTCACGGCCGGCGCGTTCGCTGGCGTTGCGATGGTCGCTCCGGTCATTCTATCACCGCGGGCAGGCATAAAAAAGGCCCGCCGGAAGGCGGGCCTTTACTCCTGCAAAAGTCGATCTTACGGCTGGAAGACCTTGACTGTCTGGATCTCGCCGTTCTTGATGACCCAGTATCCGAAGGTACCGGAAACATCGCCATTTGCATCAAAATCGATCGGGCCGGATGCGCCAACGTAATCCACATCCTGTCCTGCATCGATCAGTTGCTTTGCCTTTGCCCATTCACCGGGGAATACCTGCGTTCCTGGCGCATTTGCCACAAACCGGAGCTGATCACGTACCGAAGTCGGATTTGCAGTGCCGGCTTTCTCGAGTGCCATTGCAAGCACGAACGCCGCATCGTACGCGGTATCAATGTAGGGCTGCGGAGGAAGCTGTCCGTACGCCTTGCTGTACGCATCCTTGAACATCTGCGCGGAGTTGCTCGACGCGAGTGCCTGCGGGGTGGTTCCGAATGATCCATCGAGATACTGCGCGCCAACAGCTTTTATGACCGCGGGCGACTTCATGCCATCGGTAAAGATGAACTTGCTGAAGTATCCGCCTTCGATAGCCTGCTTCAGAATCGTGATACCGTTTTCCGGATATCCGATCAATACAAGCGCCTGAGCTCCGTTGCTTGACGCCTTGGTGAGCTCACCACGATAGGAGGCGTTACCTGGATCGTAGGCAACCTGTGACGATACGGTACCGCCGTTCTTCTCGAACGCCGCCTTGAAGGCATCCGCAAGGCCCTGTCCGTAGTCGTTGTTAATGTACATGGTACCGACGTTCGTAATGCCGTTCTGCGCGACAACTTCGCCGAGCGCAACGCCCTGAAACGCGTCAGACGGTACTGTCCGGAACAGGAAGTCGTTATCGCTCAGGTTCGTGATCTTCGGCGAGGTGGATGCCGGGGAGATGAGTGCCACACCCGCAGCGTCCGTGACGCTCTGCGCGATTGGAATGGTCACGCCGCTTGACATTGCCCCAACGATTCCGAATACGTTGTCGATGGAAACGAGTCTCTGCGCAGCGCTGATTCCCGGCTGCGGTTTTGTCTGGGTGTCACCGACTTTGATCGCGAGTTTTCCGCCAAGCACGCCACCCTGGCTGTTGATCTGCTGTACGGCAAGCTTGATTCCGTTGAGCGATGCGTTGCCGTACGCCTGCAGGTCACCGGTAATTGGAAGCAGTGCACCAAGATTGTAGGTGGTTTGTGCGACCGCAGGAAACGAGACGCCGGCAGCGAGTATTATTCCGGCAAACGCCTTGGCGAGGAACGGGAGTCGGGAGACATGATTGAACATCTTATCCATTAGACCCTCCTGGAGCTAAACTTAACTTTCTATGTAATACTTGTGGAGGGAAATGTCAATTATTTAATGAGTTTGCGGTAATGTATTTCTGATGCCTGACCACGGACTCGCTATTTCACCTGAAAGGTCGCCTGCACGGTAACAGTCACTTCGAGCTGCCCGGCATTGACCGGCGGCGAACCGGCAAATACGGCGGCCTTCAGCATCGGTAAAGACGGTCCAGCGCCGGATCCGGCCTCGCTGATCTTCAATGCGCGCACAATAGTCGAACCGGAGAGTTTTGCGAGCTGGTCAGCGCGATCGTATGCCTGCCTGAAGGCAATGGCACGCGCCTGCTGTTCGACCGGAGCGGGATTTGCAAGCGCGAAGGTCACGCCCTGCAGATCGTTTGCACCGGCGCCGAGCGCACCGTCCAGAACAGTGCCGAGCCGGCCGATCTCGTGGATAGTCACCTCCGCAACGTCGGTAACGATATAGGTGCCGGTGCGCCCGGTTGCACTCGACTGCTGTTGATCGTTCTGCATGAAGTCTACCCGGTAGTCCACTGTCGAGATGTCCTTTTCCGCAACTCCGGCGGCCTCGACCGCCGCTACGACCGCTTTCATTCGGTCGGCTGTCGCGTTGAGCGCCCGTTTCACGTCTGCGTTCCGGCTTTCGACGCCGATTCGCACCGTGGCAATGTCAGGCGACGCGAGAACCGTACCGGTTCCGCTGACTGAAATGGTTCGCGCGGAGGTGCTCTCAGCGCTGCCCTCGGCTGCAAGCGAGATAGGCGCAAGAAAGGCGCCCACCACGAAGGCCAGTGATACCGTGTATCTGTTGAAAACGAGATGTAGCACTATCGTTCCTCTTTGCGTTTCACGAGTCACTTGCCGAGCAGCGCGTCGAGCAGCGCTTTCATCGACGGAGTGACCCAGTCACGGGAACCGAGTGTCCCGGAGGTCACATTTCCCTGCTTATCGACAAGATAGGTGGTGGGTATGCTGCGCACACCGTAGCTCCCGCCGATCTGACCGCTCGTGTCAAGCAACACCGGATAGGTCATTTTATTCTTCGTTACGAAATCGCGCACGCCGGCGGGCGCTTCCTGCAGGTCGACACCGAGAACGACGAGGCCTTTGTCCTTGTACTCTTTGTACAGCGATTCGAGCTGCGGGATTTCCGCCCGGCAGGGTGGACACCAGGTCGCCCAGAAGTTGAGAAGAACGACCTTCCCGCTGAAATCGCTTAATCTCACGTTATTCCCGGAGAGGTCATGCAGCGAAAAATCGACAATGCTCGTTCCTGCCGGCAGCGCCTGCATGTCTGCATTCTGGATAAGTGTGCTTATATCCGCCGCCGCAGCCAGTCCGGCCGAGCCTGCAAGGGTAATAAGCACAAAGATCAGCTTTTTCATGGTTCGCAACTCCTTCGGTATGTGCCGAACAAGTTACGGCGCCCGAAGGCGGAACTCGAATCAGCCGGCACCCGTTCGCTGTATAGTACCACGTCTATATACGGAATTGATAGACTGCCAGGAAGGGTGCGACGGCTCAGTTCTCCTCGGCGGTATCTGCAGGATCTGCGGCGCGAAGCGGTTCCGGTGTTCCACCGTCGATCGGTTTCGGAGGTCGTTCGGGGAAAATCCCCTGCGGACGAAGAATCAGGATGACTTCCAGAAGCAGACCTATCAGAAATATCCGCATTGCGGCCGCACGGGTGTCCCATGCCGTCGGCAGAAGCGATGTTACGTAATCGGTGGCGGACCAGACTGCCCAGATAATGACCGCACCACCGACTGCACCGAAGTTGTTGCCGCTTCCGCCTGCAATGAGCATGACCCACACGAGGAACGTCCCGTAGATGGGATCAAATGCCTCAGGGCTGACGAACCGGGTAAAGGTCGCGTAGAGGACACCGGCAACGCCCATCACCACTGAACCAACCACAAAGGACTCGATGCGAAAACGCAGCACATTCTTTCCGGACGCGAGGACTGCATCTTCGTTTGATCGGATTGCGCGCAATACCCGGACCCATGGAGATCGGTAGAGCCTCTGTGATGCGAGGTAGACGATAACGACAGTCACCACAACGAGCAACAGGAACGTGAGGCTTGCGCCACCGGGTATCAGCTTCGAAAGCGGCTGCGGAATACCGGCTATCCCGCGTACGCCGCCGGTCACACTTGTCGCATTTGTCAGGTAGAGCCGCAGTGTTTCCGCGATTCCGATGGTGGCAATTGCGAGGTAGTCCCCGCGCAATTTCAGCGTGATGAGGCCGATGACAAGCGCGATGACCGCGCAGGCGACTATCGCGCCGAGCACGGCAACAATGAACGGCATGTTGAAGCCGCCGAGGTATTCGCTGCTGTGCGGCGTGGTCAGTATGGCCGTCGCGTAGGCGCCAATCGCGAAAAAGCCCGCAACACCGATGTTCGTCTCACCGGTATAGCCCCACTGTACGTTCAGCCCCAACGCGAGTACCGCGTAGATTCCCGCCATGGAAAAGAAGAAGATCAGGTAACTGACAAGTCCCGTCAGATGCATCAGCGCTTCCCTCCCATGATACCGTAAGGCCGGACAATCAGCATCACCACCATGATGACAAACCCGACGGCGGGCTTGTAGCCCGGGTCGATCACGATAGTCGACACCTCCTGCACGATTCCGATAATGACACCGCCGATGATTGCGCCGTACAGGTCGCCAATGCCGCCCAGGATTGCCGCCGCAAAAATCGGCAGCAGCAGGTTGAACCCGATACGCGGGTTAAGCTGTGTGTCCGCAGCCAGAAACACTCCGGCCGCTGCGGCCAGCGTACCCGCGATGATCCAGGTCCAGATCACTACCAGTTCGGTATTGATGCCGGTGATCTGCGAAAGGCTGACGTTGTCCGCCATCGCACGCATCGCCTTCCCGATCTTCGTACTGTGAAGGAACATATGCAGCAGCACAACCAGGACAATCGATCCGATGATGATGAACAGCTCGACAGGTTGTAACCTCAGTCCGAGGAACTTGTACGGCAGGACAATACCCTGTTGATAGACCTGGTTGTCCGATCCCCAGATTATCTGCGCTGCGCTCTGCAGCATGAACGATACGCCGATGGTGCTGATGAGCATGATAATGGGGGTCGCTTTCCGCAGTTTCCGATAGATCAATCGGTCAATGACGAGCGCCAGGATCGCCGTGGCAGCCACTGCGAACAGCAGCGCAAGGGGAAGCGGAAAACCAAGGGTTGCAATGGCGAAAAAACCAAAGTACGCACCGAAGGTCATCATGTCGCCATGAGCGAAGTGCGAGAAGCCGAGAATTCCATACACCAGCGAAACACCGATCGCACCAAGCGAAATGATGCTTCCGAGCACAATGCCGTAGACTACCAGCTGGACAACGTAAAGCACTTTCCCTCTCTTCAGCCACCGAGGAACATTTCGGCTACTTCTTTGTTATTGACCAGGTTCA
>DATKUC010000168.1:0-16264 GCA_035530835.1 Spirochaetia bacterium
TAGCCGTAACCGAAGGGCGCACTTGCGTCTATCGACTTCCACGCCCACACGTTACCTGCCGGGGCGAGAGTCGCTGCAATGTTTCCGTCAAGCGGGAGCACTCCGGCGTTCCACTGGAGCACGCCGCCACCTTCGGCTTCGACGAACATGATCGACACCGGAATTGTGAGCTTCAATCCAGCTGTGAGCATGAATGAGTCGGTGACTGCCCAGGGGAGGCTTCGCTGACTGATGCCTGTCCCGTTTGGAAGGAGGCCGTCAACCTTGTCGTAGGCTAAGCCGACCGGAACGCTGAACAGGCCACCGATGCCGATGCTGGTGCCGAACTGCGCCTCGTAGCTGACGGTGCCCTGGCTGAGCCAGGTCGCTTCCGGGATAAAGATGGTAACTCCGCCGCCAATCTGCTGGGCGAACGAAGGAATAGCTGCTGCTATCGATAGAACGATGGCGATGATCGTCGCCCGTCGCATTGCTGTTGCCTTCATTGATGTTTTCTCCTCAGATACGAGCCACGTACATATCAATATCATCGCCTGCGGCGTAGAAATCCTTGATAACCGCTTCGAGCCGGTAACCGTTTTTTTCGTAGAATCGGCGGGTCGCCTCGTATTCGCGCCGGCTGGAGGTTTCTGCAATGATCAGGCGACCGCCGGCAACTCTTATGTCGTAGCTTACCCTTGCAAGCAGCGTGCTTCCGATGCCCCGCCGCTTTTCCGAAGCGTCGGTCGCGATCCAGTACAGATCGTAGGTTCCATCGGTGAGTGCGCGGGGTCCATGGCAGGAGTATCCGACCACTCTGCCGTCGGAGAGGCAGCTGAGGAAGTAGTATCCGCTGACGACAGGGCCGCGGGTGAAGTACTCGTCGAGTAGTTCGTCAACTGTCGCAACTTCAACTTCGCTGAAGACTCCGACGTTTTTCGTGATCGCGAGAATCGGTCCGACATCATCCCTGACCGTCTGCCGAATGACAATACCACTGTCTGCAGTTGACATACTTTTCACTCCCGTCGCCGATGCGACCACGCATCCGCGCACAATATCCCCGCAAGAGCGGCGTAGTCGACGCCGGATGCTGCGGCGGCCCGCGCGAAGCCCGCGTCTTCGGCGAGGGATGGATTGGGATTCACCTCGAGCACGTGGAATCTGTTTGAGTCCTCGCGCACGTCGACCCTCGCGTATCCTGAACAGACGAGCGCCCGGTACGCTGAGAGTCCGATTTGTTCGAGACGGTCACGCTCGGATGAGCTTACCGGCGCGGGGTAGACTCCCGTGAATCGGTCAGACCATTTGTTTTCATATGTTTCGATTCGATCCCGGGGATTGCTGCAATCTGCAAAGTCGATCTGACCGGTGCCGACCACCTCAGGATCACCATAGCCGCGGATACTCACCGAAAACTCACGCCCGTCAAGAAACTGCTCGACTAATGCAGGCTGGCGATACTCCTCGATGATGCGCCGAACCTGCCGCAGGAGAGCCGCATCGGAGTCGACCACCGAATCAGAGGTGATTGCAAGGCTGCAGTCCTCGAGGGCGGGTTTTACAATGGCAGGGTAGCCGACCGTGCGCGCCGGGTGAATAGATGCGCCGGCAAGTTCGGCCACAGTTCGCACGACAACCCATTTTGCTGCAGGAACTCCCGCCGCGCCAAGTAGCTCATGGGTCCTTCCCTTGTCAAGGCAGCGCTCGAGTGTCAGCGGGTCCGCGCCGGTGTAACGAAGGCCGCTTTTTGCAATCCGTCGCGCGGCACGGATTTCTCCGGCCGCAGTATCGTTGTCAAGGCCTTCGCAGAGATTGAATACGAGTGTCGTTGCAGGATCGAACCGCGAAAGTGTGCGGGTAACATCATCGGCTGTGCGAATTGCGTGCATGCTCGAGTTGCAGCCGGTGACCCGGAGCGCACGATCCACTGATGCTGCAATCTGTTCGGTCTCCCTGTCGGGAGTAATGTCAGCGGGCGTGCCGCGGCCCATGGATTCAACTACCGAGTAGAGAACAACTATGAGTTCGGGTTGAGCGACTGTTCGGATCTGTTGCCGGGTGCTTCGAACCATTGAGGCGTCATATCCTCCGGATCGCCATTGTAGTTGACGGTGATCTCCTCACCGACGGCTATGTCACACAGGGCGACATATTCCATCAGCCGGGCATCCATATTCCGCACGTACATCGCATTCGGAGTGTAGGAGTGGTTATAGAGAGAACCATACCCCAGAACGATTGCGGCTGCATTTTCGCCCCACGCGTAATGATAGTCGCGAAGCTCAGTCGTGTCGAGCGACAACCATTGAGGGTCAGGCAGAACCAGCACCGGCGCCTGCTCGATGACATCACCTGCGTGAAAAGTCTTGTCGGAAAAGACGCCGCGCCCTCTGCCGGGAGAATCGTGCACTGAAATCATGGACGGATTGTAGCATCGGTGCCCGGATACCGATCAAGTGTGCGACTCTCTGAGTCAAGCGGCTTTGCAAGCGCTTCATAGACACCGAGTCTGCTCATTGCCTCATAGATGAGGTTTACCCGCATCTTTAGCTTGCGGTAAACTGTGGCGGTCTGCTCATCCGGCTCAAACAGCGTTGGCTCCTCGCCACGCACCACGGTGAACGCGTCGCGAAAGCTCGGATAGTGGCCGAGCGCGACACCCGCGTTCATGAGCGCTCCGAGTGTCGAGGCTTCGCTGTTGCGATAGCGGCGAACCGGGCGGCCGAAGCAGCCGGCCTGGATTCTATTGAACAGATCGGATCGTACGAGCCCGCCGGCAACGCTCACCGTATTGATTCTCCCGGTGAGCGTTTCGATCACGGCGAGGTTCTCCCCGAGCTCCATCGCTATTCCCTCGAGGATTGCGCGCGCAAAATCGCCACGGACGGTATCCATGCGAACCCCCGCGAAGAGGCCGGTGGCAAGCGGATTCCAGCGGGGAGCTGCCGCGCCTTTGAAGTGAGGAAGGACGAAGAGTCCGTTTGATCCTGCAGGCGATGCTTCGGCCTCCCTGTTCATCATTTCTATCGCATCCTGATCGGTCGCCTCCCGGTAGAACTGGCTTTTGGCCCAGCTATAGACAATACCGGTGGTAAGAAGGCCCGCTTCGATTACCCAGGTCCCCGGAACTGCGCCACAGCTACACAGGGTGCGCATTTGCGGATCGAAAGCGGGGCGCGGTGAATAGGCAATGAGAAATGATCCGGTTCCGGTGTTCGCCTCGGCCGATCCGGATTCGAACACATCGAGTGCGAGCGCTGCATTCTGCTGATCGCCTCCGGCAAGCACCACCGGAATCCCCGCGCGGAGCCCTGCGATTGCCGCAGCCTCCTGCGTGAGTCCTCCGACTATCGTTCCCGGCTCGACGATTTCGGGAAGCTCAGACTCCCGTACGCCGACTACCGACAGGAGGTCCGGATCCCATCTTCGGGTGCGGACATCCATGAGCATGGTTCGGCATGCCTGCGTGGAGTCCGTCACGTATCTCCCGGTCAGAAGCCACGCGATCCAGTCCTGAACGCCGATGAGCCTGACCGCCGCGCGCCGTATCGAAGGTTCATTTCGTTCGAGCCAGAGGATCTTCGCTGCCGAGAAGTAGGGGTCGACACGCAGACCGGTTCTCCGGTAGATCTCGGGCGACGAGAGCTCCTGCTCGATGTACGCGCACTCGGTGACGCTCCGCTTGTCCTGCCACATGATCGCAGGGCACAGTGGCTCACCGTTGCCGCCAACCGGGATGATCGACGCACGCTGCGAGGTGACGCTGATCGCGGTCACCGTGACGGTTGAGTCGTCCGTCGACGCCTGAAGCTCCCTGAGGGCTGCGAACAGAGCGGTTCTCCAGGTTTCGGCCTCCTGCACGACGTTCCCGTTCGGCAGAAACTGCGGCGAGTACTCACGCTGCGCGGTGTGGATTACCGCGCCTTCGCGGTTCAGCAGGGAAGCGCGGAGGCTTGAGGTGCCCGCATCGACGACAGCGATCACCTCCAATTCAGGCAACTCCTCCAAATATGCGGATATACTTTTTCACGACATCCTTTACCAATCCCACCTGCTTGACTGAAAGCTGGGAAAGGTGATGGTCGGCGCCGGAGCAGAGCAGTTCGCGAAGCTTATCGACGACGTGCGCCGAGATCTCGGTGTTTACGTTGATCTTGCAGATGCCATTCTGGATGCACTGCCGGATAATCCCCTCGGGTGTACCGGAGCCTCCGTGCAGCACGAGCGGTATCTGAACGATGCGACGAATCTCTTTCAGGATATCGATGTTGATCTTTGGTTCGCCTTTATAGAGGCCGTGGACTGTGCCGATCGACACTGCAAGCGCATCGATGCCGGTACGTGAGACAAAGTCGCGCGCCTGTCCCGGATCGGTATAGATCTGGGATGCCTCCTCCTCGTTCGATCGGTCGCCAAGCCCGATTGCGCCAAGCTCGGCTTCGACGCTCACCCCTGCCGCATGAGCAAGGCGGGTAACCTCGTGCGTTGTGGCGGCATTCTCCTCGTAGGGCAGCGAGGAGCCATCGTACATGACCGAGGTGAACCCCGCCTGCACCGCCTGCACGATATGATCAAAGGACTTGCAGTGGTCAAGATGGAGCACCACCGGCACTCCAGCGCCCGCACACAGATCGCGGGTGACTGATGCCACCTCGGCGAGACCCATGTTCTCCAGATATCGTTCACCGAAGGCAACAATTACCGGCACCCGTTCTTCGGATGCCGCATCGATTACTCCGCGAATTGTCTCGTAGTTGTAGACATTGAATGAACCAATCGCGTATTTGCGTTTCTGCGCCTCTTCGAGCAGACTCTTCATCGCCACCATCATCCGCGAACCTCCTCGAGCCAGGCGGAAAACTCAGACTTCGCGAGCACTTCCGGATTCTTCACGAAGCGCGGCTTCTCTCCGGCCAGGAGCTTGCGAATGTCATCCATGAGCAGACCGGGTGAGCCCGAGAGTGCCTCCCTGGTGGTTCCGGCAATGTGGGTCGTGAGGGTTACATTATCAAGTTTCAGAAACTCGCTCTCGGCGCCAAGCGGCTCGCTCTCGAAGACATCGAGCGCTGCTCCGGCGATCTTTTTTGCCCGAAGCGTGGCGAGGAGCGCCTCCTGGTCCACGAGGCCCGCGCGGGCAGTGTTGACGAGGTAGGCGGTCGGCTTCATGACCGCAAGTTCAGCCTTCCCCACCATCTGCTTTGTCTGCTCACTGAGCCGGGCGTGAATGGTAACGAAGTCCGATTCCCGGAACAGGGAGATCCGATCCACGCTGCGCGCGCCATGTTCGCGCACCGCAGCCTCGTCGACAAACGGATCGTGCACGAGTACCTTCACTCCGAAGCCGCTCAGTTTTTTCGCAACAAGGCGGCCGATATATCCGAATCCCACGATGCCGACCGTTTTCTCGTTCAGCTGGGGAACCCATTCAGAGTTCGAGAACTCCTTCCTCCACGCTCCACTTTTGATCGCGAAATGCGCGCGGGCAATGTTCCGGCACTCGGCGATCATCATTCCAACGGCAAAGTCGGATACCGCCTCCGCGTTCCGTCCTTCGACGTTGAACACGAGCACGCCACGTGAGGTGGCAGCTGCAAGATTCACGTTCTCGATGCCCGCACGGGAAACACCCGCGATGCGGAGCTTCGGCATCGCATCGATGACTTTTGAGGAGATGGGAACAAAGAGTCCCATGAGCATCTCCGCTTCTGCTCCCTGATCGACGATCAGTTGTGGAACCGATTCGATGTCAGGTCCCTTTTTCTCGACCTCGAGTCGTCGGGTCTGCAGCCGGTCCCAGCTTGCCTCCCAGTCGCCGGCAGCGAGGTGGGAAAGGTAGCGTTCGAGATACTTGTGTGCTGCTCCCTCGAACTCGGTTCCGGGGATCATCGCGTCTCCGAGCACAATCGCCTTCACACTTCTACTCATGGCTTCTCCTCCTATCGTGTTGCGGACGTTTTTCGGGCCGGACCTGCCGGAGTGCGCTCCGCTCAAGACCGCGGTCGGCGCTACTTCTGCAGATTCACTATATTCGCGAATTGAAAGTCGTACAGGCTTCGGTAGACGGTACTCGTATCAAGCAGCTCTTTGTGGGTACCCTGCTCGACAAGTCTACCATCGCGCAGTACAAGGATTTGATCAACACCCATTATCGTTGAAAGTCTGTGAGCGATTATGATGGTGGATCGTCCTTCCATGAGCCTCTCGAGCGCATCCTGGATGAGCGTTTCCGACTCTGAGTCGAGTGCCGAGGTTGCCTCATCGAGGATGAGGATTCGCGGATCCTTCAGGAATGCGCGGGCAATTGTCAGCCGCTGCTTCTGCCCGCCGGAGATGAATACGCCACGTTCGCCGATTTCGGTGTCCAGGCCCGCAGGCAATCCGGTGATAAACTCGTACGCGTTCGCCATCCTGCAGGCGGCAAGAATGTCCTTCTCCGGCGCGTCAGGCCGACCGTAGCGGATGTTGTCGCGGATGGTTCCACTGAAGAGCACCGGTTCCTGCAGCACCATCCCGATGTTGCTGCGAAGAGATTTGACATCGATTTTGCGCAGATCGTGCCCGTCGATGCTGATCGAGCCTGAGGTCACGTCGTAGAATCGGGGTATCAGACTCGCGATCGTACTCTTTCCCGAGCCGCTTCGCCCCACGAGCGCGATCTTCCTGCCTGCCGGAACGGTGAACGAGAGGTCGGTGAGCACGCGCGTTCCCGCATCGTAGCAGAAATCGACCCGATCGAAGGTGATATCCCCGCGCGGTTCAGTCAGCTGCATGGCATCCGGTGCGCTGGTGATCTCCGGCTTCTGATCCATGATCTCAAATATGCGCGATAATCCCGCCATCGAGCTCGAGAACACCACATTGAGCTCGGAGAACCGCTGCAGCGGCAGGTAGAGCGGGGGCAGATACATGCCGATTGCCACCAGATCGCCGATCGTCATATCGCCATGAATGACCCGGTAGCCTCCGTAGAGTGTGACAAAGAGCGGTGCGAGGCCGGTGATCAGTCCGGAAATCGCCATATTCCAGCTCTGCAGGAATACGGATCTCATTGTTGAGGTGAGAAGTCGCGTCGAATGGGTATTGAAGACGTGCTCTTCGTGCTTTTCCCGCGTGAATGCCCGGACTATCACGTTGCCCGAGACTTTTTCCTGTACTTCACCGGACATCAGTTCGATATTGCGCTGGATCTCATGGCTCGTGCTCTTGATCTTGCCGCCGATCCGTTTGAAAAACAGGATGTATGCCGGGAAGGTCACCAGGGCGACGAGCGCGGTCGGCACGTCGATGGCAAACAGGAAATAGCCAATCACGAAGATGGATGCGCCGTCGATCCAGATATTGGTCAGCGCGCTTCCGACCAGGTTCTGCGCAAGCGCAGTATCGCTCATCATGCGGCCGACGATTCCTCCCGATCTTGTCCTGTTGAAGAAACCGTTGGACATGCGCAGGATGTGGTAGTACAGGTCGCACCGAAGGTCAAAAACTGACTTGTTTCCCGCTTTCCCCGAGTAAAAATGACGCATGTAGGTAAACGGCACCCACACGAAGACATAAATTGCGACGAGAATACCGACCGAGACGAGCAGCGTGTGCAGTTTCAGCGCGGTGCTCAGCGTTTTGTTGTTGAATACATGGTCGATGAGGTAGCGGGTAACCTGCGGAATAAACAGCGGAACGGTAAATTTCACAATTCCGCCGATTGACGCAAGAATAACTGCACCCGTGTAGGGCCGTACGTAGGATAGGAATCGGCGGAAGCTCCCGCGGGTAATCGATTGCATGCTGTCGGACACGTTGCTCTCCGCGCTCCATTATAGAGAAAGCCTCCCCAGCTGACAACGTAATCCTGTCTCAGGCGAAGGATTGGAGCAGCACGCGGCATCGGTGTACAATCCGAAAACCTGAAGGAGAGATGATACAGATGGATGACAAACCGGACATCGATATCCGAGTTGCGTCGCTCACCGACGTTGGGCGCATCACAGAAATCTACAACCAGGCGATAGTTCATACGGTTGCCACCTTCGACACGGAACCGAAGGAGGCGCATGCCATGGAGCCATGGTTCAACAGGCACGGCGACGCATATCCGGTCTTTGTCGCCTCCGTGGATCAGGACGAATACGGCAGCCCGGTGACCGACAATCAGGATGCGATCGACTACGTTGTCGGTTGGGCGTCGCTCTCCCGCTGGTCGGATCGATCCGCCTACGACCGCACCGCCGAGGTTTCGCTCTACATTGATGAATCGTTCCAGTCGCGCGGAATCGGCCGCATGTTGTTCGAACGGCTGCTCGAGGAAGCGCCACGCGCGGGTCTGCACACCCTGATTTCGCGTATCGCGGGCGAGAACGAGGTGAGCATCCATCTTCACCGCAAGTTCGGGTTCGCACACATCGGCACCATGAGGGAGGTCGGTTTCAAGTTCGGACGGCTTCTTGACGTGCATCTGTATCAGCTTATTCTGCCTGACTCTCAGACGGCAGGGCGATGATACGATACCTGACGAAGCGGCTCGAACTGAGGGAGGCGCGCGGCGCCGATGCGGACGAAGCCTCGGCATACTACCTGCGAAACCGCGAGTTTCTCGCGCCATGGGAACCGCTGCACGGTGAAGAGTTCTTCACGAGCCGCGGGCAGAGGCGTCTTATTCGCGTGGACCGGCGCGGATTTGCGCGCGGCCAGGGGCTGCGCCTCTGGATCTATCGCACCGATGACGCTCCCCAGGTGCCGATCGGAAACATCGCCCTGTCGAACATCGTGCGCGGTGCATTCCTCTCCTGCTATCTCGGCTACCGGCTCGACGCGAATGCGGCAGGAAAGGGCTATATGACTGAAGCAGTTGAACAGATGGTTCGGGTTGCATTCGGCAGACTGAAGCTTCATCGCGTCGAAGCGAATGTCATGCCGCGGAATCTCGCATCAATTCGCGTTCTCGAAAAGTGCGGCTTTCTCCGGGAGGGTTTTTCCCCTTCCTATCTGCGCATCAACGGCGTCTGGGAGGATCACTTTCACTACGTGATGCTCTCAGGGATCGCAGAGAGTACGCCTGCACCCTAGAACCCGCCGACGGCGTTCCGAAGCGTGAAGTAGCGGCTTGCGTAGGCAAGCTGCTGTTCGATGACCTGCGCCTGTTCAGTGAAAACATCGACCTGTTTCTGATAGTAATCGAGTTTGCTGCCGGAGCCTGAATCAAGCAGATGCTTCTGATACTTCTCGATCTCCAGGGTGTCGGCGACCCTGCTCCGGTAATAGCGGATGTTCTCCGCAATGGTATCGAGGTCGCTTCGCGTCTGCGCGATGTAGGACGACACGTCGCGAACTGCGCTTTGCGACTGAAACCGTGCCTGGGCGAGCGCCGCCTCCGCGCTTCCGACCGCAGCTGCCGACTTGCCGCCGTCGAACAGTGTGCTGCCAATCACGAGCGTCAGATTTGCGACCCAGTTGTCCTCCGAGAGCCAGGAGCCGCCGAGCAGCGGCAGCTGGGGGCCGCCGTAGGCGAGCTGCAGGTTCAGCGATAGATCAGGTTTGACAATGGTACCCGAACGGGCAATGTCCAGCCTGTTCCTGCTCACGGCCTCCGAAACTGTTGCGAGCATGATGTCGCTGTTCTTACCGAGCGCGCGATCGATAAGGGCTGAAGAGGACGGCAGCGGTTCGGCGGACAGGTCGGTACGAATTGCGCGAAACCCCACGTCTTCAGCCCGGGAGAGAGGAAGGCCGCTCAGATATCGAAGGTTTATCAGCGCGCTCTCACGCTGACCGTTCGCGGCAACTATGGCGTGATCTATGGCACGAAGCGCCATTCGCCGTGCGGTGAGATCAGCGTCGGTGATCTGACCGGCAGCGTATGAGTCCTCCGCGATCTTCAGCATGTCGTCGGCAACCTGCTTCTGTTCGCTAAGCAGCGCGACGAGGCGGTTCAGATAGTAGAGCGTGTAGTAGTTGACGTCGACCATCGTGCGTGTCTCATCCTGCCGCTTCGTTAGTTTCAGTCCGTCTGCGGCGACAACTGTCTGCCTGAGCGCGATGTTGCTGCGAATCTTTCCCCAGAGGTAGATCGGCTGAGTTACGGTGAGCGCAAAGTTGACGTTCCAGTTGTACAGAGCAAGCGGTACGGTAATATCGCTCTGCGGAAGATCTACCGGTCCGCCGAGGGAAGCCGGTAGCGGTATCACACCGAGTGAACCCTTGCCGATCGTGTAGCCGGTCGGATTGGCGATGTATGAGTAGGTGTTCTGGAAACCGACGGTCGGGTAGAGTGATGCGCGGGCTCCGGTGAGTTCCTGCCGGTCCGCCTGCAGGGCGCTTCCGAGTTGCAGAATATCCGGATTCGTCGCGAGTGCCGCGTCAGTCAGCTGTTCGAGTGAGTAGTTCTGCTGGGCGGATACTGTGCAGACTACCGCGACCGCAAGTGTGCAGGCCGCGAGCACTACCCTCGCTTTTCGCGTCATCGTCGTTGTTCTCCTCTGCGCTCGATGAGGTTATACAGTGTGGGAATCAGGAACAGCGTGATCAGAGTCGATGTGACGAGTCCTCCGCCGATAACCTGCCCGAGCGGGGCGTTCAGTGATGAGCCTTCGCCGATCGCAAGGGCCATGGGAATTACGCCGAGTATCGTGGTGAGCGTTGTCATAAGGATCGGTCTCAGACGGAGCCTGCCACCCTCGACCACCGCCTCGCGCAGCGACATGTGATAGTCCCGCCGAAGCATGTTCATGTAGTCGACGAGCACAATTGCATTGTTGACTACAGTTCCCGCAAGGGTTATGAGCCCAAGAAATGCGATTATCGAAAGTGTAGAGCCAAATGCAAGCAGGGAGAGAACCGCACCGATGAAGATGAACGGGATTGATCCCATGATGATGAGCGGCTGGGCGAAGTTCTGGAACTGGATAACCATGACGATGTAGACGAGAAATACCGCAATAACTAGGGCCGCGCCGAGTGACGTGAATGAGCTCTGCATCTGTTGCGCCTGTCCGGCTATCTGCCAGCGCACATCCGACGCCAGTGTAAGCGCATCGATCTTCTTCACGACGCGAGAAGAGGTGCCACGGACATCGGGTCGCCTCAGATCTGCGAATACTGAAATCGACTTGAGCTTTTCGATATGGGGAATATCGGAATAGGTAGGCTCGACCCGGAATGAAGTGAAAGCCGAGAAGTCCACAAACGTTCCGGACTGCGATCGAACCGACATTTCATTCAGCAGGTTTCCGGTGATTGTCGAGCCCGCAACATTGGACCGGAGGTCTATAGTGTAGTCATTATTCTGTTCCCGGTAGGTTCCGGCATCGACTCCGTTCATCACGATGCGCGAGGTGAGTGTTGCATCCGAGGGGAGAACTCCAAGTTGTGACATGACCGGGCGGTCGAACTGCTCGACAAGCTCCTGCCGGTCGAACTGAACGCTGAGATCGGTCGAGGAGACATTCGGATCGGCGGCGAGCACTCCGCGTATCGCATCGGCCGCCTGTCTGACATGGTCGAAGTTCGCACCCGACACATCGATCTGCAGACCACTCGATCCAATTGCCGCGGCCACCGTGGATGCAATGCCTCCGTTCTGGATGCTGAGCCGTATGTCAGGGATCGTTGCCGGAAGCTCCCTGCGGAGCAGATCGATGATCTGGAACACCGAACGATGCCGCTTCGAGACCGGTACGAGCTGAATGATTGCGCGGGTTGCCGTACTGGAATTACCGATACCCACGAGATTGGATTCACCGACATAGAAAAGCGACGAATCAATCTCCGGCGCGAGCTTCGTCGTGAGCCTTTCCACCGCAAGGATTTTCTGTCTGGTCTGATCAAGTGAATAACCGGGCGGCGTGTCGATGCTCATAACTATCTGGCTGGTGTCGGTATCCGGCAGAAACTGGGCACCGAGGAAGTTGAGCGTACCGAAACTCATGACAAGAACGATGATCGCCGTGCTGATGACGAACGGCGAATTGTCGATGCACCAGGAGAGCGCCCGGGAGTATGCGGATTCGAGCCGCGTGAACACCTTCTCGCTGACTTTCGCCATCTCCAGCTTTTTTTCGGGAAGGTGAACTACGCGTGAAAAAAGATAGGGAACAACAAATACCGCAACGACGAGTGACGCTACAAGCGCGAAAATGACCGCCAGTGAGACGTCACTGAGGATGATTCCGACAAAACCATTCACGAACAGGATCGGAACGAATACTGCAAGACTCGTTGTGGTGGACGCGATCACGGCTCCCACAACCTCGGTTGTGCCGCGCGATGCCGCGGTTATCGCATCGGCACCCCGTTCGAGGTGCTTGTAGCTGTTTTCCAGCACCACAATCGAGTTGTCGACGACCATTCCGATCGCTACAGTCAGGCCGCCCAGGGTAACCAGATTCAGCGTCCGCCCCGCTCCATAGAGACCGGTAATGGCGATGATGACTGAAAGCGGAATTGAGACTGCGACGACGAGCGTGCTTCTCACATTGTGCAGCACGAGAAACAGTATGATTACCGCAAGCACCGCACCAAGCAGTGCGGAGTTCGCAACCGAACTGACCGAACGGTGAACATCAACGCTTTGATCGACGATCGGGTAGAAGGTGATCTGTCCCTGCTCGCGCGTCTCGAATTGTCGCGCCGCCTGCTTCACCTGATCGATTATCGCTATGGTATCGGTTCCGCGTTGCTTAGTGATGTCGACAACCAGTGCATTCTTCCCGTCGGCAACTGTGTACAGATCACGCTTCCTGTCGGCGATCTGCACAGTTGCGATATTGCGCAGTCGAATGAAGGTCCCGTTCTCGACGCCGACCACCGTGTTTCGGATCTGGTCGAGCGATGCAAACTCACCGACACTCCGGACGTTGAGGTCGCTCCCGTGAAACTCGACGCTGCCGGCCGGGATCGTGACATTGTTCGCCTGGAGCGCGTGGAGCACGTCTATCGGTGAAATGCGCCGGTTAGCGAGCTTCTGCAGGTTGAGCGTCACCTGCAGCTCCTGATCGGGTACGCCGCTCACATTCACCGCCGCAACGCCGGGAACTCTCTGGAAGAACGGGACGACCTGGTCGGTGAGGAACCGGTGAACGGTTTGGATATCCGATTCGCTCCGCACGATATAGGTGAGAATGGGGAGATCAGTCGCGCTGAATGAAAAGAACTCAGGCGGACCGGTGATTCCTGACGGAAGGCTCGAGAGTACTGAGTTCACCTTTTCGCGCAACGTCGAGTATTTGCTGTCCGCGCTCTCATTCCAGTTGAACTCGAGTGTGATGATCGAAAAGGAATCCATTGAATCGGAGGTGATCTTCGTCACACCGGAGACCGTGCTCACTGCGTCTTCGAGCGGCTTTGTTATCTGCCGCTCTATGTCGGCAGGACCGACGCCGGGATACTGAGTGACAATGAGAATTGACGGTTTTGCGATATCCGGTGTGCGCTCCTGCGGGATGGAGGAGAGCGCAATAACGCCGAACACGACCGCTGCGGCTATTGCCACGATGACAGTTGGCCCGTGGCTGATCGAGTAGTCGGCGATCTTCATGTCCCGGCCCTGGTCGTGCTCGCAACTTTCACTCGAGCGCCGGCAGATAGAAAGTGCTGTCCTGACAGGATGAACCTGCGATCTGCGTACTGGGATGGGATTTCGAAATAATCATTATTGCTGAAGCTCGGCGTGAACGCGATCGATTCCGCGGTGCCGGAGCTATTGACGAACCAGAGCCGATCCCCGCCGACAAGAGCAGTGAACGGCAGATAGGCAACGCTGGACCGGTGGTCGACTACAAAGGTCACCACGGCAAACATACCCGGCAGGATGTCCGCCGTGTCGCCATCGATCTCACATTGAACAGCGAATGTTCGAGTGTGAACGTTTATTGCCGGTGCAATGTTGCGGATCCTCAGCGTATAGGGGTTAGCGCCCATTGCGGGGATGACAGCACGAATCTGCATCGACGACTTCTGCTTCTCGAAGGTGCGGGCGTCCATCTCCGGTACCTCGGTTTCGATGACGAGAGTGTGCGCGTTGCTGATCGTCACAAGCGGCACCGACGGAGATACGAGTGCACCCTGTGAAACGTGCCGTTGAATGACGGTTCCATCAACCGGCGAACTGATGGTGGTGTACCCGAGTTGCAGCTGTGCAAGCTCATACTGGGACTGTGCGTTCTGGTACTGCGCAAGCGCCTGATCGTAATTCTGTCTGCTTGCCGAGCCCGCGTCGTAGAGTTTGTTCGTCCGATCGTACGCCGACTTTGCTCCATCGTACTGAGCTCGTGCCTGGTCCAGCGCAAGCCGGTAGGGCTGAGGATCTATCTGCGCGACCGTCTCACCCGCACGAAGGATTGTTCCGATACCGGCATCGAGTGAGAGCAGCGTACCTGACACTTTGGGCAGAATTGTCACGACTGAATCAGACTTGACATAGGAGTAGATGGTCATTGTTTTTTCAATGGTTCCTACACCGGGCAACACAACATCTACCGGTAGCGGCGCCTGTTCGGCAGGAGCAGTTCGCGGACGTTCAAGGACGAACCACACAACGGCGGCAAGTCCAACCAGAAGCAGAAGCACCAGGTATCGCATTGGAAAACGCTTTCGCGATTCGTCGTTACTCATCACTCTTTCCTTTCACGATCCCAAACCAGACAAGATCACGCGCCATGTTGCTCAGCTCCTCGAGCGATTGCGCACGGTGGTCGGTGGGAACCTCGATATCCTGCACCACGGCGATTCCGAACACGATTGAGCGCAGGAACAGGATGAGAAAGTCCACGTCAATATTACGAATGAGTCCCAGGGCCTTGAGTTCTTCGATGCGCGGCCGCACCATCTCGATCATTGATCCAGCGATGACCTCATCCAGAATTGAGCGCACGTCCGGATCCCGCTTTGCATGATAGAGGATGAGCGTGGGACTCAGTCCCATGTTGAAGAGTTTCAACCGCTCGAGAAAGTATTGCGATGCGAAGTTGGCGTTCGCCTCGTGTGCGTCGGGCCTGCTCAGTTGCTCCTTGAACGCATCGCGTGCGCTCTGAGCGAAATTGCGAACAAGCGACATGAGAAGATCGCGCTTGGTTGGGAAGTAGTTGTAGATGGTTCCTTCCGAAATGGCGGCCTTCCTGGCGATTTCCCGTGTTGTGGTGCGTTCGAATCCCTTCTGATTGAATACGCTTGCCGCAGCTTGCAGAATGAGCTCCTTGAGTTCATCGGTGCGACGTTCCTTCCATTCGTTTGCGTTGAGCATTGGTCTCTACCGGGTACCTGAAGGTTGATTGAGCAGTCGCTCAAAAGAATGAGCGACTGCTCAACGCAGGATAGCACGAGACTATCGCACGGTCAAGTCCGCATCAAAATGCTATTGTGGTTCGAGTTCTCAAGCAAAGAAATCGACGTGTTTTCCCATGTAGGAGGGCAGCTGGCTTTTCGAGTATCGACGGGTGGCGCGTCCGCGGTCATTCTTCTTCTTGCGGTCCTCGCCTTCGGATCCGTTGTCCGGCTGGGACTCCTCTCCGACTGCGGTTGGCGCTTCGCTTTCGCCGGCTTCTTCAGGTTCCGGCATGAAGTTCAGGTCTATTTCGTTTCGCCAGCGCGCCTCCGTGGTGTAGTCGATCTGGTTCGATCCGATCATCTTCCTGACTCCTCTACCTATAGTATACAACTTTTGCGGGATGTTGATTCTGTCAGTGCCAGATCAGTCTGGCAGCGATCGCGGCGCAGCACACCCATATGATTACAACTCCGAAGATCCCGACTCTGCGCAGTCCCACCGCTTTGACCTGTTTCTGCCTGCAGGAACTGCGCAGCGCGGAGAGGAATACCGGGCGCGGTATCAGCCGAATGGTCAGCATGATCCCAAGGGGCAGCAGTATCAGGTCATCCAGCAACCCGAGTATCGGTATGAAGTCAGGGATAAGGTCCAGCGGGCTCAGTGCGTAGGCAATCACAAGGATTCCCAGCGTTTTCGCGTACCAGGGTGTCGCCGGGTCGCGGAGGGCGATAAGCAGGGCGTTGATCCGACGCTTCAGCTTTGCTGCGCTGCGCCGCGCGTGCGATATCCATCGTTTCATACGAAGTCCCATAGTTCCGATTACTGTATGGCCGGGCACCGTCCATGTCTACCTCAAACGCAGAGTTTGCATTCCGTTTGCCCGGGTCGCAGACCCGTGGTACAATATCGCGAGTCGGTTATTTCAGGTGAAACTCAGGTCGCGGCTTGCACTCACTTCGTTTTTTGCCCTGCTCGTTCCGGTGCTTGTCACTATTGCGGTGGCCGCGGCCGTCGTGGTTGAGAACAGCA
>DATKUC010000169.1:0-14492 GCA_035530835.1 Spirochaetia bacterium
GGGCGCCACTGCATACTCTGCATATCCGCCGCCTGCAAGAAGCGCGCACACCCGGTCTCCGACCGCGAGATTGTACGGATTGTCACCACTCAGATCGCCGCCGACAATGGTACCCGCCACTTCGAGCCCGGGAATTGGCGACGCGCCGGGAGGTGGCGCATAGTTTCCCATTCTCTGGAACACGTCCGGGCGGTTGACACCGGACGCCGCAACTTCGATGAGGACCTCGCAGGCTCCGGGCTGCGGCACCGGCAGCTCAGTTGATGCGAGCACGTCGGGACCACCCGGATGGGTGATGTGCACTGCACGCATCGTTCCTGGATTGTTCACCAGACGCAGTACCCGCCGTCTACGATGATATCGGTGCCGGTCGCGTAGTCGGAAACTTCGCTCGCGAGGTAGACCAGAGCTCCGGTGAGATCGGTCACTTCAGCCATGCGATGCATCGGGATCATCGGCATCCACGCTTCCATCATCTTCTTTCCTTCGGGTGTCGAGACAAGTTGCTCAACCAGATTGGTTCGGGTGTAGCCCGGGCTGATGGAGTTGACCCTCACTCCCCGCTCGGCCCACTCAGCAGCGAGGCTGCGCGTCATGTGCAGCACGCCAGCCTTTGAAACATTGTAGGGCGTCTGGTTCTGCGGCGTGTTGGCGATGTGGCCCGACATCGACGCGGTGTTGATGATCTTGCCGTAGCCCGCCTTGAGCATCACCTTTGCCTCGGCCTGGCAGCAGTAGAGCACAGCATCGAGGTTCAGTCGCATGATTCTGCCCCAGATATCGGAGGTGATCGCTTCCGCATCCACCCACTGACCGATACCGGCGTTGTTCACTGCTATCGTGAGTTTGCCCCACTTCGCAACTACCGCATTCACCATCCGTTCGATCTGCTCGCGGTCGGTCACATCGGCGCCGACTGCAATAGCAGGAACGCCCTTCTTTTCGAGTTCGGCCGCGACAGTCTCGGCGAGCTTCAACGAAATGTCGACCACCGCGACCGAAGCGCCCGCCTCTCCGAGTGCGTGTGCGTACGCACGTCCGATTCCCTGTCCGCCACCGGTCACCAATGCTGTCTTCCCGTTCAGGCTGAACCGTTCCAGAATCGGTCTGCTTTCTGATACGACGTCCACTTTGTTACTCCTTCTTCAGTTATATCGTTCACCGTTCGGAAACACCATTACTTTCATCGCGTTTTCGCGACGGTCTTCGATTTTCTTGATGCCCGCTTCAAGTTCGCCAAGCGGCAGTCGGTGGGACACGAGGTCATCCACCCGAACCTTCGCGCTCCCGATGAGCTCGAGTGCCTGCCGGCTGTTTCTGCGGGAAGTGTAGGCTGAGAAGAGGGAGAGGCCTTTCCGGAAGATCTGGAATGGTTCGATACTTGCAGTCTTCCCCTGAGGGGCAACGCCGAACATGAGAACGCGCCCGCCCGGCCGGGCGACTCTGATTGCGTGTTGAAGTACAGGAGGTGCCCCGGTTGCATCGATTACTACATCGTAACGGTTTGAAGGTAGTGACGAGATGTCGGTCGTTGCCACCTCGGCTCCCTCTGCGCGGGCAGCCGCGAGGCGTTCCTCGCTGAGGTCGGCAACCGAAAAGCGGCCCGCACCCCAGGCGCGCGCCGTGCGGATGAGCAGCATGCCGATGGGTCCCGTGCCGATGACGGCGATCCTGTCGCCGAGCCTGATGCCGACGTTCTCGATACCGTGGATGACGCAGGAGAGCGGCTCCATGAAGGCGGCGCGATCGAACGGTATATCCTCGACGCCAAACACGACCTTCTCCGGCGCAACCACCAGTTCCGCCATGCCGCCTGACATCGTGACTCCGACCGCCTGCCAGTGCTCGCAGAAGTTCTGCAGGTTATTCCTGCAGAAGTTACAATTATCGCAGGATATGTTCGGCTCAACAGCGACGCGGTCCCCGACCTTCACGCGGCTGACACCGGGACCGACCGCCTCGACAATTCCAGCGAACTCGTGGCCGGGAATGATCGGGTAATCGCCAAGGTATTCGCCGCGATAGATGTGAACATCGGTGCCACAGATACCGCTCGCCATGACACGGACGACCACATCGTCTGACTTCAGCTCGAGGGGATCGCGGATCTGCGCGATGCGGACGACCCCGGGACTCTCTATGGTAGCTGCGTACACGCCCTGTTCCTCCATCAGCCCTTGACTGCGCCCATCGTGAGTCCTTTCACCAGCGACCGCTGGGCAATCCACCCGAGCACGAGCGGCGGCAGAACGACAATTGTGGAAATCGCGCTCAACTTCGCCCAGAACAACCCCTCCTGCGTCATGAAGCTCGCCATGTAGACGGGTACCGGAGCGGCGTTCACGTAGGTGAGATTGATGGCGAAGAAGAACTCGTTCCATACGAAGATGAACACCAGAAGAGCCGTCGATATGATGCCCATCCGCGCAAGAGGAAGCACGATGCTGAAGAACGACTTCACGCGGGATGCGCCATCGATCTCAGCCGACTCGAGCACCTCAGTCGGCACATCGAGCAGGAACGAGCGGGTCATCCAGATGACTATCGGTATATTCACACCCGAGTAGATCAGGATCATTCCTCCCACGGTATCAAGCAGACCGGTGAACTTGAACAGCAGGAACATCGGAACAATCACCGCGACCGGCGGCAGAAGTGTTGTTGAGAGAAACCAGAAGAACAGATTGTCCGGATTCTTGAGCTTACCGAATACTATCGCGTATGCGGTGGGCACGCCAACTAGCAGACAGACTGCCACCGTCGACAGCGTGATAGTGAGCGAATCCACCACGTAGTGGACGATCTCCTGCTGCAGCACGATTGCGTAGTTCGATAGCGTGAAGTGCTGGATCAGAAGCGAAGGCGGCACAACGTCCGCCTCGAGCTTGAAGCTCGTGATAAACATGTAGATGAGTGGAAAACACCAGAGGATGGCGACAAGCCAGATCAGGATGATGCCGACGAAGCGCCGCACCTTTTTGGCGGTGATCTTCATGCTGCTGCCTCCTTCGAACGGCGCCTGAACCAGCGGAACAGCGACATGATCGCGACCAGCGTTATGATGACGGTTACCACGGCGATTGCCGCGGAGTGGCCGACGTCCCACCCGAGAAATGCAACCTTGTAGTCGTAGTACGGGAGGTTTGCCGACGAGTAGCCCGGACCGCCGCGAGTGGTCACATAGATCAGACCGAACACCTTTAGAATGAAGATCAGACCCAGAAGTATTGCGACTTCGATGTGGTTCGCTATGGCCGGAAGCCTGATCGAGATGAGCTCACGGAACCAGCCGGTACCGTCGACTTTTGCGCTGTCGAGGATCTCCTCGGAGATGCTCTGGAATCCTGCAAGGATGATCAGCACGAAAAACGGCGTCCACTGCCAGACGATGAGCAGAATGATTGTCAGTAGCGAATACACCCCGAAGAAGTCAATCGGTTTCACATGCAGAAGCTGCGCAAAGTAGCCGTTGAACCCGAACGATGAGTTCAGCATCAGTGTGCGCCAGATGATACCGGCAACCGCGTCCATCACGAAGAAGGGTGAGATGATCAGCGTTCGCACAATGTTGATGCCGGGAAAGTGCCGGTTCAACATGAGACCGAACAAAATGCCCAGCAGCGTGCAGAACGCCAGCGAGAGCACGGTAATGAGCACTGTGTTCGCAACAACGCCGTAGAAGTCACCGGAAGTGAAGATCTCGACGTAGTTGTTCAGGCCGTAGAACGTAATGCCCAGATCGGGCCGCACGATAATCCAGTGAACGAATGACAGGCCGAGCGTGAAGAGGATAGGCGCCTGCGTAACGAGCGCTACTATCAGGATCGCCGGGAGTGTGAGAAGCCGGGACTGCCGCTTTGTAAGGTGATTTTCCATGGTATTCCCTCGCAACCGAATGAACGGAGAGAGCCGCTGACCTGCGGCGGCTCTCTCTATTTCCGAACAAGCGATCGAGTGCTACTTGAGGTATCCGCCCTGCTTGGCAACCTGGAGCGCTGCCGCCTGGCTGTTCGCGAGTGCCTGGTCGACTGTCTCCTTGCCGGTAATGTAGGATGCGAGCTCCTGGGAGACGCGCTCGCCAAGGCTCTGGAACTCAGGAATCGACACATACTGAACGCCTTTGTACGGTACCGGCTGAACTGTCGGATGATCGTAACTGGCGTTTTCGATCGACTTCAGAACCATGCCCGCAAATGGCGCGGCCGCGAGGTACTGCGGATTCGTGTAGGTGGACTCTCTGGTTCCGGGAGGCACCTGAGCCCAGCCGATCGTGTTTCCGACCAGATCGATATACTTCCTGTCAGTCGCCCAGGTCAGGAACTTGAATGCTGCCTCCTTGTGCTTGGAGGCCGACTCGATTCCGAGCGACCACGCCCAGAGCCAGCCAGTGTTTCCCTTGACATCGGAGGGAGCAAGTGCGTAACCGATCTTGCCGGCAACCTGCGAATCCTTCGCCTGCAGAGTTCCTGCAGAAACTGTCGCGTCGTACCACATCGCCGCCTTTCCGCTCTGCATGAGAGCGAGGCACTCGGTATAACCGTCAGTCGTCGGACTCGGCTCGCCGGCGTTGGTGAGTATCTTCTTGTAGAACTCCCACGCTTTCTTCATCGCCGGTTCGTTGAAGGTCGGATTCCAGTTCATGTCGAACCACCGGGCGCCGAATGCGTTGATGATCGTGTCGAACGGTGCGAGGATCTCACCCCAGCCCGGAAGTCCGCGCAGCGCAATTCCATATTGCCCGTTCGCAGGATCGTTCAATTTCACCGCAAAATTGTAGATTTGCTGCCACGTCGGGGCTTCCGGCATCGTAAGTCCCGCCTTCTGGAACAGGTCCTTGCGGTAGAATATCATGCTGCTCTCGCCATAGAACGGAAGCGCATACAGTGCATTGTCATAGGAAAGCGCACTTCGGATCGGCTTGAGCAGATCCGCTCGGTCGTAGGAAGTCTGCTCGGCAGGAGTCATCTTGCTGAACATTGGCTCGAGTGAGGATATCCACTTGTTTTTTGCCCAGAACGGCGTGTCGTAGGTGCCGATGGTAACCACATCGTACTTACCTGAACCAAGCCCCACATCTTCGGTGACTTTCTGCCGGAGCTCGTTTTCCGGCAGCACAACGAAGTTCAACTTTATGTTGGTAGCCTTCGTGAAGTTCTCCGACAGCTTCTGCATGATGACCATGTCCGGATTGTTTACCGTTGCGATGGTAAGCGTGACCGGTCCCGTGGCTGCCTCTTTTGATCCACCGGCAAACGCGAGCCCGGCCGACAGCAGCAGTAAACCGACAAGCAAGATCGAAACTCTTTTCATACTTGCTCCTCCTTGCGAGAAATGCGTGCGGCCCCAACTGATGAAGACCGACGATACACTCTACGCCCGGTTCGGTCTGCACGGAAGTTACCTGAGTACCGAAGTTAGCATTTATTGTACTAGTACCGGGCTCATGGTAGACTGGTACGGTTTCGTTGAAACGCTATGAATGGTGAAAGAAGACTGTCGGGACGTCAGCTTCCGGGCGCTATTGCTCCCTCGTTGTTCATGATACTGGTCGGTCATGTGGCCGCAGGTGTAGTGTTCTGGTTCACCTTCAGACAGCCTGCACTTCGCCCAATCTGGCTCGCCCAGTACTACGTCCTTCTCCTGCTGTCTCTGCTTCTCATGCTCTACGCAATCTCCCTCAGGAAGCAGTTGTTTCGCATTATTGCGCTCCTGAACGTGCTCATCGTGCACATAGTGCTCGGTTACCCCGAAGGCGCTGATCTTCGGTGCGAAGCGGTTCTCGGCACCGCGTTCGTCGTAGTCTCGATGCTGGAAATTCAGGGGCCGGTGGCCTATGTTCTCTCGTTCGGCTACTCGTTCGTGCTTGCAGTAAACCAGCTACCCATCACTGCATGGGGCGTGCCAATACCCGCTCCGTCAGTGTTCTCGACCGTGCTGCTTTCCGCGTACCTCTGCTTCCTTGCCTGGTTGTGCGGTCTCGTCGGAAACCGCGGTCATCGCATTCGCGAGCAGCAGGCCGAGATTTCGCGGCTCGACCGGACGGTGACAGCTCTTTCCAACGCCAACCTCGATTTTCAGGAGTGGGCCGCCATGGTTCAGCATGAGACTGAAGTCCAGGAGCGCAAACGGATAGCGCGCGAGATCCATGACATCGTCGGTTACACGCTGACCAATATCCAGATCATGATGGAAGCCGCAACCGACCTGTCGCGCACGGATCCGGCCGGACTGGAATCGCTCCTCCTGAAGACTCGCGATCAGGCACAACGTGGACTGATCGAAACTCGTCGGGCAATGAGGAACGTTCGCTCGATCGTCGGAGTGCGTTCAAATGGTATCCGCCGCATTCAGGAGGTCGTCCGCATCTTCAGCAACGCAACCCACGTGCCGGTTGATCTGCACGTCGGAAACTCACCGGCGAGCTTTGGAGCGCTGATCGATGAAACGCTCTACCGTATGGTGCAGGAGAGTCTCACGAACTCGTTTCGCCACGGTAACGCGTCGCACATCACCGTCGGGTTCTGGGTCGTGAACCGGGTACTCCGTGTTACAATCACTGACGACGGGGTGGGTGCCAAGGAAATCCTGCCGGGTGTCGGACTCTCCGGAATGTCTGAACGTCTCGGGCACGTCAAGGGAACGCTGAAAGCAGAAAGTACACCGTTTGGTTTTCGAGTCTACGCCGAAATACCTCTGCAGCCTGAGGAGAATCATGAAGAAAGTACGCGTATTACTGGCTGACGATCAGGTGCTCTTCGTCGAAAGCCTCCGGACTGTGCTTGAGACTCGTGCCGAGGATTTTGAAGTGGTAGGTGTTGCCTTCAACGGCAGGGAAGCTGTCGAACAGGTGATGAAGATGCAGCCGCAGCCGGATCTGATCCTCATGGATGTCAGAATGCCCGAAATGGACGGCGTACAGGCAACCCGGATCATACACGAAGCCTATCCTTCGGTTCATGTGATGATGCTGACCACCTTTGACGATGACACCTACGTCGTCGAAGCGTTGAACCATGGCGCTGCAGGCTACATGCTGAAGGACATTCCTCCGAACGAGCTCATCGTCGCTCTTCGCGCGGTGTGCAACGGTTCGGTGATCATTTCACCTCTTGTCGCGAACAAACTGCTGCGGATGAAGGAGTCGGACCCCCGGCACGACGAGAGTACTGACAGCCGTGTCGGCGCGTCCTCGAAGACTTCGTTCCTGAGGTACCTCAGCCGACGTGAAATCGAAATCCTTCAACTCATCGGCAAAGGCCACGACAACGCGCTCATCGCCCGAAAACTCAATATAGCCGAACAGACAGTCAAGAATCATGTGAGTGTGATCTATTCAAAGCTCAATCTGCACAACCGGGTTCAGGTAATGAAACTCGCAACCTCGCTGCGGGACTACATCGAAACCGAGTGATTGATCCTTCGGCTCCCGGGCGCCGTCGAATTGAAGGTCACGGCGACCAGTACCAGGATGGCGCCAGCGATCTGCAGAGGCGAAAGTCGTTCTCCGAGGAAGAGCCATCCGGCCACACTTGTCACCACGGGCACTCCATTCAGGAACACCGCCGCCCGCGATGCCGGCAATCGCGTGAGCGCAAAGTTGAAGGAGAGATAGGAAACGACTGTCGCAAACAGACCGAGGAAGAGCACTGCAAGAAGCGCGACGAGCGGCACTTTGTTCCAGTGAGTATTTCCGGCAGTTGAAAAGAAGAACGGCGCAAATATGAGCGCTCCGTAGAACACCTGCATGGCGGTGATGTCCAGCGCCGACCGGGAACGGCCGAGGTCCCGCGCAATAATCATATAGAACGCCGCAGTTATGACCGCCCCGATGATGAGTAGGTCGCCGAACAGCGAGGCATCCGGGCCAACGCCGAATGTCGGATCCCCGAGCACCAGAATCGAGATCCCAGCGATCGAAAGCGCGATCGAGAGAATGTTCTTCGGAGATAGAGTTTCGGCCAGCAGAACACGCGCAAGGAGCGCCACTGCAAGCGGCACCGCTGCGATAATGAGAGACGCCACTGACGCTGAAGTCAGCCTGAGACCGAACGTTTCGCAGAAGAAATAGAGCCCCGGCTCGAAGACCGCAAGCAGTGCCATCTTCAGATGGTCGCTGCGTGAAAACCGCGGAAACCCATTTCGCGCAAGAATGACAGCGAACACCGCAGCAGCGATGATGAAGCGAAGAAAGATGATCGCGAACGGGTCAATTGTTCCCAGGGCCGCCTTGGTCGCAATGAACGACAACCCCCAGAACAGTATCGTCACCCCAAGCGCGACGTACACGCGAACCGAAGTATGCACCGAATGTTCCTTTGGTCCACATCATACTGCGATCCTCCGGTGGATGTCTGCGGCGAGGGTTAAGCTCAGAGCGATCCGGGCTTGCCACCTTCAACGAGCGGTCCTTCCCACTTTCCGACGCGACCGAAGTTCGCCACTCGCGTGTACCCCTGCGCTGTCAGAGCCGAGCGCGCGACCGATGCGCGTGAGCCGCTGTGGCAGTAGAGAACCACCAGCGAATCTTTTGCCGCGCGTGGCATTTTCCCGGGAATCTTGTCATGCGGAATGTTCACGGCAGTGGGAATGTGACCATCGCGATATTCCGACGGTGTGCGGACATCGATCAGCGTGTATTCCTGATCTGCATCTTCCATCACCGCGCGCAGAGCCTGTGCATTTCCAATCCCGAGGCTTGCAGCTCGCCGTCGGAGTGAGACAAAAACAATGAGAACGAGAAGAATTGCAGCAACAATCAGAGTACCTGGCATGAATGCCTCCATTTTGAGTTAGAATACTGAGAAATTTCGCTCCGGACAATAAAAACTGTATAGAAAAGAAATCATATATAGAGAAAGTTGAAATAATGACAAGCGATTGACAAAAGTCGTCGCCACGCCTCTATTATTGAGCTGCAAAACTATGGAAATCTCCGAGCTCAGCTACGCAACCCACGACCGACGCATTCTCAACGGTTTTTCCGCACACTTTCCGGACGGCAAAATCACCGCACTGATTGGCCCGAACGGTGCGGGAAAGACCACGCTCCTGCGCTGCCTGAGCGGCGAACTTGCCACAGCAGGCGGAACCGTTACCTTTTCCGGCCGCACTGTCGATATCGGCTCCGATGACTGGAAAACTGTTGTTGGTCTCGTTCCCGATTCGGATGCGCTGTTCGACGAGCTCACAGTTGGTGAGCAGCTTTCGCTCGCGGCAACGCTGTTCGGCATTCGCGAGCCTGAGCTGCAAGTCCGCGTGAAGTCGCTGCTCGCCCTTTCCAGTCTGACCGACCGCGAAGGCTCGCTCGGTAGCGAACTGTCCGCCGGAATGCGCAAGCGGCTCGCAGTGGCGCTCGCTCTCGTGCACGCGCCCCGGATACTGCTCTTCGATGAGCCGCTCAATACGATGGACTATTCGAGCAGCGAAACCTTCTTTCGCCTGCTCCAGTACCTGAGAACAGCAGGTAGAACGGTCCTGATCTCAGGCCATTCACTGCCTGCTCTCCTTCGCATTGCCGACTGCATAGTTGAAGTCGATGAGGGGAAAGCGGTAAACAGTGTCCAGTTGCCGGACGGCCCACGCACCGTAGAGCAGATCGCCCCAATGCTGAAAACCGCCGCTGGCCGACAGGAGGAGATCGGGAAAGCTGACATTGCACTGGAATGGATGGAGCAATGACGCTTCTTTCGGCCCTCATTGCAACCCGACGACGAAAACTGCGTCCGGAAGGCTACAGTCAGGCCGCAGGTGCGCTCGTTTCGTTTCTGGTCATGGCACTTGCGATCCGATTCGGCGCGAACGTCTACCTCGCGTACCAACTCTCCTCCGTACCCGGCCTCGACCCAGACGGCGCTTCCTTTTTCACCCAGTTCAATACGGCCTGGTGCGCGCTGTTCCTTGCAGCAGCTGCCCCGATCATAGCCTACCGTGGAATCCTCAGAACCGCGAAAAATCGGCGCATGAACTACTTTCCGGTCACACGCGGCCGAATGCTGCGGGCGGTGGTCCTTGCGTCGCTCCGCGGAATACCGGTGTATGCACCAGTAACGTTTTTCGCCGTCGCGTACCTGTCAGCCGGCTCGGCAGCGCATCGCGGCAGCATACTTCCTCCCCTGGCGTTCCTTTTCACAGGACTCGCCGGTTTCCTTCTGACCCTGTTCATCGCGTGGCGACGGAACATCAGGGAGGACCATCTGGAGTTCATCGAAACCGGATTGCTCGCTGCGCTCATCCTGGTAAATCCTGACTTCCGCATCGATGCAGGAGTTCCGAATCTCCTGCTCTTCGGCCACTTCAGCGTAGCTGCACACCTGTCGTCCCTGCTCTTCATAATTCCCCTGCTGGGCGCCGCAACCACCTGGGGTGCACTTTTCGTATCGGCTCTTGTTACAAACGTCCGGATAGGTCGGGGAACCGCACAGCGGAAACCGGTGCTCACGCTCTACGGTTCACGCATTCCCGTCGGTCTGTATCTGGCAGCCTATGCAATTGAGATCCCGGTAATTCTGACGAATCCCGCGCTCTTTTCAACGGTACGCAACATCGTGCTCGTCATGCTTGGACTTCGCGTCCTCTGGTATCTTTCCTTTCTCTTTCGCACCGAACAAGCCATTGCCCGGATCATCCGCGCTCCTTCCCGTCTCTCAGATCGTCTCCTCGTCTACCGGCCGACCGCCGTAGTCCACGCTCTATTGTGTGCAGCTCCTATTCTTGTCTATCTGGTGCGGATAGTAGCCGGATAGGCCGCTCGATAGAGCCGAATAGCCTCCGGCAACAGCGACTGCAAACCGATCGCCGCGAGCATATTACCGCTTACTCGGACCCTTCCGCTCAACGCAAGCTGCATCGGGTGCACATCCCCGATGAGAACCTCGTGCAAAGTGGTCGCCGGAAGGTGCAACCCGAGAGTCGGTGACAGAACATCTTCACTCACGCCGAATGCCGCCCGCTGTGCAGTCGAAGCATCGGCACCCGCGCCCGCAAGGACCCTCCCGCTCTTCAGCATCAGGAAGAGAGCCGCCTGTGGATCGCGCATATGAAGAAGTGCCGAGAACTCACCGCGACGACTTTCCCGTCGGAATACCTCGCTCTTGCGCAAAAGGTCGACGAACTGATCGAGCACACGACAAAGTTGATGACTGTCTGCAAAACCCGCGCTCACAGTGCTTTTATGGTGCAGGTCGAACGGAGATTCGTCAAGCAATTTATAGTGTCACAAACCTTGGGGGCGCAATGAAGTAACCCGGCAAAAAGGACGGTAGTACCAGGTATCCCTTCGTTATGGAGAATGCCTGTGTTAGTTCCGCCGTTTTGTCCGAATCCGAAGTGTGTTCCACAACCCGGATCATCCCAAGTTCCCGGGGTGCTCCGGGTGTGACCGCTGGTATTCTCAGGACGGGAGCTACCGCACTGCCTCGCGTGGGATCGTCCAGCGGTTCCGCTGCAGAGCATGCGACAAATCCTGCTCCGAGCAGACGTTTCGCCTCGATTACTACGTCAAGCGCCGAATCTCCTACCGGCGTATCGAGCAGGGAATCACAAGCTGCTGCGGGGTACGGGCACTCGGACGATCACTCGGATGCTCACCCGGTTCTGTCTCAAACAGGGTCTCGCGACTCGCCCGGCAGTACATCGCAGCACACGAGCGGATCCTCGCTGCAGTCAGCCTGCGCGAACCGCTTGCCGCCGATGGCTTCCAGAGCTTCACGGTCAGTCAGTACTTTCCAAATAATATTCACCTGCTTGCAGGCTGTGATTCTCAGTTCCTCTATTTCATTGACTACGTGACGATTCGCCGTGCAGGAACGATGACCAAACGGCAGAAACGGCTTCGGCGTGCGCTCGAGCAGCTCTATCGGGCCGATCCAGGCGGTATTCGCAGGAGTTTCGCCAGTCTCGCTGCTGTTATCGCAAAACTCGCCGATCGATCTGAGCTGCCACGCATCACCCTGTGGACCGATAAGAAGACCGCATACCGCGATGCGTTGAGCGGTATCCCCGCGATCAGACGGAGAATCATCGATCACACCTTTGAGCATCCGACGGTGAGCTCTCGACGCGCGCGGGATGTGCACAATCCACTGTTCCCGGTGAACTACATGGACCGTGAGTTTCGCAAAGGGCTTGCCGAACATGTGCGGGAGTCCACCCGATTCGCCCGCAATGTAAACAACAGCATGGAACGTCTGTGGGTCTACCTCGGGGTACACAACTACCGGAAACAGTTTCGGCTGAACACGCCGGTCGCAGAACGAAGGTTCCACGCGATCGAAGCGGGAATCGATAAACAGCGGATTGATGAGGCGCTCGCGAATCTCTATGCGAGGAGGCGATTCCTCACGCTGGAACCGGTACGAGGATGCGCGCGAAACCTCTGGTTGCGACGATACTCAACGCCGCTTCGGGGAGAGGATCCGCAGCTTCTGGCAAAGGTGCGGCGACTCGGGGCACAAGGGGAGATCAATGTTCAGGATCTGCGGCGACAGATGGGCGACTCCAAACTCTCATGCCCAAAGCGCGAATATGTTCCGGCATATGCTTTTAGCTAAGTTCCAACACCAGGCTTTGGGACACTACATATTGACTACCAGGAAACTGTGGGCGAAAATACCTTTCTGTTTTGATGGTTCTTACACTCTGTGCTTTCGCACAGTCACGTCATGACAGCGACAAGGAGTGAGCAAATTATGAGTTTTCTGCGACTACACTGGTTTGACGTCGGTATCGGGCTGGCTGCGGTTACCGGCGTCCTGCTGCTCGTTACCCATCCTGTTGGACTCGGCCTGCTCCTCTGGATCAGCCTGATCACTCTGTTCATCCATCAGTTCGAGGAGTACCGCTACCCCGGGTATTTCCCGGGCATGATGAACAGTGTCATGTTCGCAAGTGAACGGCCGGACCGCTACCCGCTCAATCCGCAGACATCACTCATCATCAATGTCGTTGTAGGTTGGCTTGCCTATTTCCTTGCGGCACTTTTTTACCGGCATGCTGTGTGGCTTGTGATTGCCACGCTGCTGGTTTCGGTGGGGAATGTCATCGCTCATACGCTTCTGTTCAATCTCAAAGGAAAGACACTCTACAATCCGGGCATGTTGACCGCAGTGGTTCTCTTCTTGCCGCTTTCTGTATATTGCTTCTCATGGATCATTGGCAATCATGCTGCAACGGCGATTGACTGGATCGTGGGCATTACACTTGGCGCAGCGATGAACTATATCGGCGTGCTTAAATTGATCGACTGGTTGAAGGATGCCGATACGGCCTACGTCTTTCCTCCGCGCTTCCTGCCACCCCGATTGCGCGCTGCGCATGGGGAAAGATCATAAAAGACCGACTTCCTAATTTCCGCGGTTCTGCAGAGTGGCGGCGCGCAGGTGACGTCTCTCGGCAACGAGGAGTTGCCTGACCTGCCTGATCTTCTCGGCGTACGTCTGACGGTCGGTGTCGACTTCAGAGAAGAGCGCGTTTGCCTCTGCGACGGCTGCCGGATCCGACAGTTTCACGGTGCCGGATGAGGTAAGCCGCTCGACCCTCCGCGTGCGGAAGAAGATGTGCTCAAACTGAAGCAGGCGCCGGTGCACAAGGGCAAGTTGCCGGCCAATGATACGATGAATGCGGTCGAACTCGGCGGTCGTCAGGTTTCCCGAGTTCTCGGCTCGCAGCATTCGGTCGATGAGTAGTCGGTTGTGCATTAGCCGATTGTATTCGGTGTCGAACAGGACGCGCTGGTTCCGATATCTTGTGCTCATTCGCTGCAGGATCACCGGCGCATGCGCTTCAAAGTATGCAAGCCTTCGCGCACGCCAGTCCTCGCGAAAGGTTGCGAGCTGCGCTGCGGGCACGTTCTGGTTTCCCCAGGACTCATTCACATCCTGAACGATGGTTCCGGGCTCGGCGTAGAGCGTGTTCCCGTCATCTGTGGTACAGTCGACCTTCCCTTCGGAGACGGTGAGCAGGACATCGCCGGTAGATTCGGCGGCAACGTTCAGCACTGTCCCGCGGATTCCCATCACTGCCGTGCCGGTGTCCACGTTCATCACCTGTCCTGAAACGAGCTTACTCACTTCCATTGCGAGCGAGCCGTCCATGAGGTCGAGCGCGTGGACGTTCGGCACGGAGACATCGTTCATATTGAATGTGAAGGTAGTATCCGGACTTACCGTGATCGTCGCACCGGCTCCGCTATCGGGGTTCGTCTGAATCTGAATCTGTCCATCATCACCGGTCCGAACCTGATCAAGATCATTGACCGGGTCGCCGATTGCTACTGTGCTGAGCGTTTCTCCGGACCGAACTATTTCGACACTTCCCTGAACAAAGACGATCTGCCCGACAGCCGGCGCTGAGTCCGTGGAGACGGTTCCGGCGCTTTGCGCGAATACTATAGCAGTCGATATAATCAGAAACGTTACCGCCGTGCATAAATTGCAGGCCGTATATATGATGGATCGCATCATGATTACCCGCCTGACTGAATGTTGCCGAAAAAC
>DATKUC010000170.1:0-4447 GCA_035530835.1 Spirochaetia bacterium
GGTTCACCGAGGGTCTTCACGTAGGTCACTACACGTTCAACTTCGTCCTCGGAAAGAAATGCACCCTGCATGCGGAACGGGAATGGATCCCAGGCTGAGGTGAACAGCATGTCGCCGCGTCCGAGCAGCTTCTCTGCACCTCCCGCATCGATGATGATACGGGAGTCGACCTTGCTCGCGACCATGAAGGCGATCCGGGATGGGATATTCGCCTTGATGAGCCCGGTTATGACGTCGGTTGAAGGTCGCTGAGTTGCCAGCACCAGATGGATGCCGACTGCCCGGGACATTGCCGCGAGTCGTGCAAGCGTCGACTCGAGCTCCTTGCCCGTCGTCGCCATGAGATCGGCGAACTCATCCACGACAATGACGATGTACGGAATTGGCTCGGTTGCCATGTTGCGCTGGCGAATCCTGTTGTTGTACGAGCGGATGTCGCGGACGCCGAGCGCATCAAGCAGCGAGTACCTGCGTTCCATCTCGTAGATTGCATATTGAAGCGCCTGGAACGCTCGTTTCGGATCGGTTATTACCGGCGTCAGGAGATGCGGAATATCGTTGTAGAACTTGAGCTCGACGATCTTCGGATCGATGAGGATCATCTTCACCTCGTCAGGCCGTTTGCGGTACAGAAGCGAGCAGATGATGGAGTTCACGCAGACCGATTTACCTGAACCGGTCGCTCCGGCTATCAGAAGGTGCGGTGTTTTCGAGAGGTCGACAATCTGAGCGTCGCCCGGAATATCCTTTCCGAGCGCGATCGGGAGATCAATCTTCGGGTCCCAGAACGATTCCTGTTCAATCAGCTCCGCGAACGAGACGATGGCGCGATGCTTGTTCGGAATCTCGATACCGACAGCGTGTCTGCCCGGTATGGGTGCGACGATACGGACGCTCTGGGCCGCCAGCCTCAGCGCGATGTTGTCCGCGAGGTTCACGATCTTCGCGAGTTTCACACCGGGTGCAGGAAGAATTTCAAACATGGTAATGACCGGTCCCTTTCGGATGCCGGTCACTTCGGCCTGAATCTGAAACTCTTCGAGGGTGAACTTCAGGATTTCCGCCGCCTTCCGTGTAACGTCATCGATCACCCAGTACTGACCGTCCTCGTACTCACTGAGAATTCCTTTGATCGGCACCTTGTACTCTCCCGGACGCTTTCGGCGGGACGAGAGTGGAGGTGGGGCGCCGGACTCTTTGTTCGGAGCTCTTTCGCTCGCCTGCTCAACCGACAGGCTCTCGGGCAGATCTGCGGACTCAGGGTCGATTGTCTCGAGCAGAACTGCATCATCGGTTGCACTGTCGCTGAACGTTCCTTCGTGAAAGAAGTAAGTATCCTCTTCGAACTGGGCTTCACGTTCCGAAGGCCCGGCAGACTGAACCGCAGGTTCCGCATCAAAAATGTCGCTATGCACGGCGTAGGAGAGATCCGGGGCGATGGTGCCCGGGAAATCGGCCACACTGGTATCTTCGATCTCCGGCAGGAAATCCTCAGCCCCCTCGAGTTCCTCAACTTCGGCGACTTCGTCCCGCGGCTCGGTCGGCGGCTCGGCGGTGATAAGCGCTATTGCGCGGATCGCCTCGGGACCACGGGCTTCGTGTTCACGGGAATCAAAGTCAAACTCGGGCTCGTAGCGCTTTCTCCGCTCCGCTTCGCGCTGAGGTTTCGCCGCAATACGACCACCGGTAACGCCTGCTATCAGCATCGTCTCGGCAACCAGGAGTATGATGCAGAGAACAACCCCGCCTGCCGGAGTGAGACTGCGGCTTATTGCAGCAATTAGCTGACCGCTCGCATTTGCCGAGCGCGTCAGGAGCTGGAATAACAGCGCAAGCGTGAAGAACGGAAGTGCGCCGAGGTTGAGGATGATGAATCCGTTCCTGCTGAAGGTCTTGCGCATGACAAGACCCGCCGACAGCATGAGATACGCGGGAATATAGAGAGCTGCAAGCTGGAATGCTCCCAGGAAGAATGTGCCCGGAGCCGAAAGCAGCAGAAGCAGGAAATCGTTGGAGGGAACGCCGATAAATGCCACAAGGCACGAAAAGAGAATCAGAGTTCCGAGAAGAAGGAGAACACTTCCAAGGATGTACGATGAACTTCGATCTGGCGACAATGGGGAAACTCCTTTCACCCCCATTATCGGTGCGGATCGAACCTTGCTAAAGACTGCACCCTCAGCGATTCGCCTTTGAGATGCTGCGATCCATAAAATCGGGGAACATGCTCTTCACCACTTCCGGCAGGGAGAGTTTCTGGTAGAGGTGGCCGTAATAGACTGCCGACACAAGTATCTTGCGGATGTACATGCGAGTTTCCGGCAGGGGTATCGATTCATGGAACAGAACAGTGGATGGCTGATTGTACATCCTCTGCCACAACCGCACCCGTCCGAATCCGCCGTTGTATGCAGCAAGCGCGAGCACCGGATCGTGAAAGTTCTGAATCAGGTTGTGCAGATACCAGGCGCCGATATCCAGGTTTGTCTCCGGATTGGTCAGATCCGGGGTGCCGATTCCCATTCGGCGGGCAACGTCGGCAGCCGTCTGGGGCATGAGCTGCGAGAGGCCGATTGCACCCGCATGAGAGGCGACATCGGCTGAAAAATAGCTCTCCTCGCGCACGAGCGCGTAGAACAGAAAACGACTCAACTTCTGCTTTTCGATCACTCCATCCATCTGCTTCGCATAGGCCTGAGGATAGAGCAGTTGGGCAGTGCTCGCGCTGAGAAGGAAATCAGTTCGGTTGCGTGCGAGGTCCATCGTTCGCATCGAATCGGTCACCTTGCCCGAGTCGGAGAACTCGTGAGCAGCAAGTCGAAGCGTAAATCGGGAGAGATCGGGCCACAACTGATCGATACGGACGTAGGCGTCGCCGAGCAGTCCGTATTCGAAGTATCCGCGGACCAGCCTGTCGTCGCCGCTCAGCTGCACCTCCCCGCCCGTTGCCGGCAGCGGATCGGTCGGCACAGTAGTACCCGGCCCGGGCTGGTCGAACATCATCACCTGTTCATCGGGAATCTGTTTGTTTAGTCCGTCGAGGGCGGCCGACGCCAGAAAGCGGCTGTAGAGGTCGTACTTCTGGTTCGCCGCTTCGGTGAGTAGTGAATTGATATCCACCGGCACCGAAACACCTGCCTGCTCGATTCCTGCCTCCGGTGGAACGTAAAGACCCTTATCGATAGCTTCAGCAAGAACAACAGCGAATGCAGCAGCGGTTCCCGGATCGCCTCCCTGTTTGAGCACCGCGTACACCCGCGCTATGGTGCTCCAGTCATGGCTTTCCGATAGGTGCGCAAGCAGCTCCTGCTCAAGATCGGAAAAGTACTCGTAGTCGTTCATTCGCGGCAGATAGGTCGCGAGGTAGTCTGCCGCCTTCGAACGGTCGGCGTCTATCAGGCCGCTGAGCAGATACCAGAGGATGCGGTCTTTACGCATCGGCGTGTACCAGGCGGCCCCTGCGGCCGAAGCCTCCGCAAACGCCGGGCTCAGTGCAGCTACCGCCTCACGGTACTTGTCTGCGCGGAGAAAGAGTCGCCCGGCGATATCGAGCGCAACTGTCCGATCGGTTCCGGTGAGAATGTGCGAAAGCCGCTGCATCTGCTGCGCTCCGACCGAGAGCAGTCCCATGAGAGAGTAGCTCGCCCCGGCATCCTCGAGGGTTGTCGGCGTGAGCAGGCCGATGTGCGATGTTTTCCCATCGGCATTCTCTTTCAGTACGGCATCGGTGAGGGCGGCGAACTCACCCTGCGCCTTGCGCACGTTATGGGTTGCCAGGTCGAATTTTGCATCGATCAGCATTCGCTGCTCGGGGTCGAACGTCGTGTCGATCAGCTTGCGATACGCCAGAAACAGGTAGAGCCGGGAGTGTACGTCGGAAGCCGGATAATCGGTGAACAGCGATAGAACCAGATCCTTCCAGCCCTTCACGTCTGTCCGTATGGAAGATGCGGTGCGCCACAACTGCAGGTGCCCGTCCGCGACGAGGGAGCCGACGTACGGGTACCTGAATGTAGCGGAGTCGAGCGTGCCTGCAACGCGGGCAATTTGTTCAAGAGTGCCACTGTCGTTCTGCCCACGATAGAGCGCCTGCGCGTAGAGAACCGCGAAATCGGCCGAATGGGGATATCGACCGATCAGATTTCGTCCGAAAGCAATCGCTTTTTCATACTGCTGCAGGTCAAGGTATTCGCGAATGAGAGAGTAGCCCGCTTCCATCCTCCACGGTTCGGGGCTCCTGTCGAAAGCAAGCCGAAACATGGTAACCGCATTCTCATCCATCTTGAGCTTCTCGAAGATAAGACCTACGTAGTACGGGGCACCGTCGCCAAGTTTCAGAATGTCGGATGGGCTGACTTTCGCAAAATCAGTGCTCTTGAGCAGAGAATAGTCCGCGTGATACAGATCCGAGGCAAGCTTGTCACGATCAAAGCCCCATACCTGCCGG
>DATKUC010000171.1:0-7623 GCA_035530835.1 Spirochaetia bacterium
TTTACCTACGGTATGGCGATGCTCGCCATGCACCGGGGCAGCCGGAATCTGGTAATCGCCTGGCTCGGATTGACCTTCGTACTTGGCGCCTCGTTCGTCGGGCTTGAGATAACCGAGTTTCGCAATCTTATCCTCGAAGGCAACGGACCAACACGCAGCGCGTTTCTTTCAGCATTCTTCACGCTGGTCAGTACCCACGGTCTTCACGTGAGCACCGGTCTTCTGTGGATGATCGTACTCATGTCGCAGATCCTGAAGAAGGGCCTGACTGTGACAAACAGCACGCGGATGATGACTTTGAGCCTCTTCTGGCACTTCCTGGACATCGTCTGGATCTGCGTGTTCACCTTTGTATACCTCATGGGGGCGATGTAAATGAGCAACGGACACATCGAACAGAGCGCCGGTCACGGGACGCCGGGCAGCCATACGCTCGGTCACGTGGCAGGTGCGGGCCACGGCACCGCGAAGTCCTACATCTGGGGTTTCGTGCTGTCGATTATCCTGACTGTCATACCGTTTGCGATCGTCATGACCTCACACATGTCGCACGTGGCAATTGTCGTTACCATCGTGATCTTCGCAGTCATTCAGATACTCGTACATCTGGTGTTCTTTCTCCACATGAACACCTCCTCCGAGCAGCGATGGAATCTCGTCGCATTCGTTTACACGGTTATCCTGCTTGGTATCCTTGTCGGCGGTTCGATCTGGATCATGGTCCACCTGAACGCCAACATGATGATGAACTGAACACTCTCTACAAATCAGCCGCAGGCGCAATGCCTGCGGCCGGCTTCCCGCCCTTCATATCTCCACGCACACCAATTTCCTATTGCATATGTATTTGAGCCATTCCTGCCTGCTCTCCGGCAAAAAGAAAACGTTTGCTTGACGGCACAAAAAAACGCCCCTATACTTGGAAATTGATTAAGGAGGCCACCATGAAACGTTTCCTGGTGATACTATTCGTAACAGCAATATTAGTAGGCAATGCGTTCGCCAACGGCAAAAAAGAAGCCGCAGGCAGCGCGGCGATGAGCAATGCCCCCACGACAATTACCGTTTGGGACTGGGATCCGAACTTCAACGGATATGCAATCAAAGAGGCTGCGGCCGTCTACGCGAAGATTCACCCGAATGTCACTATCGACAATGTCGATATCCCGACCGGAATAGAGAGCAAGATTGAAGCAGGTCTGCAGGCCGGTGGCCAGGGTCTTCCGGACATCGCCCTTTTCCAGGACTTCCAGATCGAGCGCTTTGTCAAGAACTATCCGGGAGCTTTCGTGGATCTGAAGGCAGCCGGCGTTGACTATAGCCAGTTCGCCCAGTACAAGGTCGGACCGATGACCGACGGAAACAAGGTCTACGGTATCCCGTTCGACACCGGATCAACCGGTCTGTGGCTCCGCGCGGACATGCTGAAGGCGATCGGCCTGAATCCTGCCGACTACCAGAAAGACATGACCTGGCCCGAAGTGATCAAACTTGCAGAGACGGTTAAGGCGAAGGGTGGCAAACCGATGTTTGCCGTCGATACAACCAACATCGACCTGTTCCGCATCATGGTACAGTCCACCGGTACGCAGCTCTTCAAGGCTGATGGTTCACTTGATCTGAACACACCGGCAGTGAAGCAGGCGCTCACCTACATCAAGCAGATGAATGATGAAGGCCTCCTCTACAAGGCCGAAGGCTGGAACAACTGGATCGCGGCATTCAACAACGGCGACGCATCAGGCTTCGTCCAGGCACTCTGGATCATCGGAACTCTGAAGACAAAGCCTGAGAATGCGGGGAAATGGATGGTCGTACCGACTCCGTCAATGGTTGGAATCGATGGCGCGCGGAACGCCAGCAACAACGGTGGATCAAGCTGGTACGTCTTCTCCTCCAGCAAGAACAAGGCCACTGCGGTTGACTTCCTGAAGCAGACCTGGGCAACCAACACCCCGGCAGTCAATGAGTTCTACAACACCATTCTCAAGGGCGCCGGAGCTATGGGTACCTTCCTGCCGAGCCGGAACGGTTCAAACTACACCGCGCCGGACAGCTATTTCTACCAGAGCCAGCCGGTCTACGAATCCTTTGCAAAGTGGATGTCCCAGGTACCGACACTCAACTACACCCCGGGTTACCCGGCAATGGTCAATTCGGTTCGTGACGCAATCCAGCAGATGTTTGCCGGCAAGTACACTACAGTCGAACAGACTATCGCCGGTGCGACCCAGGCGTACAACCAGGTTACCGGAAACTGACCCCTTCAGTCTGACTGATGGTCACCGGATGAGGCTCACGAGCCTCTCCGGTGGCTTCTGCACTTCTGTGCATACCAATTCAATGCTTCAAGGAGCGCCTCATGGACAAGAAGGGTTCCTACTACCGATACATCAACAACGTTGGCTGGATATACGTCGCTCCGGCTTTGCTGTTGTATGTCGGTCTGCTTGCATACCCCATCCTTTCATCGCTGTACCTCGTTACGCAGAAGTGGCAGGGCTATTCACACAAGTTCATCGGGCTCGGTAACTTTGCACGGATGTTCCGGGACGGTCTGTTCTGGCAGGCACTTGGACACAATTTCCTGTTCATGGCCATCCAGATGCCGCTCATGATCTTCCTTGCACTTATTCTCGCCGTAATTCTGAACCAGGGAATCCATCGTTTCCGGGGCACGTTTCGCACGTTCTTCTTCCTCCCCGCGGTAACCTCTCTGGTCGCATATTCGGTTCTCTTTCGCATTATCCTGCAGACCAACGGTCTCCTGAACTCATTCATGATGAACATGCACCTGATCACACAGCCAATTGGCTGGCTGAATGATCCATTCTGGGCAAAGATCACCATAGTGCTTGCGCTCACCTGGCGCTGGACCGGATACAACATGGTGTTCTTTCTGGTTGGCTTACAGAACATCGATACACAGATCTACGAAGCGGCGGAGGTGGATGGCGCGAGCAGATTGCGCCAGTTCTTCAATATTACGATCCCGCTGCTCGTGCCGGTCATACTCTTTTCCGCTGTGACATCAACAAACGGTACCATGCAACTATTCGACGAACCGAACGTGCTGACCTGGGAAGGAGGGCCGGCGAACGCCACTATGACTGTAGCTCTCTACATCTATCGTCAGGCGTTTGTCCTGAACTCCGACTTCGGCTACGCATCGGCACTCTCCTACGTCATGGTGCTCATATCGGGTCTGCTCGCATTCCTGCAGATCAGGTTCCTGAGGGAGAGATCATGATGGTAGAACGAAAGATAAGCGTTTCCCGCGTCTTCCTGTGGATTCTGCTCGTGATAGGTGCCGCCGCAAGTATCTTTCCGTTCTTCTGGATGCTGATTGGCTCTACACAGAATCCGAACGACGTCGTCGCAGGTGTCCTTAAGCCGGGTAACCAGTTCAGCCAGAACTGGAAGTACGTTTCAGGAACCTACAATGTTTTGCGATTCTTTCTCAACTCGCTGAAGATCGCCGCATTTACCGTCATTTTCGGTATTCTGGTCAACGGGTTCGCCGCATTCGGCTTCGAGAAGTACCGGTCGAAGGCGCGTGAACGGGTGTTTGCTGTCATGCTGCTCGCACTGATATTGCCGCAGATTGCAATCGTTATTCCGTTGTTCCGGTTAATCGCAACATTTCGACTGCTCAACACGCACCTTGCGATCATCCTGCCGTCGGTCATGTCGGTGTTCATCATTTTCTTCCTTCGCCAGAACTTCAAGATGTTCCCGACGGAGATCATGGAGGCAGGACGCGTTGACGGTGCGCATGAGTTCCGCATCTTCTTTACGCTCGTCGTACCGTCCATGAAGGCAACGTTTACTTCCGCGAGCATATATATCTTCCTCGCGCAGTGGAACAGTTACCTGTGGCCGCTCATGATCATTCTGAACAACGTGCAGAAGACGCTTCCGATCGCGCTCTTCTCAATGATGCGCGACTATACGATACAGTACGGTGCCGTCATGGTGGTCGTCTGTATATCGACGTTCCCCATACTCATCATGTTCCTCGCAATGCAACGCCAGTTCGTGCAGGGACTTCTTGGCTCAGTGAAGTAAACGAGCTCCCGTCCGACAAGCCGCCTGTCCACGCAGGCGGCTTTTTTTTGATTACGCCCCGGCTTTGGTGAGTGCCGAGCTCAGGGACTGTAGGAACGCCTGGCTGCTGAGTGTTGCGCCTGAGATCAGGCTGATGTTGGTGCTCTTTGCCTGAACCGCTTCCTGTACGAGATAGGGCATCGCGATGCTGTTGATGTAGCGCGAAGTGCCGTTATCATTCGGATGCTCGAGCACCTGCACGTTGCTGAGCTGGCCATTCTGAACTACTGCCTGCACCCTGACATACCCGTAATATGCATATTCGCGTGCACCGACATAGGTACCGTCTGTCAATCCGTACGACACTTTTGTTGCCGATGCGACTGCCTGAGAGTTGCTGTTGCCCGATGTGGCTGACGAGGCGGAAAGTGCCGCCGAAACGGCGTTCGAGCCGCTGCTGTTCTGCGGTTTTGCCCCTGCGACAGTGACGCCGGATGTTGTTGTCCGCGGCGTCATTTTCTGGTTGTTCGCCGCCTGCATCGCGCTCTGTACCGGCCTCAGCAGCTGCGAGAAGACTCCCACGCCGATTCCCGCGGCGAGCACCACTGCAAGCGTTATCTTCCGTGTTTTCTGTTTCATGACATACCTCCAAAGGTGATTGATGCTTCGGATTCTCGTCCGACGCTTATTGTCATCATCAGGTTACGCACGGAAGATGAAGAAGCGGTGAAGTCGGCATAAAACGTGAAGAAGTGGAAATTCCTTGAGTATTCGACAGGTGAAACGCTCGGCCAAAGTGTGTATAATCGGAAAATCATGCCATTCGATAGGAAAGTTGCCCGGAATCGCGCACACAGGGCAGGTGAGCTCGTTGCGATAGGATTACTGATTTTCATTGCGGCGCCTCTCTGGGCGCAATCCGGTCCCTCGGTTCAGATACTGGTTGGAAGCAGGGTTGTCTATCCAATCGACATGATCTCGTTCCCGGATACTATTTCCGGCACGAGCAGTCAGGCGCTCGAGTTCACCCTGTTCAACCGCGGACAGGCTCCCATCGACCTGCCGCAGAAGAACGCCGTGGTCATCTCCGGCGGCGACGCCGCGGCGTTCTCGGTGAGCAGAGTACCCGATTCGATAGTCCAGAGGCAGAGCAGCACGAACTTTGATCTCGTGTTCACGCCACCTGGCGTCGGTGCCTACTCGGCAACAGTCACGGTCACTACCAGTGATTCGGTCAACCCGAAGATCTCATTCGAAATCTTCGGGTATGGGTCGCCGAACGGGCCGAGCGGCAGTTGATTCTGGAGCCGTCTCGGGTTCAACAGGCGGTCAAATTCCTGCAAACTGCCTGCAACCTTCCCCGCCATTTGTCCGTCGTAGGTGCTGTGGATGAACGGAGAAGACGGCGACGGGAGCGCCATTTATATGGTATCCTAAGGGTTATGCGCGTCCAATCCGACAACACGTCCCGTGCAACATATAACGGAACAGCCACCAAATACACCAGATGTGAGGAGCCGCAATGAATATCGGTAACGAGATACCGCTTCGAATGTACAAGAATATGTTCACTGCCCGAAAAAGCGAAGATCGTTTAATGGAGCTGTACCGGGAGAGTCTCGTTCGGGGAACCGTAACGTCCGGAGAGGGAAACGAAGGGGCGATAGTTGGGGTCACCACGGCGCTCAATCCGGAAACTGACGTCTGCAACTTCATGCAGCGGGACTTCGCAGGATACCTCGTCTGGGGTATCTCGGTGTTTCACATGTTCAGCCACTACCTGGCAAACGACCACAGTTCGACCGGTGGAAAAGACGGCAATGTTCATCATGGCGTGCCGTCGAAGGGCCTCCTCCCGATGGTAAGCCATCTGGGTGTGATGCTGCCGAACGTTACCGGTGCGGTCTACGCCCGACGGCAACAGGGAATACCGGCCGTTGGCGTTGCGGTCATCGGTGACGGCGGAACGAGCACAGGTGATTTTCATGAAGCGCTGAATATCGCCTCAGTGCTGAAGATACCGGTCCTTTTCATGATTGAAAACAATCAATGGGCCTATTCCACCCCGACAAAGAACCAGTTTGCGTGTGACGATCTTTCGAGCAGGGCAGTTGGCTACGGCATCAGGGGAAACAGGATCAAGGCAACGAACGCGGTTGAAGTGTATGAAACGGTAAAAGAGATAATCGACGAGATGCGGACCGATCCGAAGCCCTACCTGCTGGAAACGGTTACCTACCGTCTTGTTGGACATGCGGCATATGACACTGCCGACTACGTTCCGCAGAGCGATCTGGACAAGTGGCGGGTCGAGGACCCGATTCAGGTGATGCGGCACTATCTGCTTACCACAAAGACCGCAACTGAAAGCGAAGTTGCAGCGCTCGAAAAAGAGTGGACTGATCACGTGTCAGAAGAGGCGAACCGCGCGATCCGCCAGCCGAAGGTGCAGCCGGCCACAGCAAACTGGGCAGCATACTGCCCGTCGTATCCGGAAAGAAGGAAACCATTACCGGCACTTGACCTGAAGGATGTAACGCCGGTTCAGGCGATAACTGCGGCCCTTGACCTCGCCATCGAGAACGATCCTTCAGTCTTCCTCCTCGGCGAGGACATCGGAGAGTACGGTGGTCCGTTCAAGGCAACCAAAGGCTTGTTCGCAAAACATGGTCGAAAGCGGGTTCTCGACATGCCGCTGGCGGAATCCGGGTTCACCGGGTTTGCAATAGGAGCGGCTGAGATGGGACTTCGACCGGTAATCGAGATGCAGTTCTCCGACTTTTCGACGGACGCCACAACGCAGATTGGGGTCAATGCCGGAACATTCTATTTCCGGACTGAACAGGGCCTTCCGCTCACCATCCGGATGCCGACCGGTGGCGGTTTGAGCTACGGGCCGTTCCATTCGGAAGATCTGGAAGGCATGTTCGGCACCTTCCCGGGGCTGAAAATTGTCTACCCGACCTTCCTCGATGACTTCCTGCAGTTGCTGCTTGCATCAATCTACGATGACAATCCGGTGATGTTCTTCGAAAGCAAGTTTCTGTATCGACGCCTGCGCGGTGATATTCATTTCGACGGACACATCGAGCGGCTCGAAAAGGCAAAGGTGCGCAAACCGGGGGAGAACCTTACAATTCTCTCCTACGGCGCGCTCATGCACGAGTGCCTTGCCGCGGTGACCCAGATTGAAGCCGAGCAGGATGTGACCATCGAAGTGATCGATCCGCGCGTGCTGAAACCGTTTGACTGGGAAACGCTCACCGAGTCAGTCAAAAAGACTCATCGGCTGCTCGTCGTACATGAAGCCTGGCGGACCGGCAGCCTCGGCGCGACAATTGTATCGGGAATCGCGGAACGCAACTTCTTCGATCTTGACGCACCGCCCACTCTCATTACGCCTCCTGACACACCGGTGCCCTTTGCGCCCGAACTCGAAAGCTTCTATCGCCCGAACAGCGCCACAATCAAAGAAAAAATCACGGAACTTCTGAAATACTAGGGGACGAGGGATATGGAACAAAAAGAGTTTGTCGCATCTATACCTATGCCGTTTACGGGTGAATCGATAGTTGA
>DATKUC010000172.1:0-6946 GCA_035530835.1 Spirochaetia bacterium
GCGAAACGTTTGACCCCACCGTGATCGAGAAGAACCCATTGCGCGCCGCCGATCCGGTTGCTGCTGAAAAGATGATGGAACGGATCACGCGCATCAAGGATGACAACGATTCGGCCGGCGGAATCATCGAGTGCCGCGTGAACGGAGTACCGGCGGGACTCGGAGAACCGGTATTCGACAAACTGGATGCGGAAATTGCGCACGCGATGCTGTCGATCGGTGCGGTGAAGGGAATCGAGTTCGGCACGGGATTCCGTGCAGCTGACATGCGCGGAAGCGAACACAACGATTCCATGGACGAAAACGGCTATGTCACGAACAACGCCGGCGGCATCATCGGAGGAATCAGCAACGGAAACCAGATAGTCTTCCGCATCGCAGTGAAGCCGGTGTCCTCAATCGCAAAAGAGCAGCGTACTATTGACCTTGCCGGTTCATCGCGAACCATCAGGACCGAAGGCCGGCACGACGCGTGCATCTGTCCGCGTGTTGTACCGGTTGTCGAGGCGATGACCTGCCTCGTTCTTGAAGATCACTACAAACGCCAGGCGGCAATGCTCGGCTGACATGATAAGAAAGGCCGCACGGCGGTGCCGGCGGCCCTTCACGAGCATTCTATCTACTTGCTGCTTGTTGTACCGGACGTTTCAGACTTACTCTTCAGGAGAGAAATCTTCTTTCGCGGCACCACACATCGGGCAGACCCAATCTTCGGGAAGCTTGTCGAACGATGTACCGGGCTCGATTCCGCCGTCCGGGTCTCCCTCTTCAGGGTCGTAGATGTAGCCGCACACATCACAAACGTACTTCTGCATCAGTCTCTCCTCTGTACTGCTGTGGTCCTTGAAAAATCAAGTGATTGTTGCCGAAAATGTATCACATTCCGAATAGCCTGTTAAGGCACCAGCCATTCGTACGCGCTATTTACCAGTTTTCCGAAACGAGCTCGTAGTAAGCCTGCGGATAGCCGCACGCCGGGCACTTCTTGGGCGCCTCTTCTCCCTCGTAGATGTATCCGCAGTTCATGCATGCCCACAGAACTTTCTGCTTCTTTTTGAACACCTCATCGTTGAGGACATTCTCCCGCAGCTTGTTGTATCGTTTTTCGTGCTGACGCTCCGCAACGCTCACCGAGTTGAACACTGCAGCTACCTGCGGGAACCCCTCACTCTGCGCAACCTCCGCGAACTCTTTGTAGATCGATGTCCACTCCATGTGTTCGCCGGTCGCCGCGTGCTTGAGATTTTCCGCTGTGCTCTTGACCTCTCCGGCCGGATATGCGGCCGTTATTTCAACGTCTCCGCCTTCGAGAAATGAGAAGAACCGTTCCGCGTGTTCACGCTCCTGTCCCGCGGTCTCTTCGAATATCTTCGCAATCTGCATGAAGCCCTCTTCAGTGGCTTTTTCCGCAAAGTAGGTATAACGATTGCGAGCCTGAGATTCACCGGCAAAAGCCGTCAACAGGTTCCGCTCTGTCCGGGTACCCTTTATGCTTTTCATCGAGAGTCTCCTTGTGGTGGTCTTGCACAACGCCATGCGGCGCATGCATCTCATTCGCCGTTCCGGTATCCTGGGTTTGGCGCCGGAACGTTCGAATCACAGATTCAGAAAAAGGAATCCAGTTTTCGGCCCTCGGGGTGGATTCCGTAGCGGGTCAGGCTGAAATCGTAGCGCACCGGATCATCAGGCCGGATAGCACGAAACGCTTCAGTCACCTCAATTGCTGCCCTCAGGTCGGCGGTCTTTCGCCGGGTAAGGCCGAGCGCGCGACTGATCCGCAGCATATGAGTATCCATCGGTACAATCAGTTTCTCCGGCGTCAGGCAGCTCCATCCGCCCGGATCCACATCGTCATGCCTGACCATCCATCGCAGAAACAGGTGAAGCCGTTTGCTCGCACCCTTCGTTGGGTCGGAGACGAGGATTCCGAACGGAAGCTGCGCCCGGTCCGTCAGAACCCGGCTGAATCTGGCGAGTGCCGGAAGGGACGTCATATCACTCTCCGCAATTCCGCGCGCAAACTCTGCCTCGAGTGTGCCACTCTGCCTGAGCACCGAACCCACGGCATCGAGGAACGATGCGACCTCATCCTGTCCGAAGAACCGATATACGAAGTCATAAAACAGATCCTGCAGGTCGGAGAATGAGAGCTCGAGAAGCGCGGCCCGCAGCGATCCGGAACTCAACCGCAGTCGTTCAAAAACCGACCTGACACACGTCAGTATCGACTGAACCCGACCGAGTGCGAACGACGATGCAATGAATGCGGCCAACTCCCGTTCGAGCGGTTCGGCGATCTGATACACCAGCTCGAGCGGATCAGGCGAAATGTATCCCGGATTGTGAAATTTCCGGTACGCGTACTCGGAGATTTCAGCGGTCGTACGTCCGCTCGCGTCATTCATATAAAACTGTTTCGGTTCACTAAAAGTCTATCAGACTTATCCGTTTTGTCAAGCAGTGACCGAGCACCGGCACCCGCGTCGAACAACAATTTCAGCCGCGGTTCCGCCTGCTCGCGTGAACTATGAGCAAAGCCAGGCCGAGTAGAACAAACAGTGTGGGCCACCACTGGCCTACGAAGCTGCGAAAAGACTGCTGAACCAGACCGAGACTGAACGGCAGGAACACGAAGGAGAGAAGAATAATGGTAAGCGCGGGAATCACCAGTGAAAGCCGCGCATATCCCCGTTTCCGCAGGCCGAATGCGCCAAGTGAGAGTCCGACGATCGTCATGAACACCGGCCAGATGTGCTCGACTCCGACGGTCGTGAGCACGGTGTTCATGAGCAGCAGAAAGAGGCCACCGAGGGCAAAGAACATGCCAATAAAGACATAGGACTCGGGTCCGCGTTTGAGAACGAGCGTGACGTGCAGGAAAGTCATTCCGGTCAGAAGGAACAGGAGCGGCCAGAGGGCCCGGAACTGAGGAATGTAGCCGAGACTTCTCAGAAGCATTACCAGTCCGAGAATCAGGAATAGAAATCCAAAAATGAGCAACTTGTTGGGGAATCGTGGTGGTCTTTCCGGCATAAGCTATCTGTGCAGATGATATCATGCGCACCACAGGGTCGACAAGCAACGAATAGTACGGCCGGTTTATTGTCATGCATATTTGCTGAAGCTATACTCGGGCCAGGAAATGAACGATTCTCAGGCAACGGGCGGTGCACACATTCATCAAAATCGATCAGGATTGGTCAGGCGGCTAACATTCGCACTCGCAGTTGTGGCAGTGACCACGGCACTCGCCGGATGTCAGAGTGCTGTTCAGTACTACATTGTCGGGAATCCGGCCCAGAAGCAGGAGCTCTCGACTCTGTTTGACCTGCTCGCACATACTGCACGGCCGGGGGAGGATCGAGTCTTTCTGGTCGAACAGATAGCAAATCTCCTGTCCGAAGCCGGGCATGACGACAGGATGAACATGTTCCTCACCACCTATGTGGAGCGCAATCGTCACGACGCCTATGACGCCTACTACCTGTTCATGGTGGCGCAGAACTACAAAGCGATGGGAGCCATTCCGTTTGCAACCCACTACTACGAGCGCATCGTGCGCAACTATCCGGATCTTGTCGTAGAGGGAACCTCAATTCAGTTCGTGGCGCTCAATCAGCTCGCAAAAATCACGAAGAACCCGGCGCTCAGACTCGGCTACTACAAGGAGCTCATCTCACGGTTCAGCAACAGAATCGATCTCGGGTCCACCTACTTCTACCTCGCCAGGACATATTCCGAGTTGGGCCAGTGGGATCAGGCGTTCCAGGCGTACAAGCAGTTTCTGAAGTACCCGGAGACGCAGATACCCGGCTTCCCGAACGCACGAAGGACGATCACTGCGCGTGTCGCGTTCTACGATTCAAGCAAGAACTGGACAATGCCGACGCTCAAGTCCCTCGTTGCAGTCATCGAGAGGGCGATCTATAACGATAATCATGCCGAACTTCTGCACTACAAGGCGAAGGTCAACTTCTTTGCCGCATCCTGGGATCAGGAGACTACCGCCTACGACAATCAGGCGGATTTCCCGATAGACGCGTTCCTCTCTCCCAGCGTGCGCATTGCAGGCCACGTTGAACTTGCCCCTGACTCCACCGAGGCGTACCTCAGGACGACCGGATGGTCGCTCCGGATTCCGACCTGGTATCTTTACTTCCGCAAAATCAACTTTCCTGCCGATCCTCAGATTAACGGAAGATGGGAATGGGCAGGGATATATTTCGGAGAACGAGTATAGAGACGATGCGGACGGCACGACTCCTTTGGGGAATGTTGATGCTTTTTGCCGTCTGCGCAGCCTCAGTCCACGCGGAAAACGTCGATGCGGTTCCCGTGGCGGCGCATGTCGCAGCGTCTGCAGCCCAGCGGGTGCTGCCGCAACTCCGACCTTCGGCAGCGACAGCCTTTGACGATCGCAGCGTTCGACGGACCCGGCAGACCGACGTGTGGGCGCCCGACTCGGATCTCTCGCTCTTTGGAAATGCAAAGCCGTTGCCGTCGGCCCAGACACAGGAGGGGCCGGCCGCCTACAGTCTGGACATACCGCTCAATCCGGTGCTTGCCCGCTACCTTGCCTGGTACCAGACAGCGGCAGGTCGAAGCTGGCTTCAACGGGCGCTTGAACGCGGCGCACCATTTCGCGATTTCATCGAGGAAAAACTCGCGGCGGCACATCTTCCGCCTGAGCTCTACTTCCTCGCTCTCGTTGAATCGACGTTTGTCGTACACGCGGTTTCCCGTTCCGGTGCTGTCGGAATGTGGCAGTTCATGGAGAACTCGGTGGGCAACTGGATGACCATCAGCGAGTGGGTCGACGAACGACGCGACTTCTGGAAATCCACCGATGCGGCAATCCACAAACTCTCCTACAACTACAGCACGCTCAACAACTGGCTCCTCGCGGTGGCAGCCTACAATGCCGGTCTCGGCTTCATTCAGAATCTAGTGCAGAGAACCGGAATCCATGATTTCTGGCAACTTGAGGCGGACGGCTATCTTCCGCCCGAGACTGCCGCGTACGTACCGAAGTTTCTCGCAGTTGCTGCAATTGGAAGTTATCCGGGGCGGTATGGACTCGATCTGGACTGGGACCCTCCCTATCGCTGGGTTCGAATACCCGTTGAACGCCCCGTCGACCTTCGCGTACTCTCGGCACACGCAGGGATACCGCTTTCGGTGCTGCAGATTGGCAACGCCGAGCTCAATTACGGAATCACGCCGCCGGGTGGACACTATCTGAAAGTGCCCGTCCGATACGAACAATCGGCACTCGCGGCAATCAAGCAGAGCAGCCTGAGTCTGGTGCGGGTCTATAATCACGTGGTACTCTCAGGGGACACCTACTGGAACATCAGCCATAGATTCGACGTGCCGATGGATCTGCTGCGCAGATTCAATCCGGACATGAGTCCGCAGATGCTTCGGATAGGAGCACGGATCGTCATTCCGATCATCGACGGAGCACCAGACCCCGCAACCGTTGAAGCTGCCGAGCGGGCGCAGCAACTGAAGAGTGAACCATCAACCACGTCGTTTGATTCCACCTATGCGGTGAAGCATGGGGATACACTCTGGAATATCGCGCAACGGTACCACGTGAAACCGGAAGAACTCGCTGCTGCCAACGGGATCTCGTTCAACTCTATCCTCTCCATCGGAAGGATCCTCAAAGTTCCGGCGCACGGTGCCGTAAATTAAGGAGAGGACAACAGTGATTCAGGACAGATCGCAATACCGAATGTTCAAGAGTGACTCACCCGGCCTATGGGGTGTACTCGTTCTCAGTTTTGCAGTCTGTTGCCTGATCACGTCCCCGCTCTTTGGCCAGAACAGCCCCGATTCCTTCGGCACTTCTGCCGCGGTACACTTCGCATCGAGCATTGACTGGGAGAAGGGAGAGATTTCCATCGACCTGTCCCGCATGCTCCCGGAAAGCGGGAGGAATCTGCCGGCAGCCGGTTTTTCGGCAGAGGTGGCGATGAAGCAGGCGCTTCCGGATGAAATTGGCCGGGCTCTGCTGCCGCTTCAGGTCGATTCACTGCACACGGTGGCAGATCTTGTGCAGTCGGCACCCGAGCTGTATCGGACATTTCAGTCATTATCGCCTGATGTGCGGGAGGGCTTCCCGATCTATTCGTCGGATTTGCGAACGATAACAATTCCGTATGCGCTTCCATTCTATCCGGCAATCGCATCGCTGCTGGTACATCACACACAGCCCTCCCCGCTTGATTCTACGCTCCAGTGGGTGCCGACCAACAAGTTTACCGGAGTGGTGATATATGCACGCGGCAAGCTTCCGCTGCATGGCACAGGTCAGACTGCCGATCTGGTTCCCTGCCTGTTCCCGACTGTGTACGACTCGAACATGCGGCAGATTGTCGGAAAGCTCAGAATGGATCCATCCTATCTGAAAAAGTGGGGAGCCGCGGCCTACACCACCGGATTCAGCGAAACCCCCTACATCGGCCGCATCGGCCTCTCTCCGCTCCGTATCGTCGCAACCGAGTTCTTCGGTGAAACGCCGACTGACCTCATCATCTCGGAGAAGGATGCGAACACGCTGCTCTCAACTGAAAATAACCGCTCGCTGCTCGTCCAGGGCCGAATCCTCATCATCTATGGTCACAACTGACCAATTATTGACGAACCATTGCTAATATGGTGATATAGGTTGGACATCCATGATAAAGCACAACATCACCGTGAGAAAATTCATATCAGCGGCCCTTGGTGCGATAGCTCTCTCAATGCTTCTCGCAAGTTGCGGATCGCGCGCTATCGGCTTCGGCGTAGTCATCTGGTCGGATAACGAACAGGTCCTTGCGACCGGCAGCATTGTGCCGATCCTCGATCAGTCGACTATCTCGAATACCGACACCATCAATGCTCCCGGTAATCCGAAGGCTTCGGATCCTGCTGCACGCAAGAGCCATCCGGTGAC
>DATKUC010000173.1:0-6074 GCA_035530835.1 Spirochaetia bacterium
CGCCAGAGTCGACGCGAATCGAAATACCGTCGTTTGCGTGTACGGCTCCAAAGGTCTTGTGTATATCGAGCAGCTCAACGTGCAATCCATCACCCTCTCATTGGACCGAAGGAGAGACCGAGCGGTCCCTCCTCCATTTCAGTGTACGTGTGACGCAGTGATTACTTCGAAACGCTCTGACCCTGCATGCCTTGAAGCAGCTGCGGCAGATACCAGACCTGCTGGTCTGTTGCCGTCTGGCCCGCGCTGAGGTAGGGGGTTCCATCCTGGAGTGCAAGCGGTCCTTTCCAGAGCTTCAGGCCATTTGCCAGTTCAGAGATGAATCGATCGACTCCGGCCGATGCTGACGATGAGAGTACCGAACCCTTCTTGAATCCGACGGCGGATGTGTCAGGGTTGTTGATGTTCGACCAGTCGGGTCCGTTCCATTCGAAGTGGGAGGTCCACTGGCCGTCCATCGCTGCTTTGATGTTCTTGGCGTAAGCCGGTCCCCAGTTGAAGTAGGGAACTCCCAGTGAGACACTTGGTCCTTCGCTGATTGCATTTGCGTAGTCGTAGGGGATCGCCCAGACATTCATGCCCTGAGCTTGCAGTCGCGTTGCCTCGGTCGTTGCTTCGGTCGTATCGATACCGGAAACGACAACATCGTATCCGCTGTTATAGAAGTCGTCGGCAACCTGAGTCGGGTCGGACGTTACGCCGGGAATGTTGAACCAGAAACCGATCCAGGTCACTTTGAAGTGGAGCTGGGAGGGATCACGATGAAGGTAGTTCACCCATGCATACCGCGCGCCGAGGTAGACTGATGATGCGAGTCGTCGGGTCTCGTCATTGATGAGCGGGCCAAGGTAGCCAATGTTCCCGGTCTTGGTAGTGAGCGCTGCGGCAACGCCCGCGACCATCTTCATGTAGACCATGCGCCCCATGACGTTCACCATGTTCGGAAGGTTTTTGTAGTTCTTTCCGTTCTGCCAGACCTGATCGCCTGAGGACATGATTACGAAGACGTCAGGGTGTGCAGTTGCAAATTTCACCGCTTCGTCGCTCATATCGTCTGAACTGAAGATGACCAGCTTCGCGCCCTTCGCCACAAGGCTTTCGGCGAGTTGCGACGCGGTTGTTCCCGGTCGATCGGCCGGATTAACTTTGTCCAGATAGATCATCTTTGTGCCCGGTACGTGGTTGACCACATACTGAACGCCATCGTAGTTCGCCTGGCTCCAACCATGATCGTTATAAGGTCCAACCATGAGCAGACCAACCGTGAACGTACCGCTGTTTTGTCCGAAGGCCAGTGTTCCAAGCAACAACAGGGCCAGCGACAGTACAAGAGTACTCACTTTTCTCATAGACTCCCCCTTTGCGACGCGCTTCGTATCACCTCGTCGGAGCTGTACGAATCGGACCAGCGAGGTAACCTCGGCGTACGTTGATGCGAGCGATTATACTGCGCGGGAGCTTACGGGCACAAGCGTTGTCGAATAATTATGCAGGAATTTAGTAAATACGGCGGTGAACCCGGCCGAACATCCGGGTGCGTGCTGCCGTTGCGCACGGTGGAGCGGGAGAGTATACTGAAAACCATATTTTTTTGCAGCTGAGGTCGCCCATGGATCGTGCACTGCGTTTTCGTATAAACAGTTCGCTTGTGGAACTCAACGAGCGGGAAGAAATGGTCGCTCTTGACTGGATCCGACGCGAACAGCGGCTGACAGGTACCAAGGAAGGCTGTCGTGAAGGTGACTGCGGAGCCTGCATGGTGCTGCTCGGTGAGAATACCCCCGACGGCGTTCGCTGGAAGGCTGCGCTCTCCTGCCTGCTCGCACTTGGAGAACTCGACGGACGTCACGTAATCACCATCGAAGGGCTCGGGGCAAACGGTGTCACGCCCGTCATGGAGGCCATGCTCGACGAAGGGGCAAGCCAGTGCGGATTCTGCTCCCCCGGTTTCATCGTCTCTCTGACTGGATACCTCATCAATGGCGACCCGGGTGGCTCCGGTGGCGCGCTCACGCCGGAGGGTGCGGTTCGCGCTGTCGAAGGGAACCTTTGCCGCTGCACCGGCTACGGCTCAATCCAGCGCGCGGCCGACCGACTTATTGCGCGTTTTGGAACGCTGCCCGACTCTCTGCCGCAGCGGCTTGCTCTGCTTTCCCGAGCCGGTGTGATTCCGGAAGATATCGCCGCACTCATGATTGATCTTCCCGCTCCTGCCGGAAAGCCTTCGGCGGGAGTGCCGGATCCAGACGGTGACGGCCTTGCCATCGGCGGCGGTACCGACTATTACGTACGAAATCCGGATCCACAGCCTCGCGGAGCCGTTGCCTTCACCGACCGCAATCCCGCCGCACGGCTTATCTCCCGGAACAGAGATATCATCACCCTCGGCGCGTCGGTGTCGATTCAGCAGTTTTTTGAAAGCGAACTCATCCGCACTACGTTCCCCGGCATCGAGCGGTATGAAGGGGCATTTGCCTCTCTCCCCATACGGACCCGTGCAACACTCGCCGGGAATATCACCAATGCGTCTCCGATTGGCGACATGACTGCCATTCTGTTGTCACTCGGCACCGTGGTACGCATCTGCTCGTCGGCAGCAGAGTCGGTGCGCTCGGTCCCGCTCGAGAACTACTTCCTGAGTTATCGCAGGACCGCTCTCGAGGCGGGCGAATACGTTGAAACTCTGCAGATCCCGATTCCCGCCAACCCTGGCAGATTGTGTTTCAACTTTGAAAAGGTAGCCAAGCGGACCCATCTCGATATTGCATCGGCAAACTCAGCAAGTTTCTGCGTCGTGTCTCCGGATGGAACTGTATCCAGTATTACGCTTTCGGCCGGCGGCGTGGGGCCTGTTCCCCTGCGGCTGGTGAAGGTCGAAGAGTTCCTTCGTGGCAGGCAGATCGATTCGGACGCGGTCCGTCAGGCTGCAGCTATTGCCGCAGAGGAGTGTTCGCCCATCGACGACGTGCGGGGGACAGCTGCCTATCGCCGAACGCTGCTCGGGCGTTTCATATGGGCACACCTCATGAGCTTCTTCCCCGAGCTCACCCTCGCAGAGGAGCTTCTTCCATGAAGTGGAATCCTGACTCGATCCTCAATGTCCTCGGACAGACGAAATATATCGATGATATTCCCGAACCACGGGATCTGCTTCACGCGGTAATCGTTCCGACTCCGATCGCCCACGGGAGGCTCATCCGGATCGAAACTGAAAAGGCTCAGGCTGCCTTTCCGCATGCCGTCTTTGTGACCGCTGCAGATATTCCGGGAATCAACCAGATCGGGAACGCGGTTGCGGACGAACCGCTGCTCGCCGAAGGAGAGTGGCACTTCCGCGGCGAACCCGCCGGTCTCGTACTCGCTGCCACCCGCAGTGAAGCGCGGCGCGCAGCCGCCCTGGTGCGCGTGGAAGCCGAAGAGCTCGAAGTTGTTACCGATCCGCGGGAAGCCGCGGCGCGCAAGGAGTTCATTCTGCCCCCGCGCACCATGAAGCGGGGAGACGTCCAGGCAGCGTACGGACGGTGCGCCCATGTTATAGAAGGGCGAGTCGATTCGGGAGGGCAGGAGCACCTTTACCTCGAGACGCAGGGCGCAATTGCCTGGCCGGCCGAGGCAGGCGGAGTACGAATAGTCTCGAGCACCCAGTGGCCGACCGGCATCCAGAAGGCGTCGGCGCGTATTCTCGGCGTGCCGATGAATCGGGTCGAGGTCGAGACTATGAGAATCGGCGGCGGTTTCGGCGGCAAAGAGGATCAGGCCACAGCATGGGGATGCCTGGTTGCACTTGGCGCTCGCATCACCGGGCGACCGGTGAAGCTCTACCTCAATCGACATGAAGACATGACCTACACCGGCAAGCGGCATCCCTATTCATCTGATTTTAAGATCGGAATCGCCGCAGACGGCCACATACTTGCGTTCGAAGCGGATTACTACCAGAACTCTGGAGGGTGCGCGGATCTTTCTCCCGCCGTGCTTGCGCGCACATTGTTTCACGGACTGAGTGCGTACTCGGTCCCGAATGTCCGAGTCACCGGTTATATGTGCAGGACCAACCTGGTGCCGTTTACCGCGTTCCGCGGATTTGGTGCGCCGCAGGGGATTTTCGTTATCGAGTGCGCGATTGCGAAGGCTGCCGAGAAGATCGGGATGCCGGTGGTCGAACTCCAGCGATTGAACCTTCTTGCTGCAGGTGACACCTTCCACTACGGCATGCCGGTCGAAGAGTGTCGGACAGGACAGAGCGTCGACCGTGTCCTTGAGAAATCCCGGTGGACGAAGCTTCGCGAGGGAATTTCCGAATTCAATACCGAACACCGTGAGTTCAAGCGCGGAGCAGCAATGATTCCGCTCTGCTTCGGGATCTCGTTCACGAAGCTCATGATGAACCAGACCGGCGCACTGGTTCACGTTTATCACGACGGTTCAGTTACCGTGAACACCGGCGCAGTTGAGATGGGACAGGGTGTCGGTCGAAAAATCGCGATTATCTCCGCGCGGGCCCTGGGGATTCCCGTCGAACGGGTACGCATCGAATCGACCCGGACTGCGAATGTGGCCAACACGTTCGCCACAGCTGCGAGCAGCGGTACCGATTTGAACGGCATGGCGGCTCAACTTGCCTGTGCGCAGATCAGGGAGCGATTGCTCAATGTGGCCGCAGGCTGCAGCGAAGCCGCGCCTGCTGCCGCAGTTCACGCCGGTGCGCACGAAGTGTCGGCTGCCGGCCGTCATGCCGGCTACGATATCTGCAACGGCGAAGTGATGCGAGACGGCGAATCCATCGGCTTGAGCTGGGACGCGCTTGTTGCGCGGGCTCACGAGGAGCGGGTGGATCTGTCGGCTCATGCGTTCTACTCGACGCCCGGCCTGTTCTATGACGACAAACTGGAAAACGGCAGTCCATTCGCCTACCACGTGTACGGTGCGGCGGTCCTGACGGCTACCGCCGACGTTCTGCGCGGCACATTCACCATCGACGAGGCGTTCATCGTGCACGACGCCGGTGACCCTATTGACCTGCTTGTCGACATGGGACAGACTGAAGGCGGTTTTGTCCAGGGACTAGGCTGGGCAGTTCTCGAAGACCTCCGGTTCGACCGCGAGGGGAGATTGCAGGCCGACACACTATCGACGTATAAGGTGCCTGACGTCCACTTCGTTCCGAAGATGGATATTGAATTCCTCAGCAACGTTCCGAATCCGAAGGCAGTGCTCAATTCGAAAGCAATTGGTGAACCGCCTCTCATGTATGCCATCGCAGGATACTTTGCTGTGCTCGATGCCCTGAAGGCCGCACGGCCGGAACTGGAAGGGTTCTACGATCTGCCGATGACACCGGAGAAGGCGCTTACTTTCCTAACGAGGTGAATCATGATCATCGCGCATGGCCTGCTTGCCCTGCCGGGGAAGCAGGATCTCGTTCGCGCCGATATCCGTGTTTCGGACGGCCGCATTGTTGAGATAGGAACTTCCCTTTCGCCTGCGCCAGGCGAAGATAGTGTCAGTGCCGATGGGATGCAGATCTTTCCCGGTGCGATCGATCCTCACGTGCACTTCGACACGCCCGGCTTCGAGCAACGGGAAGATTTCACGCACGGTTCGATGGCGGCCGCCCGCGGCGGGGTAACCACCATCATCGACATGCCGTGCACATCGCTTCCGCCGGTTACCTCGTTATCAAATTTCAGAGAGAAATTCAGCCACGTCGGAAAGGCGAGCGTCATAGACTTCGGACTGTACGGCGGCGTCTCCGGCCACATTGCCGACGAATGCATCAACACGCACATGGCGGAACTTTCGCCCTACGTGGTGGGATTCAAGACCTACTTCATATCCGGAATGGATAGCTTCACACACATCAACCACTACGATTTTGCCCGGGTGATAGCGAGGGCCTCCCAGATCGGGCGGCCGGTGCTGCTTCATGCCGAAGATCTCGATTATATCACCGCGGCAACTCGGTCGGTTCAGGCTCGCGCGCGTGCGCGAGCCGGTACCCATGCACCTGAACCTGCGGCCGCGGCGCAACCCGTCGCAGGATACGCCGCCGCGGGCCCTGCCGCACCGGGCAC
>DATKUC010000174.1:0-8610 GCA_035530835.1 Spirochaetia bacterium
CGGCGAATCGTGCGTATCAACCCCGTTCAGCCGATCTCCCGCGTCTCCGAGCCCGGGAAGAATATAGGCTGCCTCGTTCAGCGCCGGGTCCATCCACAGCGTATAGACGGTGCAATCTTCAACGGCGCGAACTATACGAAGCGCGCCCTTCAACGCCGATATCACGTTGAAGCAGCGCACCGAGCGCGGGCGGACCCCCTGCTGCTTGAGATATTTCACGATAGTGACAAGACTGCCTCCGGTTGCGTTCATCGGATCTGCGAATATGAGATCTTTGCCGTGCAAGGCTTCGAGGTCGAAATATGAACGGTCAAGGTCCAGAACATACTCCATGTCGGCCTCTTTGCGACTGTCGTCACGCTGAATCCGGAAAAGGGCAAACGGAGTAACATAGCCTGTGCTCGTGTACTCCTGAATCTCCTTCGACATAATCATCGATGGCAGCAACGCTCCACGCAGCATGACACACATCACAGTATTCTCAAGTTCAGAGTCGACATCCGGGATTTTGTGGACTGCGAAATTCTGAACCGGGGTGATAACAGGTGTGCGTACTATCAGGTGATTCTTCTTGTGGTTTGCAGGATCGGCGAACGCTAGGTTGAACAGCAGTTCGTAGGCCCGCTGAATATAGTAGACAAACTCGTGATGCTGGGTGCGCACATCCCGGAGCTTTGCGATAAGCCGGGATGCTTCCCCATGGATCGATTTTGGAGTCTGGAACGAGTAGACGCTGATTGCCGTCTCGGTCGACGTGATCTTTTGCATCAGATCACCCATTTCATTGTACAGCCCGACCAGAAGCTCCTTCTCGAGCGCAAGTCGACCTTCATTCTGTGACGATGACAGGACTTCGAATGCATGACTTGCACGCGAATACAGCGAGTCCATCTCGTCCAGGTTTTTCTTGTCCTGTTCAGTCAGATACCCGTCAAGGTCGACCGCGCGCAGCACGATTCTCTCCATAGATCCTGCCCACCCCTTTTTGCACACTATACTCGCGGGGTATGCGTTCAGCAACCCCGGACGATTCGTTGCGGGAGGCTGGAGAACCATGCAAATCATGGTATTGTGTATATAAGCAATAATCATTCAGGGGCAGGAGGGATTATGAAGCGAAAGGTGATCATTCTGACACTTTCGGTACTGGTAGTCGGTGGAAGCAACCTGTTCTCGTGGGGTATCGGAGCCTCGTTTGGAATTGACGCTCTCGGTGGGCTTCCCGGGCAGAACGTCTTACTTTCCATACAGTTTCCGAAACTGCCGATTCTCTGGGGAATCGGTGCGCATGCTAACGGCAACTCGTACAATATGGGTGTGACTGCCGACTGGTGGCTTCTCAATCAGAGTCTCGGGGGACCCGTGAACGTCTACATCGGTCCGGGATTGTATCTGGCCCTTCCGACACCGTTCGAATTCGGCGCACGACTTCCAATCGGCCTGAACATCTTTCCGGTCAACTTCCTTGAGCTTTTCATAGAGGCGGCACCCGCGCTGGTGCTCGTCTCATCCTACTCCGGAATACAAATTCCAAACTTCAGACTCCAGGGCGCGCTTGGCTTGCGTTTCTGGTTCCGCTGACGAATCAGTGCAATGAAGCCCGTCTGTTACGGCCGACGGGCTTTTTTCTACAAACCATTACCTGCGGGGCGTCGCCCCGGATGCCTCCGGCGGTTAACTGATTAGCGCGGGTCGGTCACCTATCTCACGAGGACGATTTGAACGTCGCAGACATTCGTATTGGTTGACCCGGTCTTGAGCAGACGCCCAATCGGATCAAAGAAGCTATAAGAATCATTCCGATTGAGAAAGTCCTGGGCGCGCAGATCGAAACGGGACGCCTCCTCGAGAACTTCGATGCTCGCAAATGCGCCGGCCGCGTCGGTAGGTCCGTCGGTGCCGTCGGTGCCGGCACTCAGAAAGAACACTCCGTCGGTGTCAGCCGGCTGACTCGCGATTTCACAGAGAAACGACAGCGCCATCTCCTGGTTTCTGCCGCCCTTCCCGCCGGCGCGAACCGTCACTGTGGTCTCACCGCCGGCGATGACGCAGGCGGGCGGCTTCGCAAGTAGCGACCGCTTCCGAATATCCTTTGCAATACCGAGGTAGAACTTTGCCGCTTCCCTGGCCTCGCCGGTAACCTGGGATGAGAGAATCGTCGTACTGTACCCAAGGTTCGTCGCCTCAACACCCGCTGCGAGTAACGCCTGGGCGTTCGTGCCAAGGAGAACGTTGGACACTTTGCGAAAGATCGGATCGCCCGGCTTCGGCGTTTCGCTGAATTGTCCCTTCAACCCGTCACGGAGGATTTTCAAAGCGGTTTCCGGCAGCTGATCTTCCATCCCGTAACGGCGGACTATCGCGAGAGCGTCGGCATAGGTGCTGCTGTCGGGAACCATGAGGCCCGAGGCGATCGCATCGAGATTGTCGCCGACCACATCCGAAAGGATCAGATTCAGAGAAACAGCAGGACTGATTGCTGTGGCAAGTCTTCCACCCTTAATGCCGGAAAGGTGTTTCCGGACGCAGTTCGTTTCATGAATGGTGGCGCCGGATGACAGGAGAAGTCTGGTGACCTCCTGTTTTTCCGACAGCGTCAGCACCGTGCCGCCTGCTTCAAAGGGGTAGCACAAAAGCGCAGAACCTCCGCCCGATATCAGACTAACCACGAGAGTATGCTCGTCGGCACCGGATGCGAGCGCCACGATCTGTCGCGCAGCGTCCACCGATCGTTCGTCCGGAACCGGATGACCGGCAACAACCGTCCTGATCCGTGAAAGCGTCTCGTTATGCTGATCGCGTACCGCCACAATCCCATCGTCTATCCGATCGCCCAGCACCGCCTCCAGGCCCGCAGCCATCGTGGCGCCGGCCTTTCCACCACCGATCACGATGATCCTGCTGAATTGCGCCAGGTCAAACGAAAGAGTGCCGGATTCGGTCACCACCGAGAGTTGATTTCCCGTAAGTTTGAGACGGTCGATCATCATCGCTCGGGGATCTACCCGTGCAACCGCCGAACGGAAAATACGTTCCAGGTCATGATACGGATCGTTCACCGCCGTCCCCTTTCCCTGCCCGTTTGCGTGCTTCCGCTAGATTGTTTACAATTGAGGGAAGCGCCGAATAGGTGCGCGCCCGGCTGAAACACCTTGCCGCATCGGCGCAGGTGGCGCTGTCTTCCAGGAGAATACTCCCCAGATTGTTCCAGGCCAGGAAGTTTGTCGGATCATGACGGACGGCCGCCTCCAGAGCCGCTCTTGCGGCAACAGCGTCTCCGGCCTTCTGCAACCTGACCGCCTCTTCGAAGCCGCGATGGCTCTTCTCTACATCGGCGAAAGCGTCGGGCCGCGAACAGATGTCGATCCGCTCGCGAAGCAACACTTCATCTGCATCGGATTCTTCCAGCGCAAGGGCTTCGGAATATAGCTTCCCGGCCTTGTCGGCCTTCCCCCAGATATAGTAAAGATCGCCGAGCGTACGGGATCGAAGGTAGGTTTCACCGAACAGTGCCAGATCGCGCAAGAGATATTTCTCCGCGCTCCCGTACTGCTTGAGCCCCATCTTGACCAGACCCATGTTGTGATCGGCCCCCATACTATCCGGATCGGCATCCTTGAGTCGGCGAAAATAGTTCTCCGCGCGCTTGAAATCGCCGCTCACGAAGCTGTTGAGCGCAAATCTTTGCAGAATTTTTCTGTGAATCGACAGCACTGGCGCACTCCAAGGCAGGGATTTACCGCACGTTCCGGCATCCAGGGGTGACCTGGAGCCGGAAACGCACGACCGTCTGATTACAAATTACTCTAATGAATGAAGATCGACAGGATGGCCACACAGATAAATGCAACCACACCTTCCAGTAGTGTTGCGGTGGTGTACGCCTTGTAAGAGGTCGAAACCGGCATGTTCGAGAACTTCGACACCACCCAGAAGTACGAATCGTTGGCGTGGGAAACTACCATCGAGCCGGCACCGATAGCAAGCACGGTAAGCGCGGGATTGAGCCCGAGCGGAGCCAGCAGCGGAGCCATTATCGAGGCTGTGGTAATGATCGCAACAGTCGAGGAGCCCTGCGCAGTCTTCAGCGCGGCAGAGATGAAGAACGGCAGAAGGATGCCGAGGGGCAGTCCGGCCAGGTTGGAGTTGATGAAGTTCGCCATCGGCGACGCCTTCAGGATCGCGCCGAAGGATCCGCCGGCCCCGGTGATAACCAGAATAATCGCGGCGTTCTTGATTCCTTCGCCGGCCCAGGAGTCGGCTGCCGTTCGGAGCTGGTCTTTGCGTACGAGCGTGAGTGCGATGAACACACCCAACATCAACGCCGTGACCGGATCACCGATGAAAGCGATGAACTTCGCAAGACCACCGGCGCCGAAGGGCTTGGTGGGATACGCAGCGATCGACGAGAGCACAATCAGGATAATTGGTATGAGCAGCGGCAGGAACGAGTGAAATGCACCAGGAAGGGTTCCGTATTTCTTCAGAAGGTCATCGTAGCTCTCGGCGAGCTCCGCTTTGATATCGTACCGTTTTGCGAACTTGGTTGCCCAGATGAGGCCGGAGATCATCGCAGGAATTGCAACGATGAGGCCCAACGCGATAACTGTCCCCAGATCGGCGTGCAGGGTACCCGCGGCGGCGATGGGGCCAGGTGTCGGCGGCACCAGGGTATGAGTCGCGTAGAGCCCAGTAGCAAGCGCGACAGCCATGACCGACATCGACCTTCCCGTCTCCTGGGCCAGCGCCTTGTTGAGCGGCGTGAGAATAACGTAACCGGAATCGCAGAATACCGGGATAGAGACCACGTAGCCTGCGATGCTCATTGCCAGTGGCGAGTTCTTCTTGCCTACCAGCTTCAGGATGGCCTGCGTCATGGAAAGTGCGGCACCCGTCTTTTCGAGGATGAATCCGATGATCGTTCCTGCGACGATGACGATTCCGATGTAGCCGAGCGTTCCACCGAATCCGTCCCGGATCTTTGCCACTACATCCGTAACCGGCAGCCCGATAGCGGTTCCATAGATAAAGGCAATGCTGATGAGCACGATAAATGCGTTGACATTGAATCGTGCAGTAAAGAAGATGATCAGCACAACTGCTATGAGGAGAAATAGAAGCGCAATTCCACCTGAGACCATAAACGCCTCCCTTCACTGTGTTGGTATGACACAATTGTAGGGGGCTGTCGGGCCGGGAGCAATGTTCACAGTCCACATTATTCCGGGCAAAATATGTGCAGAAAGCACAGTCTCTGGCGTTTTGACGGTGACTTCTGATCGAGTCGGGCAGTTACGGCGGCGACACGTTTGCGGAAATCAATCTGAGGTATTCACTCAGGCACATGAGAAACTCCCGGTCGCGCCCGTTGTTCAACGGATCGATGCCGAATTGGCGTCCGATGCGCTCCATCCGCAACCTCATAGTGTTGCGGTGAATACCCAGGGAGGCGGCGGCAGCCTTGATGCTCATGTTCGTGACCAACAGGGCGTCTACCGTTTCGGTGAGCTGAGAACCGGCAGATTCGTGCGCGCATCCCACCGGAACGGCAAAGATGTTCTCGAATACCGAGCTTGGGATACTATTATTGATGTAACGGTAGACATAGTCGCTGAAGTAGACGATCTCATCCTCAGGAGCTGCCTGGGCTACCAGCCACTTTGCGTGCGCGAACGATATTCCGTAAAGCCGAAGGTCGCGTTGCAACGTGCCGACATACACACGGAACGCCGGTGTCGCTTCAGTCTGCAGGTTGCTGGCGTCCGAAAGCGCCGAGCGAAGCTGCCGTATGTAGGACTCCACGGTCATTCGAATTGCCGAAATCGTTCCTCCGGCCGCGGGATCGACCGTTTTGAATAGCAGCACATCGTGGGTCAACGTAATAAACGACATGTCCTGCTGCGAATGAAGTGGCAGCTGCTTCATAATACGGAGCACCTCTTCCGCCCCTGTGTCGCCGGTGAAACGGAGCAGCATTGGTACCCGGAAGTAGCGGCTGGCGTAGCCGAGTTTCTCCGCGACATCTTCGATATCAGGGGAGGTCCGCCCCTCCCCTGTGAGCAGCAGATTCTGGAATTGGTCCTTGATGCCCTGCCTGCGTGCCACCTTTTCCTTGTACATCTCGTATTCGTATATTGATTCAACCGAAGTCTTTATCGCGAAGGCAAGATTCAGGACGACGTCCGGATTGCCGGTAATGCCGACCACACCGACTGTTCTCCCATGATGGACGATGGGCAGGTTAACGCCTGGCTTGACACCGGCCGGCAACGTATCATCCGCGTGCAGGATCTCGATATCCTCACCGCCGGTAATGATCCGGTAGGCGGCGGCATGGAAGTTGCCCACACGTTTGGGGTCGCGGCTGGCAATGATGATACCGCGATCGTCCATGATGTTTATGTTGAAATCGATGTGCGTACTGAGTTTGTCTACAAGATCGGTCGCCAGCCTTGCATTCAACATTCGTCGCTCACATTGTGTATGGATGCTCCAGTGTAAGCCGTCCGACAGTCTCGATCAAGCGCTTCCGATCGTTTAGCGTGCCCGCTGGCCCAGTCCACTTCGTATCGTCGGAGACACCGAGTTCCCCACTTCACCCGGTGGAGCGGGGAGGAGAACACTGCGGATTAACGGTAAGGCTCTCTCACCTGATCGCACAATGCACCAACCTGGGAGAGGAGGACTTTCGGGAGAGTTTTCTCTAAATCATCGCGGAATAAGGAACTGTCTTTCATCTCCTACGGGAGTCGAACCCGTGTTGCCGGGATGAAAACCCGGTGTCCTAACCACTAGACGAAGGAGACATCTGTTTGCGCTTGGAAGGTAACGCAAAAGTGAGGGTTCGTCAATGGTGGCACTCCCGGACGAGGCGGCAACGCATCACGCACGATCTCCCCGAACACATCGCAGCTGGCGAACCTCCGGTATAGCGCAAATGACGGCTCTGTCTGACGCCCCACGGGAGCCGTTTTACGATCCTGCACACAAATGAAGCACGGGGTTCTGATCGTCGACGACAAGGAAAAGTTGTGTAAAAGCCTTGTACAAAACTTCCAGCATGTCGGTTACGATTGCAGTTACGCCCTGACGAGCGCGGATGCCTTCGGATCGCCCGTGGCAAATACTGAGCAGGTAGTGCTCCTTGATGTTGCTCTCGGCAGCGAGAGTGGTGTCGACTTCCCTGCTCCATTCTCGCTCAAGTGGGAGTTGACCTCTCCCCGTTGAAGAAGGAAGTCCACTCCGGAAAGCGCGACCACTCCGGAAAACCGTTTGCCTATGTTCCGCATCTCAAGAAGTGGTATCGTCATAACTTATTTCGTTCCTTTTCAGTAAGCTCGGATCGGCAGGGCGGCGGCGTCGACAATGGTGAACTCAGGCTGGTTCGCAATTATCCACTTCGGCAGCACCCTCCGGCAGGCGTATCGCGGATTGCGTCGAACGCCGGCGGTCCCATCAGCGGATCGGTCGGAATAGTGAAGTCCATCGTTCCGTTCACAATCGCCTGCTGGGCGTCATGAACTGCATCGACGCCGACCACTTTGACTGTGGTTCCCGGCTTCATTCCATCACCTGCAATCCGCCCGAACGGGTGAAGTTGCCGGTCTGATCGAAGACGATGTGTATGTCAGCGAATTCCTTGATGTAGCCGCCGACGATGACCGTGGCGTAGAGAGAAGGAGCCGCTTTGATTCCGCGGTCGACCAGGATGACCGGAATTCCGGCTGCCGTGGCTTCGCCGAGAATCTGATCCCATCCGGTAGCAACAGCGGAGCGAGAATTATACCCTCTTTCTTCGCGGTATCCTTGATCGAGTTCGTTTCCGCGGTACGCCACGCACTTTCGGCTCCGACCTGCGCAAAGCCTGCCGTGAACGTCATCTGTCCGGAGCTCGGTGCAGATGCGGCTCCTTCATTCTGCCCGTTCGCAAAAACGCCGGCGGAGGTGAGGACAAGTAGCGTCGAAACCCAAAGAACGATAACCTCTTTCGAAGAGCCTCCTATAGTGAAACGTCAATCCCGGTTAGGCAAACGTCGTGCCGATGGTGTCACCGGGCCGGAAAAGGGTATAAGAATCGACTATCCCTATCCGTCAGAATGAGTTACGTGCGATATCCTGTTACATGAATAATGAGTTTTCGGGAAAAAGCGGACACGGTCAGCCTCAGGCTTTGCGACGAAGGAAACAGATATTTCTCTTTTGAGGAATTGAGTTGCAATTTGAGAGTGGGGTCAGGTTCAGTTGGGACCAGCCAATTCCACGCCGCGTTGATTCATGTCCGATTGCCCATTCGAGAAACGAACAACCAACGCGGTGTGGCCCCGTCTGGCAACTTCAGAAGCAAGCTGATTACTTACAGGGATTTACGAGTGAGCCGCACGGGATTCGAACCCATGACCCACGCCTTAAAAGGGCGCTACAAGTCGTTATACCTAATAGTCTTACATGATCAGTATATGTCAACATTCACTGTGCCGCAAGTCAGTTCGTATACTTAATTACTCTCTCGTGATCTGTAGATGACAATTCTATCTGACATTCTATCAGACAGTGACAAGCAACGGATTGAACTGAAAAGTTGGTCGGAAGAGGGGAAGGCGGAAAGCTGCG
>DATKUC010000175.1:0-2110 GCA_035530835.1 Spirochaetia bacterium
CTCAGAGGACGTCACATGCGGGGACTTCGAGAACACGGTCCCATGAGTACGCCTCACCAGGGGCAAGGACGAATACTGGCCCTGCTGCGGATAAAACCGGAGATCAGTCAGAAGGAGCTTTCGACGATACTCGATATCCGATCTCAGTCGCTCGGAGAACTACTTGCAAAACTCGAGCGCCAGGGTTTCATCACGCGAACTCCGTCCACTGAGGACCGTCGCGTGATGGATATCCGTCTCACCGAGGCAGGGAAAGCAGCATCCGATGCTCTTGAAGAGATCGAGGATACCGATTCATTTCTCAGTTGCCTGACTCAGGAAGAACAGGCGACTTTGGCCGATTATCTCGAACGCATGATCGGAAAATTGGAGGCGCAGGCCGAGACTGACGACCCTGAACCTGGAAGACACTTCCACGGTCCTTTCGGCCCGGAACACCCGTTCGAACGATTTCACGGCAGAGGTCATCACCGAAGAGGATAGTCTCCCAAACCTTTCTTCCGGCGCCGGGCGGACACGTTTTGCCCGGCTGCCCTTTGGCAGTAAGTGCTTTTAACGTTCGCCGGAGCGGCCATGCACGGCCTCGCGCTTCGTTGACCGTCTACACCCACAATGATAGTCTTGCCAGACACATGGATGAGGCACAACGACCCGACTTCATAGACCGATTACGTCGCTGGTATGTGAATGCGGAGACCAACTTCTTCGAATCACCCAGGGCGCAACGCGAACGAATATTCATGCATTCGCTTTACGTATTTGGGCCGATTGCAGTCGTTCTCGGCATAATCAACGCCATACTCGGACAATGGTATTTGATGATCGCACGGTTTGGCCTCTTCGCAATCATTATTGTCGTCTATTTCCTGAACCGCGCGGGATTCACTCGTGCCGCAGTCAACACCGTCTTCTGGCTCAGCACAATTGTGTTCGGCATCATCTCATATTTGGGCAACTCCGATTCATACGCCGTAACCGCAGTCGCCAGCGTGTTCGTTGCATCGGTCGCGGCCGGAAGCATCCTGCTGGTGGGACTGTACGCCGAACGGAGATATCAGATCAACATCATGTTTCTGATATCAGTGCTCGTGAGCGCCCTCGTCTACTTCGGTGCCGGGGATATTACGGCCCGATCACTTCAACTTACGCTTTCCGTCTTCTGGATCCTGGTACTCTTTTACATAATCGCCCGATTTGAAATGCACCTCTCGCACCTTGCCGAAAACCAGCTGGAAGCTCGCAGAATGCTCAACGAACAGCTCGAGGAAATACATGTCGCAGAGAGCATCGCCCTCGCCAGAACCCAGCAGAAGTTCGATGAAGTGAATCACGATATACGTACTCCACTGACCGTCGCCATGAACACGCTGAAAGCGCTCCGGGGGAGCCCACTCTCCGACGCGCAAAAAGAGTACGTCGACATGCTCCAGCGATCCTACGCGACAATTCTATCTATCGCTGAAGACCGCTTGAGCCCGGACACTACTACACCCGAAGCCGGTAGCGCGACACTGACGGTGCAAGTAGCCTCGTTTCTCGACCAGATATCCCGGCAGCATCGCCCCTTTGCTTCCGCCAACGGCACGTCAATTGAGATCCATGTTGCAGCTGATCTTCCCTCTATTGGCATACCATTGACCGACCTCACCCGAATCATGAACAACCTACTCCATAATGCCATCAAGTATACATCCAACGGAACTATCGAAATCTTCGCTACCCTGCGGCAGACATCGGCTGACACTTCAAGTCTGAAGATCACCGTGAAGGACTCCGGTGAAGGAATGGTTCCGTCGCGACTCTCCGAAGTTCGAAATGGAATCAACGGACCCGACAGAGCCCAGAGTACCTCCCGCGGGATAGGCCTTCGCAGCGCCCGGAGTCTTCTCCAGGTTGTCGGTGGATCGATGCAAATCGACAGCGAGCCGGATTCGGGTACGACTGTTGAGATATCTCTTCCGGTTGTCACCAAGTAGTGTCACAAACCTTGGGGGCGCAATGAAGTAACGGTGCAAAACAGCGGTAGTACCAGGTATCCCTTCGTCATGGAGAATGTCTGTGTTAATTCCGCCGTTTTGTCCTTATCCGAAGTGTGTGTTCCACAACCCCG
>DATKUC010000176.1:0-4476 GCA_035530835.1 Spirochaetia bacterium
AAGATCGCAGCTGTTGACTCCCGCAGCAACTACGCTCATCTTGGAGCATCGCGCGCCGCGAGCATCTCGTCACTCTCCGAGCCGATAATGGTTCTTATCTTCATAATGCTCGGAGTGCTCTCCGGTACCAACAACCCGTACATTATCAACAATACTCTACAGACCTCCTCCGCCTGGTATTCGTCGCTTCTTCACTGGTTTGTCGTGGGCGCCTTTTTCATGTTGCTCCTCGTCGAAACAGGTCAGCTCCCCATAGAGTCGCATACGCAGTCAGAGTTCGGCATGATCGACCAGGGCATGCCTATCGAGTATTCGGGACCGGAACTCGCTTTCTTTCACTGGGGCGGTTATGTAAAGCAGTTCCTGCTAATGAGTGTGTTTCTCAATGTGTTTTCCGTTCCTTTCTGGGTTCCGATGAAACCCGCTCTTGTTCCATTGCTTGAATATCTCGCGATACATTTTATCAAAATGACCGGGCTCACGATCATATTCGCCCTTCTGAATGAGACGGTATCGAAGTACCGGCTCTACAAGATCTTCGACTTCATTGCAATGACCTTTGCGTTTGCACTGCTTGCCGGACTTGCGTTCTTCGTTACCGGAGGAGATCTATAACATGCTGCCCGCCTACGGCGTCACCGGCTTCATCATCATCGTTCTCGGACTATTCCTTCAGTGGCAGGTGTACGTGAGCCGAATAGTCTTTACCTTTGCCGCGAGCTCAATCGTCATCGCAGTCTGGTTCGTCTATCAGGGAGTCGTCACCGATAGTTTTCTTCCCATCGTCCTCGCAGTCCTGACCGCAGGAGTTCGCGGAGTTCTGATTCCAATACTCATTGTAAGAAATCTACATGTAACACCCTGGCGTGCCCGGGAAAACAATCCGGTGATGGGCACGGCATCTTCAATACTTCTGGCGCTGGCGCTGGTGATCTTCAGCCTATGGCTGTTTGGATGGTCAATCGGCCGTTACGTCGGGGCAACGGGTATGTACGCGGCACTTCCATTTGCGATGCTTTTCCAGGGTGCATTTCTCATCATATCCAGGCGGAACGCGTTCATTCAGATGGTCGGCTATCTGGTGATAGAAAACGCTGCGCTTCTTCTGGGCGCGTGGGGGTTCCCCCAACTTCCGCTCGTCATCGAAGCGGCCGTGGTCCTGGACCTTCTCGGTATCGTGGTCGTCGCCAGGATAATCATGCGAATGCGGGAGGAGTCGATTTCCATGGATGACCGCACGGCGAAAGCTGCATCTGCCGAAGAACTGAGAGGGTGAAAGGATGTGGGTCTATGGACTTCCTATTCTCTGTGCGGCCGCTGCCGCTCTTCTGTCACTTGTTCCATTGGTCACGTTTGATGAATTCGTATCGGTAACCGCCGCGACGGTGGCGGTAATGTCATCTGTTTTGATCATGTTTATGCCGAATGTTGCGAGCGCAGAGATCTTCGTTGACGGCCTTTCAAAGGTCATGCTTCTGACTATATCGGTCGTCTACCTGACCACAACGGTTTTCTCGATAACATATCTGAAGTACGTGGAGAATCCGCTTTTCAAGAAACGGATCTACTACTTGCTTCTCAACCTCTTTGTGCTGTCGATGCTTTTTTCGGTAACCGTAGCCAACTTCGGCCTCATCTGGTTTGCAGTTGAGGCCACGACCGTAACAAGTGCGCTTCTTGTGGCGCTTGACAACAACCAGGTAGCAATCGAAGCGTCCTGGCGATACGTAATCATCGTTTCCACCGGCCTCGTTATTTCCCTATTGGCGAATATACTGTTGTTCGCAGCGTCGGGAACGCTGAATGCAGGGACATTCCAGCAGGTGACTGTCTCGGGGCATCTGGCGGCGCTTGCTGCCGCCCTGGCTATTGTCGGGTACGGCACCAAAGCCGGTCTCTTTCCACTCTACACATGGCTTCCGGACGTCCACGGGACTGCTCCCTCTCCAGTGAGTGCCCTCTTCTCCGCGGTGCTGCTTCCGGTTGCCGTTTTTGCAATAGTTCGGTTTCTCGGAGTCGTTTCCGACCCTGGACCACGGTTGCTGCTATTCGTGCTGGGCATCCTCACGCTGGGCACCGCGGCACTGATACTTACGGTGCAGCGAGATCTCAAGCGCATGTTCGCCTACTCGACCATAGAGAACATGGGAACGATACTCATCGGTGTATCACTGGGAGGCGCTGGCGCGATTGGCGCAGTCGTTCTCCTCGTCGCCCACGCCTTTGCAAAGTCGGCGGTGTTCTACTTGAGCGGAAACATACTCTCCCGCTACAGGACGATGCGAATCTCATCACTTCGAGGCGTCCGCCGTACCATGCCGGTTACCGGAATGACGCTCTTCTTCGCGGCACTGGGAGTCACCGGAGCGCCGCCGTTCGGTGCATTTGTCGGTGAGTTCATGATTCTGAGCGCTATCTACGCCCGCTACGGGCTCGCTGCAGCCGGCCTTGTCGGGTTCTTTATCGCCGTGAGTTTTGTGGCAGTTAATGCGCGGGTCACCTCGATTGTGTTCTCCCCGGTTCGCGGCGAACGGCAGGAGCGGGGCATAGTTGGCGTAACTGTTCCACTGGTTTCCACCATGCTGTCGCTTGGGGTTATCGCATTTGTTCCTTCAATCGGACGATTGGTCGCGGGAGCGTTTGGTCTGTGAGTGTGCTGATTGGTCTTCACAAAGACATTGATCGCGAGATGGAAATTGTCCAGGATGGTGCTTCTGTTTCGATTCAGAAGCCCGGCGGGATCAGCGGGGCAAGATCGATCATCGAGAAGCGCGACGGAGTGATCGGCAACGGGCCTACGGCAGGAGAGGGCGTCTTCGATTTTCGGTACGGTCCCTTCACCGGCGGATACCCGGAGGCCGGTATCGTACATTACTACACCTACGGCGAACGCATACTCTCGGTAGAGATCGACTTGTCGAACAAACATCGAGGCATCGAAGCCTCTCTGGCGGGTAAGAGCGTGAGCGAGGCTGGAGCGCTTGTCGCCGGGCTTTGCGGCAACTTCGCCGCGGCGCACACGGTGGCTTATGCCAGAGCCGTTGAGTCCGCGCTGAACGTAGAAGTCCCCGAAGCTGTTCAACGATTCCGCATAGCCGCAATCGAAATCGAGCGCATCTACAACCATTTGTACGTGATCATGCGTCTGGCAAACGCTGCCGCGCAGAAAGTGCTGGCAGCTCACCTGGGAGCGCTCTTTGAGGACGCAATGCGGATCAGCGCTGCGCTGACAGGGACGAGAGGTATCGGTGCCGCAGCGATCACGGCTGATGAGATCCCGTCATCCGCAGGTACACAGGTCGCGAACCGAGTGGGAACTATCCGACGTACTTTTGCGAAGCTCCACGATCGCAGCCTTGCCTCAAGGAACTACCTTGACCGGCTTCACGGCACTTCCATCGTCCGTGCACAAGGTGCACAGGAGCGGGGACTTACCGGACCCTCGCTCCGTGCGTGCGGTATCGGTGCGGATCTCCGCTCGGGGGAGTCCCTCATTTCCGGCTTCAAAGTTCGCACAAAGACGGAAGCTGATGCCTTCGCGCGCATGGAGACGAGAGCGGAAGAGATATTCGATGCGTGCCAGATAGTGATTGATCAGATTGGACAGTTCAGCTCCAGGAACCTCTCAACGGGAAAGAGGTCGCTTGCGGATCAGTTAGCTCGACACGCGAACGACGGATCGCACCGTGTCGGTTTCGGTGCGGTGGAATCTCCATCCGGGACTGTCGCATGGCTGGTTTGCCTGGACGGCGGTACAATAGGATCAGCCTCAGTCTCTTCACCATCGGTCTTCGGCTTTCAGGCATACGCCGACGCGGTTGTCGGGAACATCTTTACCGACGTTCCCTTTGCCATCGAATCCTTCGGCGTGAACTTTGCCGACGCGGGGAGGTGAATCATGGTATTCTGGCCCTTCTACGGCGCAATCCGACGGCTCACCGAAAAAGTAGCAACGCACACGAGACCGTTCCCGGTACGTTCTCTCGGACATCAGTTCCGGCACAGCCTTCATATCTTCGTGATTGACTCAGGCTGTGACAACATGCTCAATTTCAACGTCGCAGCGTTGAGTGCACCGCAATATAACACTCACCGGTTTGGCATCTTCTTCGCCGACACGCCTCGGCACGCCGACCTGCTGATCGTGCTTGGCCCGCCCCTGAGTTCGCTGCGCGAGGCCGTTTTTGCGACCGTCGAGCAGATGCCTGAACCCTTTGGAATACTCCTCATCGGTGGCATACCCGAGCCGTTACCGGCACCGCACTCTGTCCAGACGCCAGCTCGTGTGCAGCAACTCGGTCCATTTCAGGAGTTGGTCGATCCTGTGCGGGTCGCCGGCTTTCTTCCGGGAGTTCCCGGCCCCTCGGACATACTCGCCGCACTGCTGGCAATTCAGCGGGGAGCTTCAGCATGATCCTTCTGGTAAGCGCTGCCGCCATCTATGTTCTCGGCGCGTGTCTCTCGACCCGCCGCGTC
>DATKUC010000177.1:0-9864 GCA_035530835.1 Spirochaetia bacterium
TCGGCGGAACCGCCTTCGGTGCATACTGGGTGTAGGCGACGAGAGTGGGCGTAAAGGTGACATGACGACGCACCATCGCGGCCCAAAGGCCGTCAAGCTTGTCGTCGGACCCGAAGCTGTGCTCGATACCGTCGACTCCGACCGCGACCATGTCAAACGCTTCTTCCTGTGAGCCAACGTGGGCGAAGACTTTCAGCCCGAGCTGATGTGCCTCCTCGACTATCGCTTTGGCAACCTCTATCTTGAGTCGCGGGGCGCCCGTAGGCGTGTACCACATCCTGTCGTACACGATCTTTATGAAGTCGACCTTGGCTTCTACAAGCTTGCGTACCTGCCTGCACGCCTCTACCGGGTCGTCGACTTGCACCGTTCCGTTGATAATGAGGTCATGCTGGCCCTGGTAGATCGTGCCGGCAGGATGGCCGTTCGGCGCGGTAAATAGCGGACCCGGGAAGTAGATCTCAGGCCCCATGATCTTCCTCTTCTCGAGCTGGTTACGAAGATCAATGTAGCCCGCGAGCGGGCTCCCCATCTCGATAATGGTCGTGACCCCATTCTTGAGCAGGCTCATCCTATGTTGGGGGAACCTGGAGAGCCCCTCGGCGGCGAGCTTTCCCCAACCGGTCCTATCGATGAGGTCGACCTCCCATTGCGGGGACCCCATAAAGTGCGTGTGGCTGTCGATCAGGCCGGGCATTACCGTGCACGTGGTAGCATCGAGAACCTTCGCCCCCGCGATCAGCGGAGCATCGTCCGGGAGGAGCGACACGATCCTCCCGGCTCGAACGAGTATCGACCCGCCTGCGCGCAACTCGCTACCATCGAAAATCCATCCCGCGCGAATCAGCACATCCTGGGTCGGCTCGGGAGCGCTCGCCTCTTTCGGGTTGGCCGATAGCGCAATCTGCGGCGCAAACCACAGCACTGTGGCGAGAAAAGCGAAAGCGATTTTGGATTTCATGAAGAGTTTCCTCCCTGGCCAAAGCGGCAACCGGCCGTTAGGAAAAGTGATCCCGGGCAGTGGCAGAGGACTGCGGTCGCAAACGCCGGACACGAGCGGCACGGAAATGCGGTCGGCGGCCCGTTCCTCGACCTCGCCACATGGTGGCTCCCATTCTACTGCCACCAGCGTTGATGAACAATCGGATTCTAAAGGAGTTGGGCGTTGACGCCGCACTATCACCGCGAGCAGGGCATAGCTTGATCGACAGTACTCAGCCGAATCTACCTCCACTGCCTCGAGTAACGGCATATCCTCGCCGACGGCTCGAATCCCGGGTACTCCTCGGCTTCGCTCGGTTGCCGATGCATCTGCCGCCAAAGCGCTGCAGCCCGCCGACTGACCTGCTTCGATTGTTCCCGCGCCAATGAAGTTGGCGAGATTTTCTCGTGCTTGACGGCCCTGACCTGGGAGCCAAAAGAGGCATTTAGGGCCGTGGCGAAGTATTACGCTCAAAAGGAGAAAGACAGGAACGACTGAAGCGGAACATCCGGTTTTTCCCGGCCGCGACAATTTTGCAGGATGGGTTACGGCATATCCGTGGTCCTCATTTTATGGGGAGCAGGATAGTTTTCATATCTCCCGGTAATACGCCCAGTTCTCCTGGCCTACTACATCGATCGGCAGGTACTGATCCTTCGGAGGCTCAAGATCGATTGCAAAATAGCGCCAGAACAGACGCATGGCTTCCCATGTCTGAAGGGCGGGGTGCTGGGTAATGAGAAAATCAATACATCCGGATTTAAGCGACGCAAGGCTTGATGCAGTGAGATCGTGCCCGACTATCAGCGGCCGTTTCCCGCGCTCGGAAATTGCTTTGGCGACTTCTCCAACTGCGGCATTCGAAACGTAGATGCCATCGATTGCCGGGACGGATTTGCCGAGCCTGCGCACCAGCGATTCAATGTTGCAACCACCGAGATCGATATCGAGTTCGAAAATCCGAGGTGCTGAACCTGTGTCGAAGAAGCTTGTGAACCCCTCGACTCGCTGCCCAATGTGGTAGTCACCCGGTTTCACGGCAACACAGGCAATGCGGGAAGGATCGGATACACCGAGTGACAGGAGTCGGGCTCCAATGCGGCCTGCGGAAAAAGCATCCTGTCCGACGAAGCAGAGAGGTTGTGCCTCAGGCAACGGCGTGTCAAAAAGCACGAGGGGAAGCTTGTTGTCCAGTTTGGATAGCGCCTCGAGAGCCGCCTCTGGAATCACCGGGGCCAACAGTATCCCGTCCACGCCGCTTGACACTGCTTCATGAATCGCTCGCCCGAGATCGGAGCCGCGCGTTCTGTCAAACGGAAAGGATCTGCTGCGCAGGCCGAAACCGCCGAAATCTTCGGCTGCGCGTTGCAGGCCCCTGCCGGCATCTATCCAGAACCCGCCGTCCTGATCCCCGCGGGGAAACACTGCCCCAATCGTCCAGGTTTTTGATCTGGACAGACCTCGTGCGCCGAGATTTGGCGTGTACTCTGTTTCACGAACGATTCTGTGGACCCGGTCCGAGGTTTCGGTGGAAACCCTTCCCCTCTTGTGGAGTACTCGGTCGACGGTTCCTACGGAAACACCCGCAAGTCTTGCAATATCCTTGATGGTAGTTGCCCTTGGCATCACGATTGGAGTGTAGCGCGAACTCTTGCGCTCTTCAGCCATTTTTGTGTCAGGACGCTATTTATCTCTTCTGGCTGGCAAAAGCCATCCAGGCAGTGCAAGCTTGAGACTGTCCGTGCCGCGAAGCCGCAACACGACATTCTGCAACACAATGAAAATACACAGCAACATTCCGTTTGCTATCGACTGAAAGTCTGAGTTGATGCCGGCAGCACGTATCAGTTCGTTGATTGTCAGGAGTGTCAACGCGCCGAAAGGCGAGCCGATCAGATTACCCACGCCGCCGGTGAGCAACGTGCCGCCTATTATGGATCCGGCAATCGCTTTGATTTCAAATCCCGACGCGTTTCCGACATTGCCGGCTCCCGTTGACATTATGAATACAAAGCCCGCGATACCCGAAAGCAGTCCGCAAAGCACGTGTGAATAGAATCTCGTTCTCTTTACGTTGATGCCGAGCATCAGTGCGCTCTCATTGTTGCCGCCGACGGCGTAGAGATTACGCCCAAAACGCGACCAGTACATAAGGATCACAAGCACGACTGCAATCACCAGCACAACAACGGTACCGGGCATGATCTCGAGCGGAATGAAACGCCTGTTTCGGTTGATGGTGCCAAGCCATGGAATCACTATCTGAAAATTCGTGAGGTGCACAAAAGCTGGCATGGTCACATTGATCGGATCCTCATGAATAGTTGTCATCAGGCCGCTGGCCAGAAACATCCCTGCAAGCGTTATTATGAATGGCTGAATTTTCAGGTACGCAACGAGAAATCCCTGCAGAAGTCCAAACGCGATACCTATACCCAGCGCCAGAAGCATCGCGCCGCCGACGCTCCCCGACCCCGACTGCAGGAATACTGCGCAGGACATGGTTACGAGGGCCGTCACCTGGCCAATAGAAATATCGATGCTGCCCCCGATCATGACAATACTCTCAGCAAGAGTCAGGATGATAAGTGCAGCGTTCAGGTTGAACAGGTCGAAGAAGGTCTGAGCCTGCAAGAAATCGTGCCCGTGAGTAAGAATGCCAAACCCGTACATCAGGACGAATATAGCCGCAGCAATAGCAAAAAGGAGATTCGAGTCTGTTACTCTTTCTTTTCGCTTTATCGTATTCATTGATTCCATTCTACTCTTCTTTCTTCGCGGAAATATCCGACCTGGGAACCGCGACAGCGTCGTCTCCGGTTGCGGTCTGTATCCGGACTGCGCCGCCAAGCCTGGCCCGCACCCAGTTTGTGCCATTCCCGGCAAATTCTCTTACCGCAGGCGATGCTATTACCATGAGTATGATTATGAACACCGCCTTAAAAGCGTTAATCGCCTGCGTGGGTACATCGAGCCTCAGCAACGTCTGATCCAGCACTTCTATGGTGTATGCGCCGATGATAGTACCGGTTATGCTGAACTTACCTCCGTACAGCGAGTTTCCGCCGATTGCCACGGCGAGAATCGCGTCCATTTCAATATTCCTGAGCAGATTGTAGCTGTCATGGCGACCTGCCTTTGTTACGGCGATAAAACCCGCAACGGCCGTACAGACGCCCATGATCATGAAGGCCAAAAACTTTATCTTCACCGGATTGATACCGTTGAGACGCGCGGCCTTCTGGTTAATTCCCACGGCCTGGGAATAGAGCTTGAGGTTCGTGGTCTTCAATAATACCGCAAACAACGCGACGAAGATGACGGTCAGGATTATCGGAGTTCGTACGGGGATTCCCGGTATCGCGTTGCCGATTTGATATGTGAGGTTGCTCGCAAGTATGGGAGATAGTTTGCCATCGATCAGAAATGCTATGGATCTCCCTACGGTAAACACTATGAGTGTCGCGACTATTGGCTGAACGTTGAGTGCCGCGACCAGGGCGCCGTTGAAGCTTCCGATGACAATCCCGACCACGCAACTCACCAGAAATGCCACCAGGATGGTCCACCAGGTGATTCCACCGGCGCTCAAAAGTACCCAGACAAATACGGCGGACGTTATCGTGGCCGCCACACCAACACTCAGGTCCTGGCTGCCTGCAGAAGATGTAACGATAGTCATTCCGATCGCCAGAATCACCAACTCCGAAGCGCCATACAGAATGTTCGGGATATTCCCGTAGAGCGCCCCGTTGATAATCGAAATGCTGAAGTAATTTGCGCCCTTGATCAGATTGATAACAATCAGAATGGCCAGGACTGACAGGGGGAGGAACAGGTGAGATCCGCGGGATTTCATTCCGGTCATGTTTGCTCGCTTCCGCCCGCAATTACGTGCATGACATTGCTTTCTGTCAGGCTATCACCGGTGAGCTCTCCCACGATTGCCCGGTCTTTCATGACAATCAATCGAGAGCAGGTGCGAAGCGCTTCCTCGATTTCCGAAGAGATGAATGTCACGCTGACTCCATCTTCGGCGAGTTTGAGCACCAGCTTCTGAATCTCCACCTTGGTTCCGACGTCAATTCCCCGCGTGGGTTCATCGAGAATCAGGTACCGGAGATGCGTTAGCAGCCACCTGGCGAGAATAACCTTCTGCTGGTTGCCGCCGGAAAGCGACGTGATGGGCGTGTCTGTAGACGGGGTCTTGATTTTCAGAGACTTTATGTACTCGTCGGCAAAGCCTTCGGCCTGCTTCCGCGAGAAAGGCTTGAAGAACCCTTTCAGAACCTGCAATGCCAGAACGATGTTATCGCGAACGGAGAGGCCGGCTATGATGCCATCACCCTTGCGATCCTCGGGAAGATAGCCGATTCCCAGTTTCATCGCGTGTATTGGCTCGCCGATTTTTACTTTCTTCCCATTCATTTTGATGTCGCCGCCGGTCACTCGGTCTGCAGCGTAAATTGCCCGGACACTCTCGCTACGCCCGGAGCCGAGCAGTCCGGTGAACCCGTTTACTTCACCTTTTCGTATCGTGAAGTCAAAGGGTTTTACCCCCGCAGCGCTCGAAAGCCCATTCGCTTCGAACACGGGCTCACTGCTGTCGTGCGCGGACGGCTCGTGCTTCTTGATCTGTGAAACATCTTCCAGTGCTTTTCCCATCATTTTGGAGACGAGCTCGAACTGGGTCAGCGAGGATGCATCGTATTGGCCGATGAACTCCCCATTGCGCAGCACCGTGATCCTGTCACTGATCTCATACACCTGGTCGAGAAAGTGGGTTACAAAAACGATTCCTACACCTCGCGATTTCAGTTCGCGCATGAGCGAGAAAAGCTTCTGTACCTCGTCTTCGTCCAGCGAGGAGGTCGGCTCGTCCAGGATGAGAATCTTGCAGTCCATATCGATCGCGCGGGCAATCGCAATCATCTGCTGGACGGCAAGCGAACAGCTTGAAAGCTGCTGGGTCGGCCTCGCCGGAATGCCGAGTGAGGAAAGAAGCCGTGTAGTATCTTCTCTCATCCGTTTCCAATTGACAAATGAGTACCGGCCTCGACCGATAAACATATTCTCCGCGACTGTCAGATTGGGACAGAGCGTGATTTCCTGATAGACGGTGCCGACTCCGAAATCCTGAGCGTCCTGAGGTGACCGGAAATGTATGGTCTTCCCCTCTACCGTTATCTCACCGGCATCTTTTTCGTAGACGCCGGTCATTACCTTTATCAACGTGGACTTTCCCGCTCCGTTTTCGCCCATAAGGCCGTGAACCTCGCCCCGCCTGAGTGTGAAATTCACGTTGTGCAGAGCTCTGACCCCTGGAAACGATTTGCATATGCCCTGCATTTCCAGCACATTCTGCGTTTGCAATTGATTCTCTCCCGACGCATTGTAACCAATCGCGGTGCAGCGTACCGGACTCCTCTGCACACCGCACCGCGCGTAACTCAACGAATCTCAGATCAGAATGATCGTTACTTTGTGATCACGCCCTTGCCGGGATCGGTATTGATTCCCTGACTGTCAATGATGGCGTCGGTGATGTTAGCTGTATCAACCCACATTTCTTTCTGATAGATAACTCCGGTCGGGACTTGCTTACCGGCCAGTTGGTCCTTGATCCAGCCCGAAATCTCAGCCGCCTGGCGGGGCTTGGTCTGCTGGTCGAAGTTCCAGTAGCCGGCCTGCACGTTGCGGAGCCCCCAGCGGTTGAAGTCGTTGGCCATGATTACGACCTTGCCACCCTTCCCGTGGGTAATACCTGCCGCGTCGAGCGCCTGAACGGCACCTTGCGCCAAACCGTCGTTTTCCCCATAGATGACGTTAAAATTCTTGCCTGCGGCAATTGCGGCTTCAACCACCTTACGGGCCAACGCAGGGCTCCAGCTGTCTCCACCGGTTCCGTCTGCCACGATATTGATCTTGCCCTCCTTGGCGGCTGCCAGGAATGGGGCGCTGCGACCCACCTCGGCCGCGGAACCCAACTGACCTCGAATGAGAATCACGTTGTATTCGGGCAGGTTCTGGCTCAACAACCAATTCAGTGTCGCAACCCCCTCGGCATGCATATCCGAGACAAGAGCAGCCTGATAGTTCGAGGGATCCGTTTTGATGAGACGGTCGAAGAGGAAGACCGTTACTCCGGCGGCTTTCGCGGACTTCAGCACGTTGTCCCAACCGGTGTCGCTTGCTGCCGAGATCAAGAGAAATTGCACACCATCCCGTATGTACCCCTGCGCTGCCGCGATCTGCGCGCTGTTGCTGCTGGTGTTGGTCTGCTTTGCGTCATAGCCGTTTGCCTGTGAGAAGACACTGTTCATGTTCTCAACATTGGCCTGCCGGTAGCCGGATTCTTCGGGCGGCAGATTCACAATGCCTACCCTGATCAACGAGCTTTTGGCCGGGCTTGTCGCTGCGGCTTCTTTGGCACCCGACGCGCTCGCAAAGCCGGCCATCGCCAGCAACAGTGCTGCAACCAGATAGACTGTCTTCGGCAACCGAATCCAGCTGGTCCCCTTGCTTCGCGTAGAGGATACTACACGGTCTGACATTGATCGATACGTCATTTCGTACCTCCATTGACTAGTAACGATTGGACCTTTTCGGGACGGCAACGCCGCCCATTCACTGAACCGTCCCGGCATTTTAGCAACGCCGAAACCGGAATCCCAGGAAGCGATTCACTCCTCCTTGCCCGACCGACCCCGAAGCGAACCCTGAAGGTTCGAATTGCCCGCTGAGGTCTGTCGTGCAGCGGAAAAAGCTTCTCATGCAACCTGCGTGCACGCACACGCATAATTTACTGTGGCTCCAGTTACTGTTTTTGTCAACTTTTTTCGACGGGCGTTGCTTTTGGGCATCCCCAGGAATACACTACAGGTCGTGAAAGTGCGGTCAGTTTTTCTTTATGCTTGATTGACGACCCTGATCCGTTTCTATTCATCCGAGTCACCGTGCATCTTCAACCGTGTCGCTCCCGAGTGGTCCGGGTTCGTGGTCTAGAAAATCCGTGTGACGTAGAGATCTCGCGACACCGACGGCCGTTGATTTCCGAATAGGTCACGATGCGTCAGATTGTCGCGCTACAGGGCCACCTGGGCTGTGCGGCTTATTATCTCTTCCTGGTGATTGCGGTCCAGATCGACAAAATAGTCCGAATAACCGGCGACTCGTACCAGCAGGCTCCGGTAGTCTTCAGGTCTCTTCTGGGCAGCGCGCAACGTCTCGGTGTCCACGACATTGAACTGAATATGGTGCCCGCCGAGCTTGAAGTAGGTTCGGACAAGAGCCGCGAGCCCGTCGATGCCGGTTTCTCCCCGAAGAGCGTTCGGGAGAAATCGCTGATTGAGGAGCGAACCACCGGTCCTGGCAATGTCGAGCTTTGCGAGCGATTTCACAACCGCCGTCGGGCCATTTCGGTCTGCACCCTGAGCAGGCGACGCACCATCCGAGATCGGGAGCGTCCCGTGACGTCCGTCCGGAGTTGCTCCGGTCCGCAGACCGAAATAGATGTGGCAGGTGGTCGAGAGGATGTCGACGTGATAGACGCCTCCGCGCGGGGTTGGCCGCCCTTCTATTGCATCGATCCAGCTCTCGAAGACATCGCGAGCGATGCTGTCCGCCGAGTCATCATCGTTTCCGAACTTCGGCGTCCTGTTTGTCATGAGGAGCCGGATATCCTCCGCGCGCTGCCAGTCGGTTCTGAGCGCTTCCGTCAACGTCGGCCACGGTACGTCGCGCTTATCATAGACGTGAACCTTGATTGCAGAGAGCGAGTCGGTGGTTGTCCCCAGCCCGCAGCACTGAATATAGTCGGTGTTGTACCGCGCACCGCCATCGTAATAGTCCCTGCCCCGTTCAATGCAGTCGGCAACCACCGACGAGAGGAATGGCGCCGGCACTTCCTGTGCATACATCCGGTCGAGGAAATTGGATACCCTGACTTTCACCTGGACAACGTAGCGCAGTTGTCGTTCGTACGCCTCGTACAGGTTGCCGAAGGTCGAAAAGCTTTCGGGCGAGCCGGTTGCAATACCGATTCGTTTTCCGCTTGTCGGGTCTACCCCATCGTTGAGCGCAAGTTCGAGTATCTTTGGGGAATTGAGATACCCGTGCAACAGGTAGGCTTCTTTTCCGAAACATCCAGTCTCTATACACCCGGAGGTTCCTCCCTCCCTGGCGTCTCGCAGGGACTTACCCATAGCCACCTGCGCTTCGACAACTTCATCGGCGTTGAAAAAAGAGGGGTACCCGGAGCCGCGTCTGGCAACTTCCAGCGCGGATCTCACGAGTCTGTCGGGCGTGCGGATGCTGACCTGAAGATTGGCCTGCGGCTGTAGCAACTGGAGTTCGTCGAGAACCTCCAGCACAAGGTACGATACCTCGTTCGAGCCGTCGGATCCGTCCGCCTTGAGCCCGCCAAGATTAATGTTGGTAAAGTCGTTGTATGTTCCACTTTCGGCGGCGGTTACTCCAACCTTCGGGGGCGCCGGCGTATTGTTGACCTTGATCCAGAAGCAGGAGAGGAGCTCTTTTGCCTGATCGCGACTGATGGTCCCGGCGGCCGTCTCCGTTGCGTAGAACCGACCCAGGTGCTGATCGAGGTGCCCGGGGTTCATTGCATCCCAACCGTTCAGTTCCGTAATTGTACCGAGGTGGACAAACCAGTACATCTGCAGAGCTTCCCAGAATGTCGCTGGAGCTTCAGCAGGCACGCGACGACATATGTCGGCAATGGTGCGAAGCTCCGCTGCTCTGGTAGCATCTTTCTCCTCGTGTGCCATTCGGGCAGCGAGCTCAACGTGACGCGAAGCGAAAATGAGCGCCCCCTCGCACGCTATGTCCATCGCCTTGAGCTCTTCGTCCCTGTCAAATGCATC
>DATKUC010000178.1:0-48024 GCA_035530835.1 Spirochaetia bacterium
TCGTCGGACTCGACGCCAGCGCAAAGAAGGAGTGGTTCGAAATTGGATCCGCTTCCCGCGAAATGGGCGGGCAGGATTGCCATTTCGACTTGTGCGGGATTGCCGTCTGAATCCCGCAGCCGAATGCGGCGACCGGTGACCGGCACGCCCTCCTGCACAACCGACCGGATAGTTTGCGCAAACTCTGCTTCTGCCGAAACATCACAGCTTGCGCGGGCGACGGCGTTTGCGAAAAGGATCGTTCCCGAATGGTTGAGGACAAGAGCCAGGCAGGGCAGCGCTTCAAGGAACTGCTGCAATGCGTTCCACGGCACCTCTACTTCGTCGGCTGCGCGATTCGGGAGCGTGTCAGCATCGCCGTTCGTCACTGTCCTGATTGAATCTGCGAAATGGAGTTCCATGTCAGGCATGGCGGCAACCGTCCGCCACGAAGCTGCGTGAGCGAACTCGGCGAAGGGCTTACCGACTGCCATCTCTTCATCAATGCCGGTGCACGAGAAGAGTGCTCGGTTCCAGCCGATTATCACACCGGCTTTATCGGTAATGCAAAGCCCTTCATGCATCTCTGCAAGAAGGGCTTCAATGACTTCATTGTCACGCAACATCGCGGAAATTGTTGCATGATATCAGGAGTTTGTCACTCACGCTTTCGACAGTGCGTTGTCAAGATCTCCGAGTATGTCATCGATATGTTCGATACCGATGGAAAGACGTACCAGCTCAGGCTGCAGCCCGGCCTCCGTCTGCTGCACTTCATTCAGCTGCGAGTGCGTCGTGCTCGCCGGGTGTATTGCGAGGCTCTTCGCGTCACCGACGTTTGCTACGTGCGAGAACAGTTGCACGCTGTTGATGAACCGTTCACCCGCTTTCATGCCGCCCTTGATACCAAAGACAACCATACCGCCAAAGCCACCATGGAAGTACTTCTTTGCGTTCGCGTGCGAAGGATCACCAGCGAGGCCCGGATAGCGAACCCACTCAACTTTGGGATGCTTCGCAAGATGTTCGGCGACTTTCATCGCGTTTTCGCTGTGACGTTCCATACGCAGGGAGAGCGTCTCGATTCCCTGCAGAAAGATCCACGCGTTATCCGGCGCGATTGCCGCACCGAGGTTACGGAGAGGAACTACGCGCATTCTCAGCAAGTAGCCAATTGCATTCAACGGACCGAGGTCACGGGCGAACCGGATTCCGTGGTAACTTTCGTCAGGCTCGTTCATCGTCTTGAACTTGGGATCAGTCCAGTCGAACTTACCGCCGTCAACCACGATGCCTCCGATTCCGGTGCCGTGACCTCCCATCCACTTGGTGAGTGAGTGAACAACGATATCCACTCCGTGCTCGAGCGGTCGGAACAGGTAGGGGGTCGTGAAGGTCGAATCGACGATCACCGGTACGTGGTGCTTGTGAGCAACCGCCGAAATACCGTCGAAGTCAGCGACTGAGAGCGAAGGATTACCGATAGTTTCGAGAAATACAGCCTTCGTTTTCGGCGAAATAGCTGATTCTACCGCCTGGAGGTTGAGCGGATCGACAAACTTCGTCGTAATGCCGAATTGTGGCAGGATATCGTGGAACATCGTGTACGTGCCGCCGTACAGGTGGCTGCTGGAGACAATCTCATCACCATGCGATGCAATGTTGATTATCGAATAGAAAATGGCCGATGTTCCAGACGCGAGCGCAAGCGCCGCTGCGCCACCTTCGATTGCGGCAACGCGGTTTTCGAGCACTTCCTGCGTCGGGTTCATGATTCGCGTATAGATGAAACCAAGTTCCTTCAGGGCAAACAGATTTGCCGCATGTGCTGCGTCCTTGAAATTGTAAGCAGTGGTGCGATGCACCGCTACGGCGCGACTCGGATCGGTTTCACTCTTCACCTGGCCCGCATGAAGAGCGAGCGTTTCGAATTTTTGATTACTCATGAGATTCTCCCCCTATTTTTCGGAATTCTACTCTTCAAAGAGCCACGTACTGAGGTATCGCTCACCGGTGTCACAGATGACCGTAACGATGGTCTTTCCCCTGTTCTCCGGCCTGCGCGCAACCTGCAGCGCGGCAAATACGTTGGCGCCCGCCGAAATTCCGCACAGGACGCCTTCGGTCCGGGCGAGCGTGCGCGCAGTTTTTCCCGCGTCATCCGAACTCACCTGCAGCACCTCATCTACAACGCTTTTGTCGTAGACCTTCGGCACAAATCCGGCGCCGATTCCCTGAATCTTGTGCGGTCCGGCCTTTCCACCTGAAAGCACAGGCGACCCGTCAGGCTCTACGGCAATAGACACCAGTGAGGGCTTCAGCTCCTTCAGCTTTCGGCTCGTGCCGGTGATCGTGCCGCCTGTTCCAACACCGGCGACAAGAATATCCACTTTGCCGTCGGTATCTTTCCAGATCTCCGGCCCTGTTGTCCGATAGTGTACGTCCGGATTCGCTTCGTTTTCAAACTGCCTTGCCATGAACGCATTCGGAGTCTCTTTCACAATCTCCTCGGCCCGGGCAACCGCTCCGTTCATTCCCTCGGGACCGGGGGTCAGTATGAGGTCAGCGCCGAAAACCTTGAGCAGTCTGCGCCGCTCCATGCTCATCGTATCCGGCATCGTCAGAATCACTTTGTAGCCTTTTGCCGCACCGATATATGCAAGCGCTATTCCGGTGTTTCCACTGGTCGCCTCGACGATCGTGGAACCGGGCCGCAGTTTGCCGGACTTCTCAGCAGCCTCTATCATTGCGAGACCGATCCTATCCTTCACGCTTGAGAGAGGATTCTGAGATTCCAGTTTGATCAGAACATGCGCGTCGATTCCCTCCGCCATGCGCCCCAGTTCGAGCAACGGTGTGTTGCCGATCAGCTCAGTGATACTCTTCGCTTTCATCCGTATTCTCCTTCCCTATATTGCGTAGTGCAACGTTTTATCTTTGCTGCGAAGCAGGTCAAGAACTCCCGAAAGACTCAGTGCCGACAGCCTCCCTACCAGGACGTCTTCTATATCCTTCCACAGTGCGTAGTCCGGATCACCGTCCGGAAGCTCGCCGGTCACGAGGGCCGGATCAAACACGCGGATCACATCGAGCAGAGTGGTCCTCTCAGGCGAGGACAGAAGCAGATACCCGCCGTGCTTGCCCTTCACACTCTCCACAAGATGCCCGCGCCGCAAAACGGAGAAGATCGTTTCGAGATACTTCTCCGGTATCTTCCCGAAGGCGGCGATTTCGCGCAGTGGCACCGGCGATCCGCCGTAGTGCATTGCAAGATAGACAAGACCGCGTGTGGCGTACCGTATCTGATTCGACAGCATAAAATCTTACGTTTCCCTACTGATATACAGGATTATAATAATGTATGTGACAGTCTGTGTAAAGTATTTTCAAACGTGAGTTCGATAGTTGATCAGTTTTCCATCAGCGTGATTTCGACGCGCCGGTTCTTCATCCTGCCCGCTTCAGTCGAGTTGTGCGCAACAGGATCACGGGCCCCCATGCCTCGAAAGATCATATGGTCGCGAGTACGCACGCCAAGGGAGAGCAGGTACTGACCGACCGCGGCCGCGCGCTCTTCGGATAGCTTCTGCCTGCCCTCTTCGGTTCCGGCAAGCGCGGTGTAACCGGTTATGAGCAGATCCCGCTCAGGATACTTTTTGAGAATGTCGCCGATGTGCCGAAGTTTCTGCTTCTCGCTGTCGACAAGCTCGGAGGAGTCGGGCATAAACTGAATGTTCTGGATTGATATCGTGACTCCCCGACTGTCGGTCTTCACCTCGGTATTGCTGACGCCGAGGTCCTTCAGCGTTCCCCGAATATCGTCTGCCACCTTTGCGCGATCCATTGTACTGATCAAAGTCACCTTTGACTCCGCGGTGCCGCTGTACTGGACCGATGTACCATCCGACAGCGTGAATATGAACAGGTATTTCTCATGATAACTGTAGGGCATTCCGTGCGGCTGATCCCAGTAGAGAGTCTGGTGTGAGAATCCGGTGATCAGAGTGGGATACAGACCGGTATACTGCTCGGGCACCTGATAAAACACGTTGTAATCGATGCCGATCGCATCGTAACTCCTTCCGTCGACACTCTCCTTTCCCAGATAGGTGTAGCTCACCGGAACTGTGAAATTGAACGGATCGGGGAGGCCGAAACTCTGTCGAAAATCGTGAGTCTCCTGACCTGGTGCCGACCAGGTGTCCCCCTTGGACAGGTCGCGGTCGGGAAAAACCGGGACATTCCGCACCACGGGCATGAAATACTTCGGTGAGATGTCGTAGTAGCCCAGACTGTCTCTCCAGAACTCGGAATGGTACTCCTCTCCCCATTGGAAGAGCTGCCCCGCATGGCGGGCCTCTTCCGAGGCCTGAAAATCGGCGACTATGTGTCCGGATTCACCGTGTGAACCCGGCCCGGAACCCGCCTTCACCTTATCCACCGAGACCGCTATTCGATTCAGAAGCTCTGCCGTGTGGGACAACCTCCCGTTGATCAGCACGGTCTGTTGCACAGTTGAGAGAATGCGGTACTTCTCGCCTGCGGTATAGGTGTAGGTGAATCGTTCAGCCTGCGCCATCCACGCTGTGGTGGTAATGATGGCGAAGGCTATGATCACGATTTTCAATCCACGGTTCATCTTCATTTTCGCACTTCCTTGACAAAGGCATAGTGACTCTGTAGGCTTAAGTATACCTTTGGTTTCGGCAGAATTCGGCACCCGCCTGTGTTATAATGTGGACCGAAAAGGGCCTGCGGAGTTAACGGCGGGCACAAAGGATGCGAAGTAAATCGAACTCTTTGGAGCAGGAGAGCAGGTTCCGCCAGGATGGAGCAGTGGTTTCTAAAAATGATCAAGTCGAAGTGAGGGGAAAGCGGAGCAGACTGTTGCCGGTCAGGGAATCAAGCAGGTCCGTACGCGACCAGAAAATCCTCGCAATTGTCAGAAAGCGTCGGGATGTTGTGGTCGAGCTCGGTCCTGAATACGGGAATGCAAACTACCTGGTCTCTACGGCCATTCTGCGCATTCACGAACGAAGACCCGGTATACAATCGCTCATCGTAGCCGCCGGCACCGATCAGGTTCAGAGGATATCGCGCGGGTTGAGTCAGGCACTTCGTGATTCGAGCTCAACCGCCGAGGTTATCGAGATCGGATCGGCCGAAGGTGCCCGAAAAGAGGCTGTGGAGATCTCACGTCAGCCTGATATCGTCGTATCGACCAACGACCGAGTCATTGATCACCTTCGACGCGGACAGCTCGATCTTTCACGGCTTACGCTCCTGGTCATTGAAGAACCCGAGGAAAGAGGTGGTTTCAGTGTCGATATCGAGTTTATCCGTTCGAAGTTGCGTTCGCGCCCGCAGATCGTCATTTTCAGTGCGAAACTCGACGGACAAGAGGTTACTTATCGATTTCTCAAGCACCCAGTGTTGCTCCCCTACGCTTCATGGTTTCAAGCTGATGAACGCGCACCTGTTCGGTCCGAACCCGGTGAAAGTGCTGGAGCCCGCAGAGAGGAGGAACATGTGAACGAGCAGCGGTCGGAGAGACCTCAAGTTGACGTCGATGGGATCAAAGAGCAGATTGCGGATATTATCCGTCGAATTCACGAAGACGAAAATCCCGAGGATCTGAACATATACCGGGCGCTCTTCAGAAGGAACGTGCCGTTTTTTTCACGCGGTTATTTTGCCGCCTATCTTCTGAAATACGGGCTGACCGACCGCCCGCGCCCGGCGAAGTCTGAAAAGACACGAAACGGCTTTGCGAGCGTGTTCATCGGAATAGGAAAGAATCGGAGGGTGTTTCCGCGCGACCTGGTTCAACTTCTGTCGGGACTTGACGGAGTTACCGCGGACGACATCGGCGAGATCAAGATTCTTGACAACTATTCATTCGTCGAAATCAGCCTTGCCCGCGCCCAGGCAGTCATCGACCTGCTTAACGGCAAGGATTTTCGCGGGCGACGGCTCAACGTCAACTACGCCCGCAAGAAAGACTGATCCGGGCTATGCAGTATCGGACTCTCAGCGAACGATATTGCTCAGCGCGAGAAAGACGCCGTATCCATTCAGAAGTATGCAGATTGTGAACGCTGCTACCGCGAGCAATTCAAGCGAACGCGCCTTGCGTTCGCAGCGTTCGGCGAGCAACGACGGATCCTGTCGGTACACCACGTGCTCGGCCAGCGGGTCCCGCGGGCCCGGCGCCAGTCCTGCTTCGGCGCCCGGATCACACACATTGAAAATGTAGCAACTCGAATCGCGGCCGGAAGATGCGAGTTCGGGAACATCTCGAAGCACCGCACCCGCGTTCAATGCCGCTTCTGCTTCCGCATTCGACGCACGCCTGCCGCAGTAGCCTGACTCATCGGGAAGCACGGCGTGCAGCTCCGGAAGCGCGGTTCTATCACCCACCCGTTGGTCGAGGCGCTCGGGAAAGAAGCGAAGCGGCAACCTCACGAGGTCCCGGTGAGCGCGGAAGTAGCGCGCCTTTCTCCACCAGAAACGATAGAGAAAGAAGAGGACAATTCCAGGCGGCAGAAGCGGAAGTACGGGCACCGCACTCAGAGATAGTGAAAAGAGCACCGAAAGACGCAACAAGGGCGATCGCAGGAACAGGTACGAGACGACAAGCAGTGCGAACGAGCCGGTGAGGAGACTCGCAGGCGTGAACTGGTTCCAGTACTCGTTGCGTTGCCGCCCGCTCCAGATGCATCGACCGAGAAAACTCTCTTCGGGGCCATCAAAAATCACGACAATAAGCGGGCGCGCACTGGTCGATCTGAAGGTCGGAATCCCGTGCTGCACTTCAAGTCTCCCGCCAACATAGAAGCGGGTCCCCTCTGAAAGTGAACCGACCCTGCTCCACGGCTGTATCTGCGGCGCAGGATCGGGAAACTGTTCGTCATTGCGCGGATGGCCGTTCTGTCCCTGCGAAACGGGAAAGAGCGTGTAAACGCGAACCCCCTTCATCTCGACTGCAACCGTTACATTCCCGTTTCGCAGCCACATCGTGTCGTCACCCTGAATCGCCTCGAGCTTTCCCATGAATCTGAAGTTGCCGATGAGTCCGCCGTCGGAGACGTTGCTCGCGGTTCTGAACTGCTGGTAGCCGACGACCCGATGCAGCGATGTCGCGAGAATCTGACGTCGAAAACCACGCCAGCGAGAGCGAACGAGAAAGGCGCCTGAGCCGGGGATGAGCAGGTAGAAGATGGTGATCAGGGCAAAGGTCAGTAAAAGCTGTTCCATAGGTTCCTTGCTCGCACTTATGGCAGGTAGTATCTTTAGGGTAACATGGTTGAAAGAATAATTGTAGGACCGCTCCACACAAACACCTATGTCGTCTCGACGGGCAAGAAAGACTGCGTGCTCATTGATCCGGGTGATGAGGTCGAGCTGCTCATTGAGCGCCTGGAAGCGATCAATATGGTGCCACGGGCCATTATCTTTACCCATGGACATCTGGACCACACCTCGGCCGCGCAGGGCATCATCTCCTGGTACCGGGATCGCGGTGAGGTAGGCATCGGCATCCATCCGGAAGATGCGGAGTTCCTTGGCACTCAGGCGAGGACATTGAACCACGAGACGTTCGCAATGTTCGGCGAAGGCGGGGAAACGTACTTCAACAACACCTTTTCCGAGCTTCCCAAGGTCACCTTCTTTCTGGAACATGGCGACACGGTTCCCGATACGGATCTGAAAGTCATCCACACGCCGGGTCACACGAAAGGGAGCATCAGCCTGTACAGCGAGCTCAGAAACTACGTGTTCACCGGGGACACACTCTTTTTCAAAGGGATCGGAAAGACTTCATTCGCCGAGAGCAGCGAAACCTCGCTGATGGAGAGCATCGAAGACCGCCTGCTTACCCTTCCGCCGGAAACACGCATGTTCCCGGGTCACGGACCGAATACCTCTATTGAGCGGGAAAAGCGGGACAGAAGCTACTCAACCGATCACTCGATGTTCTAGCGGGGAGATGGGGAATTGGCCTGCTTCCTGAGCGGTTTCAGGCAGACACGCTCAGAGTGAGCGCCGTGCCGGTATCCGGCGGGATAATTGGCGCGTAAGGCCGTTCCCGGGATGCGGCGAGAACCGTTTGTAGAGTTGAACTGTACTCGACCATCAGCCGGTGAACTGCGCTGCTCGAAGGACGCACCGCAGTTGAAGCGGGGTGCGTGCCGGTGCCTGTGAGTTGATCGAGTCCGCCGCCATGTATCTGAGAACGGAGATCCGCCAGACTGTCCGCTAGTATGTCCATGACCTGCAGTTGTGCGATAGAGTATCCCTGACCGCCGGGCCCTGCGGGTACCGCCGTGAAATGCTTGAAACCTGCATAAAGTGTACTGCCGCTGACCGGAACGATGACTTTGCCCGAAGAATAGCTTGCACGAATCACGCTCGACATCGCGACTCCGTAACTGGCGTCATCGGGATGGGTCAGAGGGTTTTGAGCGGCGGATACAACTGGTGACTGTGCCGATATCACTCTTCTATCCTCTACTTTGCGTATCGGACAGAAACAGGGAGATGTTTAGTATTTTATTAGCGGTTTCTCCGTTCGTCGGAAGTCTTGCAATCGATGCACATGAGCGCGTAGGGAATCGCTTCAAGCCGCTCGGTGGGGATCTTTTTGCCACATTTCATGCAAAGGCCATAGCGCTCATTCTGAATTCGCGATAGTGCCGAATCGATGAGACGAAGTCGCTTGAGTTCCTGTACGCCAATAGCCTCAATGGTCTTCCGGTCGATGTCTTCAGCTGCGATGTCTACGAGGTCTTTCGGATCAAGTCCCTCCACCATTTGCCTGAACTCCGCGTTCTCGGCAATCAGGTTATCGATAATCTCTTTCTTGAGGGACTGGAGCGCATCATGCATGCGTTCTACAAAATCCTTGTCCATTCGAACACTCCTTCGAAGCTGTCGGGCATCGGGAAAATTGGTTCGATAATGTGCATGAATTGCCGGAAAAAGTCAACAGCTTGACAAAGCACAACTTCTTCCTATATTGTAGTGCCAAATTGAGCAGGAGGAATTGTGGCCAAAGAGGAAGCTATAGAAGTCGATGGCGTTGTAAAAGAGTCTCTTCCTAATACGATGTTTCGTGTTGAGTTGAAAAATGGACATCTGATCCTTACCCACCTGTCTGGAAAGATGCGTAAGCATTACATTCGAATAGTCCCCGGCGACAAAGTAAAAGTCGCACTCTCCCCGTATGATCTCACCCGCGGAAGGATTATTTACCGCGAGCGGTGAAAGCCGAATTTCCTTAACGAACAAGAACCCATAACGCTCCCCGCCCTCCGTATTTCCTGGGAGGATTCTCGAATCTGCCCGCGAGACGGTGACGCTGGAGGCAGGTCCGGACTGCGGTGGCAAGGACCGATTCTCCGGATTCGCTGTGCAAACCCTTGCCGTGGATGATGAGGACCTTGTGGAGACCGGAATGGTGCGCGTTGCAGAGAAACCCGTCAATTGCTGCAGCAGCCTGCGCTGAGGTCATTCCATGAAGGTCGAGCTCCGCCTCGTGCCGCATCTTCACGAACTCCGAATGAGTCGCCTGGCCGTATTGAGCGCGCGAACCCTCGGCATCTTTGCCGATGGCGTCCTTGTCAATGGTGCTCCCATCCGGAGGGTACCGCTCGAGCCATTCGTCCATTGCAGTTTCATCGCGATTATTGCGATGATCGTGCCTGGTTTCTTCCCAGGAGTTCAATATCTCACCGAAGTTCACGATTTCGATCCTATCGGAAGCGAGTGGTAAAGTACGTCATCAGCCGGAAGCCAACCTTCCACTCCATATCCAGTTCGAACAAGGTAGAAGCCATTCGAATCAAGAAGCACGCGCACGGTGGTGCCCGGCTGTAATTCGAGCCAGCTCGTGGCGTCCGCACGCGGGATCTTGAGCAAATTACCTGACGAACTGCCTACAACGCCAATCTCGGTCTGCTGCACATCGATCGTATATACGAGACCGGCCGCCGAAGTCAACACGAGGATGACCGCAAAAGCGAGGCTTATCGCGTATCGCCCTCCCCTGCCACGACCGGAGATCGCTACCAGAACGCAGGTCGCGTTGAAAAGTATCGCCGTGATAATCAACATCAGGTCGGGAGCAACGCTCCACGGCGGCTCGATCTGACGCGTAAGTCCAATTCGCGTTTCCATCCATCCGAGCGCCTCACGCATCAGCGAGTCGGTCGGCCGATACCGTATTGCGCTGTCGATGTAGTAGATCGCCTCGCCATATCGGCGATCCTGAAAGTAACAGAGTGCCTGGTTGTAGAGAATTCCCGCATTATGCGGTCGGGAGGACAAGGCAGCGTGAAACTCGTTGATTGCACGCTGTGTGTTTCCCGCCTGAAAAGCGTCGATACCCGCTTGCAGCGATGCCGAGGGAAAGGGTGTCGATGAGGCTGCCGCAATCAACAGGAGAAGCCCGGCAACGAACGGGGCTCCGCCGACGCCCTTGCCCTGTCGCCGCAGGAAAAGCACAACTGCGAGCACGAGGATACCTGGCAGCAACCAGAGATAGTTTACCGGACGCTCGAAAGCATTGGTGTTCTCTGTCTGCCGCATCTGGGCGACGCTCAGCAGTGCAAACACGGGCGACTTGTCCCCCGCCGCGGCACTCTGGGGCTCGGCGGTTATCGGTGCAGGATCGGTCTTGAGCACGAAGCTTCGCAGGTTGGCCGCGTGAACGGAGCCGGTTGTCGGGTCTATCCAGGAAAACTCAGGGATAGTAACACTCGCCGTGCCGGCGCCCCGCGGTGAAAGCTGGTAGGCCACTTCACGATACCCGGTGTAACCGTTCTCGGTAGGAACATAGGTGTTACGCTCCGTGGTGGAGGTGATGACCAGATCGGGAGCGATAATGTCGGGAAAATGGAGATAGCTCAGATTGCCGGTACCTTCCACCCGGAGCGTGAGGTCAAAACTGTCTCCCTCAGTGATCTCCGGATTTGCGACAGTGGCACTGAAACTAAATGTCCCGACTGCCCCCGATCCCTGCACGCGGCTCGGAAGAGTCTGGACATTGATGCTTGCCTCCGGGGCTCGCACCTTCACCCCTTTCACGGTAACAGTTGCCGCCGGGATGGTCACAGCTCCGTTGGTAGTGGGAGTGAGATAGTAGGTTGCAACGGGAACCTGATAGAGAACCGTGCTTCCATACTCCGCTGTTCGGATCTTCCCGAGTCCGCGGACCTCCTCGAAAACGCCTGAGGCCGGTGGAGTCGTCGAAATCTGGTCAGGAAAGATCGGCTCAACGAGATCGGTCAGCGCAAGCTGCAGATAGACAGTCTGTCCGAGATAGGGAGTCGCGGTGGAGACTATCCATCGTGCCTCAGGCGGTACAGTCCCGGTCGCGGGGTCGGTAACTGCAACCATAACCGGCTGAGTGACAAACGAGGTGTAGCCTGATTGACACCTGAACTGACCAATAACGTATCGTCCCGGCCGCAGCGCGGTGAAGTCTATCTGGACTTCAACTGCATCCTGATTGCGAAATGCCTCCGGATTTGCGCCGGCAATTGCCGGACGGATCAGCGGACCGCCATCCTTCTGCAGTGCCTGAGGGTAGTCAGGTTCAACAACCGTGAGATTTCCCGGATTCGCCGGTGCAATGTCAAACGTGAGCGTAAACTGACCGCCGGATGCAACCTGCGTATCCGAGAGGTGGGGGACGATCTGCGGAGTTGTTGCCGGAGTCGATGTGGCCGAAGGCACGCCGCCGGTCGCGGTCTGCGCAGCAGCAGTTGCGGCGCACAGCCACAGTGCTGCGACAAGTGCAGTCGGCGCTACCAGTCGTTTGCGGCAGGCTGTGGTGGCTTTGTTTTCCCAGGAACCCACTCCTGTGCCTCCTTCCTTCGAACGTAATCGAGCACTCTCTGTGAATCCTGGTTCGTAATTTCAGGGGTCTTCCGGGGCGCCGGTTGCTGCGCTGTCGGACTCTCCGCCGTCGGTTGCAGTTTCTGCAGGGTCAATTCGAGGTTTATCTTTGCATTGAGATTCGATGAATCAAACTCGAGCGCGCGTCTGAATGACGAGTACGCTTCCGGATAATCGCCCAGCTCGTAGTACTGGACTCCCTGATTGAAAGCCACTCCGAACTGAAGAGAACTGTCAGTCGAATTGGCCGCCTTTTTCCACATCTGAAGTGCGGCGTCGGATTCGCCGAGGGAGTGGTACACGTTGCCAAGATCGTAGGATATCCAGTCGCCATAGGAACCGCGGCTCAATGCCTGAAGGTAGCGTACGGTGGCATCCTGGTATCTTCCCTGTCCAAACGCGTAGTTGCCTTCAATGACGGAGACGTAGGGATCCCCCGCTCCGCATGCGCCGACGAGGACAATAACTCCGAGAGTCGCGACAATCATCCACAGCACAGGCAGTGACCGTCGACGTTTGCCGCTTTTCAGAACACGTTCTTCCATTTCACCACCCGAACACCAACTGACAGGAGCAGGAACAGCAGCGCCAGGCTCAGGAAGATAGCGTAGCGCGGAACATCGACCAGACGGAACCCCTCGCTGGTACGCACTCCGGCGTACTTCTGAATCGAGGAGAGGAGCGCGCTGAACACCGCAGGATCAGAAAGGGAGAAGCTCTTGCCGCCGCTTTCCGCTGCAATGTCGGCCATGACTCCCGGATGGGCCCGCGTCACCACCTCCCTGCCTGAGGCATCACGAACTACTTTTCCTTCGGAAAGCGGAATTGTCGCACCTTCCACAGTTCCTGCAACTACGGTGAATATCGGAATTCCGAGCTTGGCGGCGCGACCGGCTGCCTTCAGCGCGTCACCCGCCTGAGCCTCGCCGTCGCTGAACAGCACCACCACCCGGAACCTTCCGGTTCCCGCGGGAAACATGCGAATTGCCGAATCGATACCACGCTCCAGGTTCGTCCCCGGAGAGGTGAGTATCTGCGGCCCGAGATAGTCGAGAAAGGATTGTATGGAGAGCCGGTCCTCGGTGACCGGAATCACCGCGGCACCCGACCCTTTGAACACGTCGATGCCGTAACGGCTTCCCGGAAGCTCTCGCAGCAGGCCGCGAATAATGTCCCTGCTCCGATCGAGTCGCGAGGGTCGTATGTCCTGCGCAAGCATGCTGCGGGAAACATCCACTGCAATTACAATATCGATCCCGCTCCGGTCTTCCTCGACAGGAGACTGCCCCCATGAGAAGCCCGCAAGGGAGAGCACCATGAAAACGTAGAACAGGCAGAAGAACAGACCGCCGAAAAACGATTTTACCAGGTAGACGTTCAGTGACTCCTGCTCTCTCCATCGGCCTCCGAGCAGCGTCAGATCGTGCCGACCGAAACCGTAGTTGCGCAGAAGCACCAGGACGATGGGGATGAGCAGGATAAGCAGCCAGAGGGCCTTCGGCGATGCGACCGTCACATGACCTCCCTCAGCATCCATTTGCGGATGAGAAAGTCGACAGTGAACATGCCGAGGGCAAGGAGAATGAACAGCTGGTACCGCTCGTCGGTACGCACCTGAATCCGTATGCGACGTTCAACAGTCGCGAGTGCATCGATCGAACGGAACACCGACTCGAGCGTCCCTTCACTTCCGGCGTAGAAATAGGCACCACCTGAGATATCGGCGATCTGCCTGAGTGCCTCCGCGTCAAAGCCACCTTCGTAGGTACCGCGGTAGGTCTTGCCGGTCTGCGGATCGGTGAACTCGAGGGGCGCCGGTTCGTTGCGGCCAAGGCCGACAGCAAATATGCGAATCCCCTTCTGGCGGGCAATCTGCGCCGCAGTAACCGGCAGGATTTCCCCGTCGTTGTTCTGGCCGTCGGTCAGAAGGATGATCAGCTTGTGTGTTGCTGATGAGTTCTCGAGGTGCAGGATTGCGACCGAGAGACCCAGCCCGATTGCGGTCCCATCACCCAGATCCATCACGTGCATCGAGGCAAGGGAGCGATCGAGCGACGCGTAGTCAAGCGTGGGAGGTACCCGCAGAAGCGCCTGACTGCCGAAACCGACGAGTCCGATCGGGTCATTCTGGCGGGTTGAAATGAATTGGCGAATCATGGATCGCGCCGCATCGAACCGGTCGCCGGGTGACATGTCCCGGGTGGCCATGCTGGGCGATTCATCGAGAACAACCATGATATCGATGCCGCGATTCAGATAGATCCGTTCCCGTGTCACCGTGGAGGGTCCTGCGAGCGCGATGATCGAAAAGCAGACTCCCCCCCAGAACGCGACAACCGCCAGCCCATATCCGATACTGAGCCCGAGATGTCGCGGAGCGAAACCCCCGCCGTGCCACACGTGGAACGGAAAAATGAGTTTACCGCCGCGATTCCGCCAGAAGTGCTGCACGTAGACCGCGAAGGGTACGAGAAGGAGCAGCAACAGCGCCGAGGGACGCTCAAGGATCCACATGCTGCCGTGACTCCTTCGTTCTTGGGGTCGGTTCCCGATGGAAGGTGGGAACGAACCGGCGTTTTCTCATGCCACCTGCAAATCTCACTGAGCGCTTCTGCGGCGGTTCGCCACCCTCATCGCCTGCGTCAACCGGTCGCTGCACCGAACGGCGCTGTCCGGCGGCTATTATCAGGAGGAGCGCGTCGATGTGCCGCTTTCGCTGCCTGACCGATGCCGACCGGCCGGCGAATTTCACGAGGTCTCCGTACCGGAATATTTCAACGAGCGTCGCATGTTCGGAATCCTCGAGTAATAGAGGCGGGAAAAGCGGCTCAATTTCCGATGTGGTGAGCGCCGCGCAGTCGACACCGGTCTTGCGGGTCAGGTAGATGCGCAGATCCGAAAGCAAGGCGATGTAGAAATCGCGGGCGGTCAACTCACCTGCATTCTGCCCGAGCTGCTTCAGGTTCTTCATAAGCCTGCGGTAGGGTCTGTTCTCACGGACCTTCTCGACGATGCCCGACAGCTTTTTCCGCCAGATGCGGTAGAACCCGAGCCAGAAGAGCGGTACGACGAGAATTACGCCGACCACGGCGCCTATGATGAGTCGGGTATTGGGCACAAGGAGCTGCTGGAATGGCGGTCGCAGACCGACCTGTTTGCTGCCGAGCACAGGCTGCACGTAGATGTTCAGATCGCGCAGAACTACCCGCCCCAGGTCGATGGGAGGAAACGGCAGTGTACCGGGGTGATACGGAGTGAAATCAATCCGCACCTCCTGTGAATCAGCGCCGTGCGGAGCCACCGTAATCGAGTGAAAAACAATCCAGTGAGACTCAGGCAGGCTCTTCGGCACGGTGAGCGAAACTCCGCTGCCCACCCGCACAAGAATTCGCATCTCCACCCGATCCCCGACGTAAAACTGCGGCGGAAGGAGAATTGGCTGCGAAGAGGAGAAGTCCTGCGCATGCAGGGCGCCGGCAGCCACGACCGAAACGAACGCAAAAACTGCGGCAGTCCGAACCAGCCGGCTCATCGCTTAGCCCTGTTGCGAAAGAAGTGGATGAGCCGCTGCGCGGGATCCTCATCGGTCCGCACTTCGAGCGTGGCCACCCCGCGGCGATTGCACTCCCGCATCCACTGCCGGGTGTGCAGTTGCCAGAACTCCTGATACTGCTTCCGGTAGGTACGCGATGAGCCTGCACCCAGAATGACGCGGCTGCTCTCCGGGTCTTCCAGCTGGACCAGACCCGAGTTGGGATACTCGGTGTCAAGCGGATCGACGATGCGAACCGCAATGACATCGTGGCGGTGCGCGAGAGTCGACAAATCGCGGAAGTAACCGGTGGTCTTGAAATCTGACAGGATGACGCAGATCCCCCTTCGTTTCAGAGCCTCGCCGGCAGTCTTGATTGCCAGTGCGAGATTCGAGCCCTTGCCCGTTGGTTCGAATCCGATCATGTCCTGGATGATGCTGAGCGCGTGTTTTTTTCCTTTTTTCGGCAGCAGCCAGTTTTCGATCCGGTCGGTGAAGAAGCACGCCCCGACGCGGTCGTTGTTCGCTACTGCCGCGAAAGCAAGCAGCGAGACCAGCAGACTCTCGGTCTCACGCCGCGAGGAGTCACCTGCGCCGAAAAACAGCGAGCCTGACATGTCGACAATGAGGAACAGCGTGAGCTCCCGTTCCTCGCGGAACACCTTCGTGTACGCGGTGCCCATGCGGGACGAGACGTTCCAGTCTATGAGACGGGCATCATCGCCATCGACATATTCGCGAGCCTCATCGAACTCGATACCGGGTCCGCGAAACACCGAACGATAGTTTCCGGCAAGCAGATTCTCCACGAGCTTCGTGGAGACGAGACGCATACGCTTAACTTTGGCAACAAGCCGTGCGTTATCCATGGTGGCAGACGAGCGTTACGGGACCGGAACGGCGGACAGGAGCTGATGCACAACTTCGTCCGGCGAAAGCTCTTCGGATTCAGCCTCGTAGGAGAGTATGATGCGATGCCGCAGCACATCAGGCGCAACTGCTTTGACGTCTTCGGGAACAACGTAGCTGCGCCCCTCGAAGAACGCGTTGATTTTGGCGCATCGGTAGAGATAGATGGTTGCCCGGGGTGATGCACCGTACTCGATATACCGCGCATAGGAATGGAGATTCCGGTTCCGCTCACGGGACGCTGTAACAAGCGCGACGATATACTCCTCGATCCGTTCGTCAACCACGACGTCAGCGGCAATCTGACGCAGCGAATCGATGTCCTGCTGGTAGAGCACCGGCTTCACCCTTGTCTGGCGCGGAACGCCGACCCGTCTCAGGATTGCGAGCTCCTCTTCATGGTCAGGATAGTTGACTGCCAGCTTCAGAATGAAACGGTCAAGTTGCGCTTCAGGAAGAGGATAGGTACCCTCCTGCTCGATCGGGTTCTGCGTGGCAAGAACGAAGAACGGTTCGGTAAGTGGATAGGTGGTCTCTCCAATCGTCACCTGCCGCTCCTCCATTGCCTCCAGCAGTGCCGATTGTACCTTGGCCGGTGCACGGTTTATCTCGTCGGCGAGGATGATGTTCGAGAAGACCGGGCCTTTTCGAGCGACGAAGTCCCCTGTCTGCTGGCGGTACACCATGGTGCCCACGAGATCCGCGGGAAGCAGGTCCGGCGTGAACTGGATACGCTTGAAGTCTGCGTCGATCACCTCGGCGAGCGTCTTGATAGTGAGTGTCTTGGCAAGGCCGGGCACACCTTCGAGGATCACGTGCCCCCCGGCAAGGATTCCCATGAGCAATCCGTCGATCATCTTTCGCTGGCCGACAATGACCTGCCCAATCTCATCACGGACTCTCTTCAGAAGCTCCGCTCCCCGCACAATACGGGCCGCGAGCTCCGAGTTCTCTTTCGTCTCGAACTCCATATAACGTCCTTTACGCTACCTTTCTACGCAGAAGCTACGGGCAGGTGCACACTCGTGCGCACACGGGCGCGGGAAACTGCGGCATTCTGTACGCTAGGTCCGGTAGTCTGCGTTTTCCTGCACATACTCGTGCGACAGGTCCGAACCGAGCACTTCGGAGGTGGCCTGACCAAGACCAAAATCTACATCGATTGTTACGCAGCGATCATGCTGTGGATAGCCTTTCACGCGGGGATTCATTGCCACATCCTGGAGATATGAGGAGAGATCCACTTCCTTCGTTCGGTCGAGGTGAAACACGCCGTTCGAAAAGACTTCCCATTCTCCAAGACGGATCGAAAGTCGTTTGCGATCGACGGCAATACCCGAATTACCGGCGTAGTCACCGAGAGAGGAGACTATTCGGCCGACATTCGGATCGTTGCCGTAGATGGCTGTCTTCACCAGTGGAGAGTTCACAATTGCTTTTGCAGCGGCAGTCGCCACCGCCTCGTCCCGCATGCCGTGCACCCGTACTCGCATGACGTGGCCCGTGCCTTCTCCGTTGCGGATGATGTCCTCCGAAAGCTTCCTGCAGACATCGTAGAGCGCGGTAGTGAATGCGTCCGCAGAAACGCTGCCCTTGCGGCCGGAGCTCAGGAGGAGTGCCATGTCGCTTGTGCTCTGATCACTGTCGACTGAAATGCGGTTGAATGTCCGGCCGGCAACATCGCTGAGCGCCGCCTGCGCGTCCTCACGGGAAACGCGTACGTCGGTCATGATGAAAACAAGCATCGTCGCCATGTTCGGCTCGATCATGCCGGCGCCCTTGGCGATGGCAAGTATCGTACCTTCGCCTACCCGTACCGAGCGTGCCTTCGGAAAGCTGTCGGTCGTCATGATTGCGCGGGCAAAATCGTCGGCAGGGCCGCGATGCAAACCTGATACAAGCGCGGGAAGCGCCTTCACCATTTCCGGCACCGGCAGCGACCAGCCGATGATGCCGGTAGATGCAGAGAGGAGCTCCATCGATGGGACCCCGGCAAGCGGCGAAAGTTTGCGCAGCAACTGTTCGGCGTCTTCGACTCCGGTAGCTGTACAGACATTCGATATCTTGTTGTTTACGAGGATTCCACGCAGCACCTGTTCGCGCATGCGATCGCGTGCCATCAGAACCGGCGCTCCGGGGAATGCGTTGCGAGTGAACACGCCGGCAAAACAGTCAGTAGGTTCATCCGCGAGCAGGAGCGCAAGGTTCATGCGGTACGGTTCCTGAGTAGGCCGTTCCTGAGGTACGAACGTCAGCTTTCCTGTTGAAACCTGGAAACCTTCCGGGAGTTCTGCACGTTTCGACAGCACTTCAAGATAATCTGCCTCGGATGAAAAGCTTTCCATGTTGTCACTTTATAGTACGGCTCGACTCTGTTATGCAAGTAAGAGCCACCGCCGCCTCCCGGCGAGGTCAGCGCGTACGCGATGAAAGCTCGACTGCATACCCCGCAATCGACGTGTCGAGCCGCACGGGCGCTCCGCCCCTCTCAGCAGGCGATGCGATGGGTCGGATTCCGCGTCCTGACAGATAGTGAAGCGCCCGCGCAAGGTCTGCAGTCTCGACAACGAGTGTGCCGCGATCAGCCCCGTCTCCTGCTTCCCATGAGAGGTTCATCCCCGGAGCCCGGGAAAGGGAGCGAAACAGTGAAAACGCGTCTGCGGCTGCCGCACGGGATGCCGCGTCAGGCTCTTCGAATCTGATTCCCGCAATGCGGAAGTCGAGGATCGTTGCGACAGCCTCCCGCGCGAGCGCCGTGATGGCGTCGAAGTCGCCGTGCGCCATCAGATCGGCCGGGCTCAGCCAGCTTCCTCCGCAGGCGAGCACGCGATTGAAGTCGAGATAGCTGCGCAGGTTTCCGACCGATATTCCGCCGGTCGGTACAAAGCGGATTCCGCCGTATGGCGCGGCCATCGCCTTCAGCATTGCGAGGCCGCCTGACGTCTCTGCGGGGAAAAACTTCAGGTAGCGAAGCTTCATGTCGATCGCCTGCTCAATCTGAGTCGGCGAATTGATCCCCGGAAGCACCGGCACTTCGTTTCTTATGCAGTATTCAACCACAGCAGGATTGAACCCCGGAGATACGATAAACTGCGCACCCGCCTGCACCGCCTCTCCCGCCTGCGTTGCCGAAAGGACGGTCCCTGCACCGAGCAGCAGATCCGGTTCCTGCCGGGCGATTGCCTCGATCGACCGAAGCGCGGCGTCGGTACGGAAGGTTATTTCGGCTACCGGTATGCCTCCGGCTGAAAGAGCACGGGCGAGCGGAACCGCGTGATCCGGATGCTCGATGCGGACAACCGGTACAATGCCCGCGCCCTCGATGTTTGTATACAAATCCTGGCGAAGTCGCGCCATCTGTTTTCTCCTACCGAACAACTCGGGCGGAACCGCCCTTCACGAGCGCCTCGACTTCTGCGAGGCTCGCCATTGAGGTGTCACCGGGAGTCGTCATGGCGAGCGCGCCGTGCGCTGCGCCATATTCGACGCACTCCTGCGGCCCCTTACCGGAAAGGAAGCCATATACCAGTCCCGACGCAAAGCTGTCTCCGCCGCCGACACGATCGAAGATCTCGAGTGACTTACGCTGCGTGGCTTCGTAGAACCGATCTTCGTAGCAGAGAATGGCGCCCCAGTCATTGACCGTCGCGCTCCTGACTTCACGCAATGTTGTTGCGACCGCCTTGAAGTCAGGGAACTCACTCACCACTTCGCCGATCATCGCCTTGAAGGCGGCAGGATCGAGTGCGGTTACCTGCTCCGTCACCCCTTTTACCCTGAAGCCGAGCGCAGCGGTGAAGTCTTCTTCGTTACCGATCATCACGTCGACATATTTTGCTATCTCGCGATTCACTTCCCGCGCACGCCCCGCCCCTCCGACCGCCTTCCAGAGGCTCGAACGGAAGTTCAGATCGTAACTTACTATCGTGCCCGTCCTGCGCGCCCACTTCATTGCCTCGATGATGAGATCCGGCGTGGTTTCCGAGAGCGCGGCGTAGATCCCGCCGCAGTGAAACCAGCGCACGCCCTCGGTTTCGAACAGCTTCCGCCAGTCGATATCCCCTGCAGCAAGTCTGCTCGCCGCCGAATGTGCACGATCTGAAACGCCAACCGCGCCCCGGACGCCGAATCCGCGCTCGGTAAAATTGAGCCCGAGCCGCACGTCGCGCCCGATTCCGTCGTAAGGATACCACTTCAGGTAGCTGGTATCGACTCCGCCCTGCAGCATGAGATCCTCGAGCAGCAGTCCGAGGTCGTTCTCCGGGATGGCCGTGACCGCCGTGGTGCGCTGGCCGAAGCAGCGTCTGAGTCCGCGGATCACGTTGTACTCACCACCGCCCTCCCACACACGGAAGCTTCGCGCGGTGCGCACACGCCCCTCACCCGGATCGAATCTCAGCATGATCTCACCAAGCGAGGCGGCGTCCCACCTGCACTCTTCGCGTCCCTTCGGCTTCACTCTATCCATACCGCTTCTCCTCACGCCAGCCTGTGCTCAGGCGAGGGCCGGGACGTCGACCCAGCGACGCTCCGCCCAGCTCCTGATGCCAAGTTCGGCAAGTTGGACTCCCTTCGCTCCGGCAAGCAGCGTCCAGGGGAATGGACCATCTTCAGCCACGTGCCTGAGAAACAACTCCCACTGCACCTTGAACGCATTTTCATATGGATCCCGGGTCGGCATCTTCATCCAGTTTTCAGAGAAATCGATCGGTTGATCAATATCCGGGTTCCATACCGGTTTCGGTGTTTCAGCGTCGCTCTGCACCCAGCATTCGCGCAGGCCGGCAACCGCACTTCCATTCGTACCATCAACCTGCAGGGTCAGAAGGTCGTCGCGCCTCACGCGCACTGCCCAGTCACTGTTGAACGAGCAGATCACGCCGTTTCCCAGACGGAATGTGCCGAAGGCAGCATCATCGGCCGTACACGCATACCGCTCTCCCTGCTCGTCAATCCGCTCGGGAATGTGTGTCGCGCCGATTGCAGAGAGCGATTCGATGGGACCGAACAGATTGTCTATCACGTAACGCCAGTGACAGAACATATCGATCATGATGCCACCGCCGTCCTCTTTGCGATAGTTCCACGATGGACGCTGCGCTCGCTGGTGCACCCCGTCGAAGACCCAGTACCCGAACTCACCGCGAACCGAAAGGATGCGCCCAAAGAAGCCGGTATCGATCAGGTACTTCAGCTTGAGCAGGCCCGGAAGCCAGAGCTTGTCCTGCACCACGCCGTTTTTCACTCCCGCACTCTGCGCGGCCCGGTAGAGCTGCATCGCCTCGTCAGTCGTGGTTGCCGTGGGCTTCTCGCAATAGACTGCCTTTCCGGCGGCAATTGCGCGCAGAACACCCGGTCCCCGCTGATTGGTAAGCTGTGAGTCGAAGTAGACAGAATTATAGGAATCTGAAAGCGCGGTATCCAGATCGGTCGTGTATCTGCCGACGTCGTACCGTGCGGCGAGCCGGCTGAGTTTATCCTCATTTCTGCCGACCAGAATCGGGTCAGGCATCAGTCGATCACCTGACGCGAGTTTCACCCCGCCCTGGTCGCGGATGGCGAGTATCGATCGCTCAAGATGCTGGTTCGTTCCCATACGGCCGGTGACGCCGTTCATGATAATGCCGATCGTCTGTTCCATAACTGCTCCCCTGCGCCGGCTTCAGACGTGATGCCGGTACGCATCGATGATTCGGTCGAGATAGGGCCTCTGATCGGTTGCCCAGAGGCTGGTGGAAAAAATTTCCACTTCGGTCTGTCCATTGAAGCCCGCGCGGGCAACCTGTTCGCGGATGGCTCGGATTGGAATGCAGCCGTCGCCCATGATACCGCGATCGTTCAGCAGGTCGCGCGTCGGGGTGAGCCAGTCGCTCACGTGAAACGCGAAGATCCGCTTTGCGGCGCCGCATCGTTCGATCTGCCGGGCCAGATGAGGGTCCCAGAACAGGTGATATACGTCGATTGCGACTCCGACTTCCGGAATATCGATCAGATCGCACATGTCGTTTGCCTGTTCGAGCGTATTTATCGCGGAGCGACTGTCCGCATACATCGGGTGAAGCGGCTCGATCGCAAGGCGGACGCCAAGCCGCGCAGCTTCACCTGCGATGGCGCTGACGCCTTCGAGGATCTGCGCCCGCGAGTCCTCGAGCGGCTGCGCAGGATCGGCACCGCACACCAGGACGACAAGCGGTGCGCCAAGCTCATGCGCCTGCCGTATCACCGAGAGGTTCTCCCTGATCGCCTCAGAACGCGCAACCGGATTGGCTGAGGCAAAGAAACCACCGCGACAGAGGCTCACCACGGCGAGTCCCGCATCCCGTATACGCTTTCCCACCACCGCAGGTTCGCGCCCGTCGAGCGCATCGCGCCAGACGGTTATTCCGCCGATACCGGCTCGCGCATACTCCTCGATTGCCGTTTCGATGGCCCACGGTTTATTGGTGATGGTGTGGATGCACAATCGGGAGAGCCCGGGATCGATCATCGCTGTCTCCTACACTGAAAAAAATGCGAGATAGGGTTCATTTCCTGCCAGACGCTTCAGGTACACGCCGAGCTCGAGCGCGTGGTAATCGCCCCACATGCTCGACTCCCCATTCGGCACTTTCTGCCCGGGTTGAACGTGATCCCAGCTGTTCGGTCGGTGGTAGACTGTGTGCAGCAGGATACCCTCGTGCCTGTCATCGGTGGAAAGATAGGGCGGCGCGAAGAGCGTTCCGCAGACTGTCAGGCCCGCCTGCGTATAGCGCGAAGCGGTATCGGTCTGTCCCGCTCGCCGAAGATGCGCGCCGAGTCGCAACAATCCCTGCGCCGCGATTGCCGCAGCCGAACTGTCAACCGGTTCGTGCGCATTGAACGGATCCGCCGGATGTTCGAGGTAGTTGCCCATGAGGGCGAGACCCGGCGCGCCGGTATCCCAGTAGGGAATCCCGTCGGTCGGGGAGTACTCGATATAGAAATCCGCGGTCGCCTGCGCAACTTCACGGAATCGTGACAGCACCGAATGTTTGTCGGGAAAGTATTCGAGCTTCAGTCCGCGGATATCCTCATCGCCAAGATGCTCCACATACTCAAGCTGCTCGGCAAATCCGCAGAGAATCCACGCAAGGCCGCGGGTCCAGGTTGAAAACGGCGAGTAGCCCTGCTGAGTGGATGGGCAGCGGTAGGCTCCATTCGCGGTGTTGAAGATCGATTCGTGAGCGACTCGTCCGCGGAGGTCATATCCGTCGCGGCCCGCGCCAAAGTAGACGTTGTAGCGCGCAGTGGTCTCCGCGTGGGCGAGCAACCTCCCGAGCAGCGATATCTTCTCATCCTGCTCACCCATGAGCGGCTGTCCGAGCGAGTGCGCAAGTGCAAGCACGCGCAGCGACCTGATCGTATCGGCGAACAGCGAATGCGCGCCGTTGAACGATGAGATGTAGCCGAGCGCCCCGGGGAGCGTTGTCCAGCGGGATGCCTGGACGGCGCCGGAGCTCTTCAGCGCGATGCGGTAGAAGTCGCGTTCATAGCGGTCGGCGTCAATTCTGCCTTCAGCTGCAAGACGAAGCAGATTGCCGTAGGTGCTCACATTATTGAATCCGTGGTCATGTACCCCTGTGTGACTGACGTGGGCCGCCATGGACTCGACCGTCATCTTTCTACCGTAGTCGAGGAGTTCGCGGTTGTCCGTCGCGTCAAAGAGGTAGATTGCGTTTCCATATACGAAACCCTGGGTCCATTCGGTCCAGCCGCGGGAGGTGTATTTCCCCCCGGCGGTGAACACCGGAGTGCCGTCGGCGGGATTCCATCGACGCCTGATTGCCTCCGTTGAGCGAGTCGCCCGTTCGAACAGCTCCTTCAGATTTGGCGCGAGCGCCTCCGCAGTAATTTTCCGATCGATGTGAATCATAATGTTGCTCCCCGGCCCGGATTACAGCCGCGCAATGTGCAGCCCCCCATCCACGTGAACCACGCTACCGGTTGAAAATCGAAAACTCCCCGACGCGAGTGCCCGCGCAGCTTTTCCGACATCCTCCGGAGTACCCCAGCGTTTCTGCGGCACGAGCCCCTCGGCGATGAGCCGCTCATAGCGTTCCTGCACTGCACCGGTCATATCAGTCTTCATGATGCCGGGCCTAAGCTCGAAGACAGGGATTCCGTACTCTGCGAGGCGCCAGGCAAAGAGTTGAACGGTCATCGCGAGCCCTGCCTTCGAAACGCAGTATTCGCCGCGGTTCAGCGATGCGGTATCAGCCGAGATCGAGGTGATGAAGATGACCGCGTGGCGAGGCGACGTTGCACCTGCGGCATCGGAATCACCCGCGACGGTGCCTCCGCGCGCGGCTGCGGAGCCATCTCCCGCTGCGGCGATCCACCCTGCGGCAATCCGCTGCGTGAGGAAATAGGGCCCCTGCAGGTTCGTCCGGATGAGCTCTTCGAACGACGCCTCGGACGCCTCGAGGATGTCCGCCCGCTGTCGTGGAGCCATGCCGGCGTTGTTCACCAGCAGGTTGATATCGCCTGCCTCCCGGCGGACCTGGTCGACCATCCGCTCGCGCGCGTCGCTGTCCGATATGTCGGCCCTGACGACGAAGAATTTCCGTCTGCTCTTCGAGTCCGCCACCGACCGGGCTTCGGTCTCGCACAGTCTGACTGTTTCCAGCGCAGCGTCCAGATTATCGCGGTAATTGACTGCGACCGAATAGCCTGCCCGCGCAAGCTCCACTGCGATGCCGCGACCTATTCCCCTGCTCGCTCCGGTCACGAGCGCGAGCCTGTTCCCGGATGCGTCCTGTGCGCCTCTATCACTCACTTCTGCCTTCCTCGTCTGTTGCTGTCCGGCGGCATGACTGTCTCACCGCGAACATACTCTCCCTCGATGAGCAGATGAAGTTCCTCAGTCGTTCGGTCGAGGATTCGGGAGCGAAGCCAGCCGCCCGCCTCCTGCCCGAGCCGGAAGACTGACAGACTCATCGTATCGATGGGGACAAGCGCCAGCTCCCTCACCGGCGACCTGTCGAATCCGGTCAGCACCACATCCTGAGGAACCCGGATGCGGGCACGTAATGCAAGCTGATAGACATGGACCGCCATTATATCGTTGAAACAGAAAAGTGCGTTGCATCCATTTCGGACGAGCGCTGTCAGCGTTTCCACGGTTATATCTGCAAGCGAGTTTGCATTGCGCGCGAGAACGTTCGCGGAATCGATCCCGCACCCCGCAACTGCTGACCGGAATCCCCGCTCGCGCTCAGCCGATACTTCGGCAACCGGGTCGAACCCGAAATAGCACGGCCTCATCCTGAGTCCCCATCGTTCGAACACCCGACGTACGAGCTGTCGCATACCGCCTGAGTTGTCGTTTGAGACATAACTGAAATCATCCGACACGCGGTTCAGGACCACCCAGGGGATCTTCCGCTCAGTTAGCCAGGTACGCAGAGAGGGCTGAGGAACCGAGAAGGCAAAGACGCAGCCGTCAAGATCGCCGAGCTTCTTCGTTTCGAGAATAGGCGCACCCTCTCCGGCGAGCAGCGCGAGGGTGTTCGCGCGCGCCTCGCCCAGTCCCGCTGCCAGACCGCCGATGAGTTCGGCCGGGTCGTAGAACAGCTGCAGCGGCGAGCGTTCCGTGCGGGGAAGAACGAGTGCGATGTTGAGTATTGAACGAGCCCGCTGGCGCCGTATAACCCGCTTCCGGTAGCCGAGCTCGGAGGCCGCCTCGAGAATCCGTTCACGCATCTGGTCTGCGACCAGAACCGAGTTGTTGAGTACCCGGGAGACTGTCGCCGGGGAGACGCCGACGCTGTCGGCAATGTCGTAGACGGTCACTCTGCTGATCAGGCACCTCCGCCTATTTGTTTCATGCAACAAAATACTGTCATCACACTACACCCATTGTGTTGTACCGTCAAGAAAAAAACCGACAGCAGGGTTATCGCCGATGCCTCTCAATCGCGGGAGTTAGGCCGTAGAGGCTACGCAACGGTAGGTCGGCTATTGTCAAACCCTCCTACATGTATTAGTGTTGCTGACACATATCTTTAGTCTGATCCTGAAACAGGAGAGAGTCATGAGACGCACAGTAGCAATGGTAATCGCACTTCTTGCGATCGGCGGAATGGTTTTTGCAAACGGTACTACCGAACAGACAACAGCTCCCGCAATGAAGGCACTTCCCAAAATTGTCATCGCCACCGATGCAACCTGGCCGCCGATGGAGTTCGTCGACGCGAACAAGCAGATAGTCGGCTTCGACATCGATCTGATGAACGCGGCAGCAAAGGCCGGCGGATTCACTGTCGAGTTCAAGAACACTGCATGGGATGGTATCTTCGCCGGTCTGGCAAACGGTGACTACGACGCCGTCATGTCGTCGGTAACCATTACCGAAGAGCGCCAGAAGACCATGGACTTCTCGGTTCCCTACATCAATGCCGGCCAGGTCCTGGTGGTGCGCAAGGACGAAAGCGGAATTTCCACGCTCGCCGATCTTTCGGGCAAGCAGGTCGGAGCACAGATCGGAACAACCGGGGCAATCGCAGTACAGAAGGTGCCGGGCGTACACCTGAGGACCTACGATGAGATCGGACTCGCTGTCGAGGATCTGGTGAACGGCAGAGTCGACGGTGTTGTCGCAGACAATCCGACAGCCGCAAATTACGTGCTCCAGAACGACAAGTACAAGGAAAAGCTGAAGATCGTCGGAAAGCCCTTTACCGACGAGTACTACGGCGTCGCAGTGAAGAAGGGGAATTCAGCCCCGCTCGATCTCATCAACAAGGGGCTTTCGATAGTACTGAAAGACGGCACAGTCGAAGCACTCCAGACAAAGTGGCTCAGATAAGTCGTGGCTCAACCGAAGGATAAGCCCGTCATTACCATATCCGACGGAGCGCTGATTCCCGATCGAGGGGAGAAGTCCACGTTCTCAGCGTGGCGCATCTCCTTCTTCGGAGCGATCGCGCTCCTCGTCATTCTGCCGGTAGTGAAACCGAATCCGTACTGGGACATCCTGAAGTTTGTCCCCGACGGTGTCCTGCGGACCTTCGAAGTGACGGTACTCTCGATAGTGATTGCGCTGTTCATCGGCCTGATGACCGGACTGGGAAGAATCTCGCGCATCACGGTGATCAATCGGATAGCAACCGTCTATGTCGAGGTGATTCGCGGGATTCCGCTTCTCGTACAGCTGTTCTACATCTACTTTGCCTTGGGAGCTCTGATCAAGCTTCCCCGCCTCGCAGCCGCGGTGACAGCCATGTCGGTCTGCTACGGGGCGTACATGGGCGAGATCTTCCGGGCGGGTATCCAGTCGATCCCGCGTGGTCAGATGGAAGCGGCGCTCGCGCTTGGGCTGACGCGCGGACAGGCGCTGCGCCGCATCATTCTGCCGCAGGCGTTTAAGGTGATCCTGCCTCCGGTGGGAAACGAGTTCATTGCGCTCCTGAAGGATTCATCGCTGGTATCAATTCTCGCGGTGAGTGACCTGCTGCGGCGCGGCCGCGAGTATGCTTCCACAACCTTTTTGTATTTCGAAAGCTACACGGTAGTTGCGCTCGTATATCTTGTAATCACGCTGTTCCTATCGAAGCTGGTTGGGATCATGGAGGAAAGACTTGAGCGACGCAGATAACGGATCCCGAAGCGACCTTCCCCGGGTACGGATCAGGAAGGCGAGCAAGCATTTCGGACACGTTGTTGCACTGAAAGAGGCGAGCCTCGACGTGCAGCAGGGAGAGGTCGTACTCGTCATCGGACCCTCGGGAAGCGGCAAGAGCACCATGCTTCGCAGCATCAATCGTCTCGAACATCTGACCTCCGGTGACATCTGGATCGATGAAGATCGGGTAACCGATCCACATGCTGACATCAGACGCATCCGTGAAGAGGTCGGCATGGTGTTCCAGAGTTTCAACCTCTTTCCGCACCTTTCAGCACTGGAGAACATCACCCTTGCGCCGCGGGCGGTAAAACACGTTGCAGCCGATGAAGCGGTGAAACAGGCACAGGTCCTGCTGAAGAGAGTCGGCCTCGAGGATAAGGCCGCGGCCTATCCCGATCAGCTCTCCGGCGGCCAGCAGCAGCGCGTGGCAATTGCTCGCGCGCTCGCGATGAATCCGAAGGTCATGCTGTTCGACGAACCGACAAGTGCGCTTGATCCTGAGATGATCAAGGAAGTGCTCGATGTCATGCTGGCACTCGCCCAGGATGGAATGACCATGATGGTCGTCTCCCATGAAATGGGCTTTGCCAAGGCTGCCGCCGACAGGGTCGTCTTCATGGATGCCGGGGAGATCATTGAAGCGGGCACGCCGAGTGATGTGTTCGATCACCCGCGCGAAGAACGCACGAAACGGTTTCTCGAACACATCCTCTAGCGTTACCTCGCAGAAGCACGCTCAGCGAACCTTGACTGCCGCCTCCTGTGCCTTCATGCACAGTTCGGCAGCCTTGAACGTGTGCTCCTGCGGCATGGCGTTCCGGGTGCCGTTCAGGCAGTCAAGGATGAGCTCACCAAAGTAGGGAAAGCCGACATTTCCGTGAACCGGAATATGCTTCTCGCCCTCTCCGTTAACCATATACACGTGATCACCCGATGGGTCTCTTGCCACATCGATATACTTCCGCAGCTCAATGTAGCCCTTTGTTCCGAGGATGACGGTCCGCCCGTCCCCCCAGGTACCCAGACCGTCCGGCGTGAACCAGTCCACCCGGAAGTAGTTTGTCGTCCCATTGTTGCCGGTGAGAGTGGCATCCCCGAAGTCCTCGAGTTCAGGATGGTCCGGATGCTGGTAGTTCGCTATGCGGGATGCAACAACCTCGGCGTCAGATGCACCCGTGTAGTAGAGGAACTGCTCGATCTGGTGACTGCCGATGTCGGTAAGAATGCCTCCGTAGTACTTCTTCTGGAAGAACCAGGCGGGACGTGATGGAGCATTCAGCCGGTGCGGTCCCATACCGATGACCTGCAGCACTTTGCCGATGGCACCATCCTTGATGAGCTGTCCGGCAAATACGGCGCTTTCGTTGTGCACCCGTTCGCTGTAACAGACCGCCCAGATGAGTCCAGTACGCGAAGTTGCGGCCCGCGCACGTTCAAGCTGATCGAACGCCGTAAACGGTGCCTTGTCGGACATGTAGTGCTTGCCATGCTCGAGGACCCGCAACCCCATGTCTCCGCGCGTTGAAGGCACTGCAGCGCCCGCCACAAGGCGGATATCCTTGTCCTGCAGCACTTCCTGTTCGGAGGAGGCGATCCTCACCGACGGGAACTTCTCCTTGAAAGCTTCCGCCTTCCTCGGATCAGGATCGAATACCCATTTCAGCGCCCCACCCGCGTCGACAAGTCCGCTACTCATCCCGTGGATGTGACCATGGTCGAGTCCCATAGCTGCAAATTGAAACTCACCGGAAGCGACCACCGGCTTCGGCTTTCCCTCAGGTGCGTAATTCATTCCGTCTGATTTGTTCATCGATGGCTCCTGCATGCGTTGATTGGTCAGCCTCTCCAGTCTACGGGTGAAAAGCAGTTTCAATCAATATGTGTGACCTGCGGACAGGATCGGCGGCTCATGGTACAATCCCCGGCAAGATCAACTTTGCGAAAAATGAGGGCACAATGATCCGAATCGGAGTAATTGGAATTGGAAACATGGGTCGCCAGCATGCGAAAGATATCGTACGCAGCACGAACCTGGAGCTCGCATACGTGTGCGATATCGACAGCGAACGGGCAGATGCAGGAGCGCGTGAGTTTGGAACAGCCGCATACTACGACTACCAGAAGGCACTCGAGGAGGGTAATGCGGACGGCGTAATTGTCGCGACGCCCCACTACCTGCATCCGGATATTTCCATAGCTGCGATGTCCCGCGGAACTCACGTACTTGTCGAAAAGCCGATAGCCGTGCATGCAGCAGAGGCACGACGCATGATCGCGGCCTATGAGGACGCGCGAAGAAAACATTCCGGATTGGTGTTTTCGGCAATGTTCATGCAGCGCACCTACGGCTTCTGGAAGAAAATCCGCGAGCTCATTGCCGGCGGAGATCTCGGCCGTCTCATACGAACCACATGGATCGTGACTGACTGGTTCCGTACGCAGTATTACTACGACACGGGTGGGTGGCGGGCTACCTGGGCCGGCGAAGGCGGCGGAGTGCTGCTCAACCAGTGCCCGCATAACCTCGATCTCTACCAGTGGCTGGTGGGGATGCCCGTGCGCGTGCGCGGTTTTGCGTCCCTCGGCAAGTACCATAACATCGAGGTCGAAGACGAGGTGACCGCCTATTTCGAGCACGAAAACGGCATGGTCGGCCACTTCATCACCACCACCGCTGAATCACCGGGTACCAACCGCCTCGAGATAGTCGGTGAAAGGGGTAAGCTCGTCTTCGAAGATGGAACTATATCGTTCGCGATGAACAGGAAGTCGATGCTGGATACGATTCGCAATGAGCAGGTGGCGTTCACGAAGGTCGAAAACTGGAAGACCCAGGTTCCATACCAGCACCACGGCGAGCCGGGACATCGGATCGTTATCGAAAACTTCGCGGCTGCAATCGAGGGCAAAGAGGAGCTGATAGCTCCGGCCGTCGAGGGCATCAACTCGGTATCGCTGGGAAACGCGATCATGTACTCACACTTCCTGCAGCAGACGGTGTCGCTTCCGCTTGACGAGAAGGGGTACGCGGCGAAACTCGCCGAGCTCATCCGCAGCTCGACGTTCAGCAAGAAGGTCACCTCAGCGGGAGCCGGTTCGGACATGGGCGCATCGTTCCAGAAGTAGTCGGCGCAGAGGGTACTACCGCGGGATGAGGATCTCCTTCCCTCCCCTTGCCCACGGAGTACCCCGGGCAGCGAACCCCTCGCCTGACTCGTAGGCGGCCTCCAGTACCGGCACGATATTCCGGATCACCGTGATGGTGCCGGTGCGAGTCGCCGACTGTTCGACCTCAGAAGCCGGCACGGCTGTCACTCCGCCCGATGAGGCAAAGGCTGACTCGACCACGCGTGTGTGCTGGATAGAGTTTCCGATATGGACTTTCGGCGGCCTTTCGGCGCGCAGCGCGTCGATCATGTCCCGGAACGGCAGATCGTGCGACACTTCACCACCGTTGTCGAACGAATCGATCTGCATGTTCCGCCGGAAAACGGTAGTCCTCCCATCGTACTCCCAGACAATTCGTCCCTGGTCGTAGATGAACTCGGTGTGCGGCTCGCGCAGCACCGGCACTGCGTGACTCGAAACAAAGTGAAGCCGTGCGCCGTCGGCGGTAGCTACGCGAACAAACTGGGTGTCCGCCGAGTCGATATCGTTTGCGTGATAGTTCTCAGCGTAGACTGAGGATGGTTCGGCGCAGCTGTCGGCGCTGTTTCCGGCAACATAGAGCATATTCTGCAGAAAGTGCGCTGCCGCGTTCTGTACCGGCGAATCGTAGATCCGAACGCCATCGACGGTGAGCCTTCCCGCCCAGTTGTTGCGCGCATAGTATGAACTGTCCCGCGGCCAGAGCACGATGGTTCGCGCCTCCTTGAGTCTGCCGAGCGTCCCCTCGAGGGTGATCCGTTTGATACGCTGGATTGCGCGGGTATGCAGGTGCTGATAACCTATCGCGAGCCTGCGTCCGGCGAGCCGCGCCGCCTCAGCCATCTCAGCCGCGTCGGCGACGTTTCCTGCCACCGGCTTTTCGCAGAGCACATCGTATCCTGCAGCAAGCGCCGCGATACTCATCGGCGCGTGAAAGCGGATGCCGACCGGAATGGTGACAAGCCGGATTCGATCCCGTTCGGAGGCGATCATGTCCCGGTAGTCGCGGTAGATCCTCACACCGCGCGCGGCGAGCTCTTTTTCACGCGACTCCTCGTTGTAGGCAGCATTCCACGGCAGCGGTACAACGACAGCCCGAAGCTCGGCGTCATCGCCGCAGCGCGATAACGCATCGAGGTGAGTCATCGCAAATCCGCCGATCCCAATTACTCCTATGCCGATCTTCTCCACGAGACACTCCTCAAAAGTGTGCATTGACTGCACGCTTGCTCAAACATACAGTGGTCGGATAAGGTAACCACAGAATGACATTTTCCGCAATTCAAATTGTCGTATTCATTGCTGTCGTCCTTCTGATGTTCGTAGTGGTGCTCCTCGTGCGCGGCAGAGGCGGAGCGGTCACCTCCGACCGCTTCTTCAGCAACCTCGAAGCGCGCCTCGAGCGGGTTGACGAACTCTCGCGACAGGTTGGAGAGCTCTCCGGGCTCTTCCTTGTGCCGCATACGCGCGGAGGTATCGGGGAGACACTGCTTGCCGAGTCTCTGGGGAACTGGTTGCCGAAATCCGCCTACGACCTGCAGTTCGCGTTCCGCAACGGCACGCGAGCGGATGCTGTCATAAACCTCGGGGGGCACTTCATCGCCATCGATTCGAAGTTTCCCATGGAGAGCGTCAGGCGTTCGATGGCAACGCCGGCCGACAAACTGCCGCAGGATGTGCGCAAGGCGATACTCAGGCATGTGGAGGATATTGCGGCGCGGTACATTCAACCCGCGGAAGGTACGCTGCAGTTTGCGCTCATGTACATACCCGCCGAGCGCGTCTACCATCACATCTTCGTCGAACACGAGGACGGACTCCTCGCCGAGGCACTTCGCAAGGGAATTGTTCCGGTGAGCCCCGGAAATCTCTTTCTCTACCTTCAGACAGTCGCCTACGGACTCAAGGGTTTTGCCATGCCGCAGTCCCGTCGCGAGCTCACCGACGTTGCGCACCAGCTCCAGAAGGAACTCGAGGATCTGTCACAGTCGATGACGCTCGCCGGGAATCATCTGCGCAACTTTCAGCGCGCATTCGAGGAGAGCAGTTCTCGACTGCAGCGACTTGGACGTCTGACTGAACGGTTCACTGACCGCGCGAAGGAGTGAACCGCGGCATTCTACAGACCGGGAATCCTGTCACGCGGCAGCTCGTGGAGATTCACTTCGAGCGTGAGCACCCGCGAATTGCGATTCACATCGTAGACTGCCCGCTTCTCCTCGGGCAGTTCGGAGACCTCGCCCGCACGGAAGCCGAAGCGCTGGAACCAGTCTGAAGTCTGGGTAGTCAGCACGAAGACGCTCTGAATGCCGTAGCTTCCCGCCTTGCTGATGAGAAACTCTACCACCTTCTGTCCTATGCCATAGTGAACATATCGGTTATCCACTGCGATTCCGAGTATTTCAGCCGCGCCGTTCGAGTAGCGATGGAGGCCTCCGCATGCGTGCAGGGTGCCGTCAACCTCATATACGACAAAATCGGAAAGCTGCTCTTCGAGCTGCTGCCTGCTGCGCGCGATGAGGATTCCTTTCGACACGAGCGGATGCATGATGCGAAGCACATCACTCACATCCTCCTGACGCATCGCGCGGATCTGCTCGTATTGATTCGAGTAGATCATGGTGCCGTTGCCGAGGTTCGAGAAGACCTCTTTCAGAATGGCCCCCTCGATCCGTCCATCAAGTACGTGGACACGCTGAACGCCCCCGGCACACGCACGATGGGCGAACTTCATTACATCAATGAGCGGGTCGGGCTTCCGCTCGGCGTTGAGCAGCAGGAAGACGGCCGCCTCGCTCAAAGTCAGCCGCGAAAGATGTGAGTCTTCGGCGATCGAGGGATTGTCGGGAAGCTCGTACTGTTCACCCTTTATCGAATCGTACCCGTTCACGAAGAAGAGCTTTTCCGCCTTCAGGTCGACGCTGAGTATGGTTGCAAGCTCGTCGGATGAGATGTTGTAGGGGCGTCCGACAGAGTTCCAGCCGATGCAGGGAAAGATCGGTATCAGTCCGTCTGCAAGCACCTTCTTCGCCATGTCGACGTTGATCCTGTCCACCACACCGGCATCCTTGTAATCAACGCCCTGAAGCACGCCCATGCTTCGCGCGCCGACCCAGTTTCCAATGACCGCGCTCACGTTACTTCCTGAAAGCAGGGACATGACGCGATTGGCCGCGTCGAACGCAGCCATTTTGATGAAGGGCATCGCCTCCTCGGTCGAGATTCGCACATCGTTCACGATCTGGCAGGAGATACCGTATTGCGACAGAATCTCATCGATCCGCTCGCGCGCCCCGGGAACAATGATCACCTGCATCCCGATACGATGCATCATGACCAGGTCTCTGATCAGCACCGGAAAGAGCGGATGCTCGATGATGCTGTAGTCGATCTTGAATACAAAGATCTTGCCGCGAAAGCGATTGGCGTAGCCGAACACCTGGCGGATGAGATCGACCTGTTCCTTGAGCGTGTCATCCATGACCCTACCATACACAGCTTGACCGCACGCTGCAAGCACAACCGGTCCGATCGCGAAGCGCGGTTGCCCCCGCTCCTGTCGGATGATACTATGACGGCGTGTCCGACACTCATCCCGCACAGACGGTCGTAACCGGCTTTATCGTTCACGGTTTCATGCGAACGATACGCGGCAAATCGACGCTCTGCTTTGTCGGCCGGAGCGCCGACCACCTCACTTTCGCACTGCTCGTCTCCGAGGTAACTGCGGGATTCTCAATCCGCGCGAGCGACGTCGATGCTGCGCTCTCAGCGCTTCCGGGCCTCGCGAACTGCGCGCGTGCGGATATCGGCCGCACGACCATCGACGGCGAACCGTGCGTCAGATTCACGCTTGAGACTGATCGGGCCGCCCGCGACAGTGCCGACAGGCTCCGCCGCTCCGGAATCCGCACCTACGAAGCTGACATCGACACAGTCGACTCCTATCTCATGGATCACGGAATCCATGGTTCTCTCACGATCCGCGGCGAATACCGGGCCGGACGACACATCGACAGAGTCTTCTTCGACCCCTCGGTTGAGCCGGCTGTCTGGCAACCTGAGCTTTCGGTCATGTCGGTAGACATCGAGACAAGAACACGGATTGTCGCCGGCACCGCGCTGACAGAGTCGATCATGGTCATTGCGTTCAGACTCTCTGCGTCCTGGCTCAATGAACCGATCCAGGAAGTGCTGTATGCAGGAATTCCGCACTTCGACGCAGAAGCGAAGCGGAATGGTCCCCGGATGACGGCAACTGACTGCGGATCGGAAAAGGAACTCATCGCGACCTTTTTCGACCGGGTGCGGAGCGCCGATCCTGACATCATTACCGGCTGGAACGTCGTCGATTTCGACTGGCGGGAGATTGCAGACCGGGCCACAGCGCTCGGTGTCGATATGACCATCGGGCGATCGGACGAAGCCGCCCGATTCTTCGCAGCCCGTCCGGCGGCGAACTCGCGAAGGCGGGAGGAGAGTGATGATGATGAGGTGCCGATCGACCCGGGGCCTGCTGCAACGGCTTCAATGACTATTCCCGGCCGACAGGTCATCGACGGACTCAGGCTGCTGCGCTACGGACCGCAGAACTTCCGCGAACAGAGCCTTCAGTTCGTTGCGCAGTCGGTCCTCGGTGTCGGCAAGAGCATAGAATACGAGAGCCCTGCCGGCAAGCTCGCCGAAATCGAACGCATGAGCCGCGAAGACCCCGCCGCACTCTGCAGCTACTGTCTGCAGGATGCAATCCTTGTTTCCGACATCCTCGCGAAGACCGGCCTGCTAGATCTGACGGTGATGCGATGCCTCCTGATCGGAGTCTCACTCTCACGTGCATGGATGAGTATCCGTTCGTTCGATTTCATCTACATCGAGGCTATGCATCGGCGTGGCCTGGTTGCCCCGACACTCGGCGTGGATGCTCTTGCGCTCGAGGGTGCACCCGGTGGCGCAATTCTCACGCCGGAACCGGGAGTGTTCGACAATGTGATGGTGTTCGACTTCAAGAGCCTCTATCCGTCGGTGATACGCACCTTCAACATCGATCCGGTCGGACTCGCGAGTAGTCCAAAACCATCGGCACACGAACAGATCGATCGGCACGCGTTCATTGTCACTCCAAACGAAGCCGCCTTCTCCCGGGAACCGGGAATCCTTCCCGAATTGCTCGACCGGTTCTTCAGCAAGCGGGAAGAGGCAAAGCGGAAGGGTGATCAGGTCGCCTCCTTCGTCTACAAGATCATCATGAACTCCTTCTACGGCGTACTCGGGGCAGGCGGATGCCGATTTGCCGGCACCGCGCTCGCGGGAGCAATTACCGGGCTCGGGCAGCGGGTGCTCCGCTGGTGCAAGCGACTGCTCGTTGATTCAGGCTACAATGTGATCTACGGCGATACCGACTCGCTCTTCGTGATTGCGCAAAGCGCCGATGGCAAAGCAGACATCTTCGATGAGGGCGCACAGCTCGCACGCCTCGTGAACGACAGACTCGCAGAGTTCGTCAGGACCGAGTACGGAGTGGAATCGCGACTCGAGCTTGAGTTCGAAAAAGTGTACCGCCGCTTCTTTCTTCCGGCGCTCCGCGTGCAGCCCTCCTCGGAGGGGTCGCAGGAACCTCACGCGGTTCGCGGCAGAGCAAAAGGATATGCGGGCCTCATCGCGGTGCGCAATGATGCAGCAGGGACTCTGCGCGATCGGATCGAGGTGAAGGGTATGGAGGCGGTTCGCCGCGACTGGACCCCGCTCGCGCAGGAGTTCCAGATGACGATTCTCGAGACGCTGTTTGATGATCGGGAACCCGCCGAGCGCACCGCGATGCTCGCGCAGCGCATCCGGGAACTCGTCCGCTCATTGCGGACCGGTGCCCACGACGCGGAGCTCGTCTACACGCGAAGCCTTCGCAAATCGGTCTCAGGCTATACGAAGTCTCAACCGCCGCACGTAAAAGCCGCGCTGCTCCTGCCGCCTTCGGAACGTCGCGGAACCATCAGATACCTCATCACCACCGCGGGACCGCAGCCAGTGGCCCGCAGGACCTCTCCCATCGACTATGAGCACTACGTCGAGAAGCAGCTTCGCCCCATCGCACAGGCGTTTGTCGATTCACTCGGACCCGTTGTTGTCGACGCGCTCGGCGAGGAGAGACAGCTCAGCCTGTTCGAAAGCTGATGCGTCAATTGCCGGTGACAACCGAGAGTGTCAGCAGGATCGGCAGGTGATCCGAGTAGCCTGAGCCGGCAGATGTCCTCCAGGCAGCCGGGTGGCCGAGACGGTTCACCAGGTAGCCCTTGTCGACGACCTGAAACCCGTTGAACGAAAGGCCCCTCCCGTCAACAAGTCCCGGCCCGAGCAGGAACTGGTCAATGGTCTCCCAGTTGCCGCGGTACCAGTAGCTGCCGCTCCCCGCCGGCACCGTTCCCCACGGCGAGTAGAGAACCAGGGCTCCAGACGCCTCGCGCATCTCATCCGGCCTGTCGACGACAAAGATGCTGTCGCGAGAGTAGCTCCCGGCAAGTTCCGGGGAGAGCTTCGTGCCGTCCAGATCGATGAGCGCAGTCTGATACTGACCGCCTGTCCGCTCGTACTCGTTGACGCTTTCGTTCAGATCACCTACGACCATCACCTCAGCATCGGGCCGCGCGCGAAGCAGTGCCTCCATTCGGGTGATGATGATGTGGGCGGCAATGCGCCGTCCCTCTTCGGTAGCCTGCGAGCCGCCCGATTTTGCCTTCCAGTGGCAGGCAAACAGCGTAAGCGGAACACCCCGAACGTCGAGAGTCACCTCGAGAATGTTTCGCAGCGGATGGCGTGTGTCGGCGAGAACCTTGTGTGCGCGGACCGAAGTTACCGCAAACCGGGTGAGGAGTCCGACGTTGATTGCTGAGCCTGCGACCGGAACCATGACATAGCTGCTGTAGCCGAGGGGTTTCAGGTATCGGTTTGCAAGTGCCTCGAGCACCGACTGATTTTCCACCTCTTCGAGGACCACGATGTCCGGGCCTCCCCCGGTCGACTCCCTTATCACCTTCGCGGTATTCGCGAGTCGCTCCCTATAGAGCCTGTCACTCCAGCCGCCCTGCCGCGGCCGGTACTCCGGGTATTCGGTGCCGTCGAGGGTCGAATCAAAGAGATTGTCAACGTTGTAGGCTAGTACGGTAACGCGTGAACCAGCGGCGCGATTCTGCGCGGGCGCTACAGCTGCCGTCAGGCAGAGGAGGATAAGTATCGGGAGCAATCTGCGAAAGGATCGACTCAGTCTCTTTGTTGCCATGTATTAATGGTATACATGATCTTTTGCCGTTCAGCTTCAGGATCAACTATTTCTGATTCAAACCGCGCACCGGTTATCTCTTCGAATGCCGTCCGGTAGCGACGCGACAGCTCGTCGAACACCTCGGCGGGAATTTCGGGTGGTACGCCGTCACCGGTAAATCCGCGATCGGAGAGCCAGTTGCGAAGGTACTCTTTGTCCATCTGGCGTTGCCGCGAGCCCCGGGCAAAAAGCTCATCGTAGCTGTCCGCGTACCAGTAGCGGGATGAGTCGGGAGTGTGGATTTCGTCGACAAGAGTCAGCTTCCCGTCGGTCACACCGAACTCGTACTTCGTATCGACCAGGATGAGACCGCGTCCGGCAGCAAGCTCTGTACCGCGCCGGAACAGTGCGAGTGCGGCTGTTTCGACCTGCTGCCAGAGTGCCGCGGACACGAGACCCGATGAGACTATTTCGCCGCCTGAGATCGGCATGTCGTGGGAACCCTGCTCAGCCTTCGTCGAGGGGGTGATAATCGGATCATCGAACCGCTCATTGAATCGGAGTCCGGCAGGAAGCACTTTGCCTGAGATCGGTTGTCCCGCCTGGTAGTCACGCCACGCCGAACCGGTCAGATAGCCGCGAACGACCACCTCGACCGGCAGAACTCGGGACCTGCGCACCAGCACGGTCCGTGCGGTTACCTGCTCGATGAGGTGGTTCGGGATGATATCCTTCGTCTGTTCGAACCAGTAGAGCGACAACCGGTTCAGGATCTCCCCCTTGAAGGGTACCAGACCCAGAACACGGTCGAATGCCGAAACACGATCTGTCGTTGTTATGATGAGGCGGGAGCCAAGGTCCACGATGTCGCGCACCTTGCCTCTGATCACCGTCAGTCCGTCTGCACCCTGCTTCCAGCCTTCGTACATTGGCGGACGACTTCCGGCGGTCATTGAGTCGGTCAACCCTCTATTTCGTCGCGCTTGTGGATGATGCGGGAGACCAGGTTGTACTTCTGTGCCTCTTCGGCGTTCATCCAGAAGTCCCTGTCAGTGTCCTTCTCCACCTGTTCGTAGGGCATACTCGTCTCATCGGCGATGAGGTGATTGATCCGCTGCCGCATTCGTTCCAGCTCACGGGCGTGGATTTCGATTGCAGTGGCAACACCCCTCATGCCGCTGAGCGGCTGGTGAATCAGGTAGTGTGAATTCGGAAGCGCAAGGCGTCGTTCCTTCGGTGCGGCAAGCAGAATTATTGCTGCAGCACTCGCTACCAGTCCCATCCCGATAATGTGTACCGGCGGCTTCACGAATCGCATCATGTCGAATATTGCATAGCCGGCATCCGCATCACCGCCGGGGGAGTCTATGAAAACCTTGATCGGGTCATTGCTCATATCCTCAAGGAGGAGAAGCTGACGGATTACATTCTCCGCGAGGTTCTTGTTGATCTCTCCGGAGAGAAGGATATTCCGGGTTTTGAGCATCTTCTGGTAGAAAGCACCAAAGTCCTGCCCCGGCCCCTGCGGCTTCTCTTCCTCTTCTTCTTCCTCTTCCTCACCTTCAGCGCGGGAATTCATCAAACGTTTCCAGTAGTCCATCGATTCAGTTCCTCTATGTGAATGCATTGGATCAAGAATAACCAATTCAGCCGGTGCAAACAAGTGCGAACGACTCAAAAACCGCTCAGGCCGAAACGAGGCGCGAACCTCCACACTGCCGACAATTTCGCGTATAGTGGGTTGTGCACGAGTGGTGCGCGGGAGGTTTGACAAGCATGGCCAAGGCTGCATTCGTTGCGATTGTGGGAAGACCGTCGAGCGGTAAATCGACGCTGTTGAACGCGCTGTGCGGTCACAAGGTGTCGATCGTCTCAGCGGTGCCCCAGACCACCCGCAACAAGGTCAGGGGCGTCATCACTGAAAAGCGCGGTCAGCTGGTCTTTGTCGACACGCCCGGCTTCCATCACTCCGAGCGGAAGTTCAATATCCACATGAAGGATCTGGTCGGCTCCGCGCTCGGAGAGACCGATTCGACGCTCTACGTCATGGATTCAAGCCGCCCCTCGGGCGTCGAGGAGGAGGAGCTCGCGGTGCTCCTGCAGTCGCACGGCGGGACAGTCATCGCGGCGGTCAACAAGATCGATGCTGAGCGAAGCGATCCTGCTGCGGTCGAGGCATTCCTTGCGGACAAACTCCCGACTGCACGCACCTTGAGAATATCCGCGAAGACCGGCGAAGGACTCCCGGAACTGAAGAGCGCTCTCTTCGAATCGGCGCCGGAAGGCGACCAGATGTATCCCGGGGATATCTACACCGATCAGGATCCGCAGTTCCGCGTCGCGGAGATCATTCGGGAAAAGGCTATAAATCTCACTCAACAGGAGATTCCACATTCGATCTTTGTCGAAGTATCGGATATGGAAGTTCAGAAGAACGGGAAACTGCTCTGGATCCGTGCGTTCCTCATGGTCGAACGGGATTCACAGAAGGGAATCGTCGTGGGAAAAGGCGGCGAGAAGATCCGCGAGATCCGCACGCTCGCGCAGAAGGAGCTGACGAAGCTCTTCCCGTACGCGATCTATCTCGACCTTCGCGTGAAGGTATCCGGCAACTGGCGCGCCGATGAGGCGCTGCTCAAACGGCTCACCCGCTGAGCCGTTCGGACCTGTCGGGAAACGCGGGAGCAAACCATGATTCGCATCTTCCACACGGCCGATATTCACCTGGGCATGAAGTTCTCCAGTTACCCGGAAGTGCAGCGGGAACTCACTGAAGCACGTTTCGCCGCTGTCGACACGCTCGTTGAACGGGCAAACAGCGAGGAGTGCAGACTCTTCGTGGTTGCGGGTGATCTTTTTGACCGCACGCGGGCGGCCGCCGCCGACGTGAAGCGCGCGGCCGCGAGCCTTTCGCGATTTGCCGGTGATGCGGTGCTGGTTCTTCCGGGCAATCACGATTTTATCGGTCCTGACAGCGAATTGTGGGCTCGCTTCAAGGCTGAGGCGGGTGATAGAACCGTGGTGCTTGATGCAGCTGCGCCGGTCGATCTGCGGCACTACGGAGTGCCCGCTGCGGCCTACCCTGCGCCGTGCACGGCAGCTCATTCGCACACGAGTGCGACCGGCTGGATCACACCCGAAACACGACTGGCGGATGTCGAGCTGCACATCGGGATCGCGCATGGAAGCCTTGCCGGCATATCCCCGGATCCGGAACAGAACTACTACCCGATGAGTGTCGCAGGACTGACATCCCTGCACCCCGATCTCTGGCTCCTGGGGCATACTCACATCGTCTACCCGGCTGAGCCCGGTCCTGCAGACAGAGTCTATAATCCGGGCACACCGGAACCTGACGGATTCGACTGCGGTCACGCGGGGAATGCATTCATGATCGACGCGGAGGCGGGAGCCCCGCCAATTGTGCGGCGTCTGGATACCGGTGCCTATCGTTTCGAACAGCGAACCATACTGGTGAATCCGGGCGTAGATCTTGAGCTCGTGACCGGCGAGCAGGTCGCCGCAACAGCCGGAAACCTTCTCCTGAAAATATCGCTTCGCGGAAGCGTGAGTTCAGCACAGCGGCAGCTTCTCTCAACGCTCGAGAACGCGGTGCGTGCGAAGGTACGCTACCTCGCTGTCGATGATACGGAGCTGACCGAAGCGGTAACCGCCGAACGCATCGAGCGGGAGTTCCCTCACGGCTCCTTCGCCCACTCGCTCCTTTCGACCCTGCTTTCCGAGGACGATGATGCTGCGCTCACCGCAGCGTACGAGCTCATTGCGGAGGCCCGGCTTGATCATTAAGAGGCTCACCCTCGGCCCCTTTGCCGCGGCAACCGATCGCACCATCGAACCCGGTCCGGAGCTGACCATCATCCTCGGACCGAATGAGTCGGGCAAATCGACGCTGTTCCGCGCGCTCACACATATCCTCCTGACCTCGGTCGACCTGACCCCCGCCGCGTTTGACAGAGTCATCGGTTCCTGTCTGCCGCGCTCAGGAGGCGATACGATCCGCGTCACCCTCGACTTTGAATCCGATTCGCATCGCTACGAACTGCAACGGACGTGGGTAAAGGGAAACAAGAAGGGCAGCTCGCTCCTGCGTTCGACGGAAGGCGGAGAGTTCACGAATGCGGGGGATGTTGACCGGGAACTCGAAGCGCTGCTGCCCGCAAGTTCCGCTTCAGTGAGGGAAGTCCTCCTGACCGGTCAGTCCGCGCTGACTGCCTCCGCAGAGAGCCTGCTTCAGCCGGATGCGGTTCGCAATGAGCTGGGTATGGTGCTGAGAAGGGCTGTCATGGACTCAGGCGGCATCTCAGTGGACGCCTTCAGGTCGCTGCTTGAGCGCCGCCACAGGGAGTTCTTCGACAACTGGGACATCGTACGCAACGCCCCAGCAGGAGGACGCGGCATCGATAATCCGCATCGCCGTTCGGTCGGCCGCATCCTCGGAGCGTTCTATGCCATGTCCGAAATCGAACGCGACCTCTCGGCAGCGAAAGGTCTTGAGCAGGAGATCGACTCACTGAACGCTGAGATACGCAGCCTCGAGGCGAGGATCAGCGGAAGCGAGGAGGAGCTCAACAGACTGTCTCAACTTCGGGAGAGCGTTCGCCTCCGGGAGTCAGTCGAAAACGAACTTCGCGTAGTTCAGGTTGAGATTGTCGAGCTTCAGAAGCTGGCGCGTGAGTGGCCGACTGCCGAGGAGCGCCTACGAACACTCACCGTCTCGAGCGAACGTTCAGCGGTGGAGCTCGCGTCACTCGACAGAGAACTTGAGGCCGCCCGAACGGCCGAACGAAACAGGAAACTGAAGGAACGATTTTCGCTCCTCGCAAAACTGAAGGCGGAAGTCGATCGGGGCAGTGCCGACTCGCACGCTGTTCTCCCGGTGAAGCGGGAAGATGTGCAGTTGTTGCGCAGCCTTGACCGCCGGATCGATGCTGCGCGGGCTGTTCTGGCAGCATCGAGCCTTTCGGTCAGGATTCGCTCATCTGCGGACGCCGATATCGCGCTCGGTGGTCCGTCAGGAGAGACCGAGCAGGTGAAGCTCACCGCGGGAGCGGAGGCGGAGCGGACCGTCGACGGCATTGTCACGATTGAAATTCCCGGTTTCAGCATCTCTGTCGCTTCGGGTTCGGGAAACGTCGAGGAAAGTGTGGCCAGGATGTCTGATGCGGAGCGGCAACGGACGGAACTTCTCTCGCAGGCCGGGGCGGCAAATGCTGAAGAACTTGAGGCGCGGCTCGATGCGGCCACGCGGGCGGAGGCCGAGCGTGCCGTGACCGAACGGCGATACACCGAGGCGCTCGGATCAGACTCGTATGAATCACTTGAACGGGAAGCAGCTTCATCCGAGCCTGTTGCGGTCCGCCCGATCGAAACTATCGCGGTCGAGCGGGCGCAGGCGGATCGCACAGTGCGGGAGGCGCAGCAGGAGATCAGCCGGCTCGGAGCACAGATAGCCAGTTGGCAGCAAAGCTACGGGAGCTACAACTCGCTCCTCTCTGAGGCGGGACGAAAGACTAACCGCCACGAAGAGCTCACCCGGGAAGCGAGTTCCGCCCCTCCCCTTCCCGACGGGTTCGCGTCGGCGGATGAGTTTTTCGCACGAATCGACAGGCTGTCCGCGGAACTCAGGCGACTGCAGGCGGAACTTACAGCTCTGCTTCAGGAACGCACCCGCAAGGAGGCACGCCTGCCGGAGGAGTCCTCTGTCGAGCTTGAGCAGCGTCTTCTGCAGGCACGTGCAGACTACACGCGCACCACTTCGGCGGGACAGGCGCTCGATCGGGTAAAGTCCCGCTCAACTGGTATTCTCGCACAGTCGGAAGCCGATACCTTTTCCGGTTACCAGACGCGGTTCATGTACTACCTTTCGGAATTGACCGGCGGCAGGTACACCACCGCATCAATGAGTGAGTCGACCCCGAGCACCTTCGGTCGCGCAGACGGCACCGATCTGCCGCCCGCCCTGCTTTCGGCCGGCACGCGAGATTCGGTGGCGCTTGCACTCAGGCTCGTCATGGCCGAGTATCTTCTTGGCGACACGAAGGGATTTCTGGTGCTCGATGATCCGCTTGTCGATATGGATCCGGAGCGTCGCGAGCTCGCGGCCCGGACGCTTGCATCCTTTGCCCGGCGCTACCAGACCATCCTGCTGACCTGCCACCCCGAACATGCGGCAACAATCGCTGCGGGTGCGGACAACGCGCGCACCATCGAATTGCAGAGATAGGCGGCGCAGACGGTGTTCAGGACTCGCGTCGCCGAAGCCTACTTCCGTGCGAAGTGCGGCGCGTACTTTGCGGCGACCCGAACAGCCTCGACCATGCTCACCTCGCTCGCCTTCCCGGTTCCGGCAATGTCAAATGCAGTTCCGTGATCAACCGAAGTGCGGAGAAACGGCATTCCAAGTGTTACCGAGATAGTGCGCTCAAAGTCATAGGTCTTTGCGGCGATATGGCCCTGATCGTGATAGAGCGAAAGCACCGAATTGTACTTGCCGGTGAGACACTGCGCGAATACCGAATCGGCACCAATCGGTCCGGCAACCGCAAATCCCCGCCGCTTCGCCTCTTCTACCGCAGGGGTGACCTGACTGACCTCTTCGTCACCGAAGAGCCCGTGTTCGCCGCTGTGCGGATTCAGGCCGGCGACCGCCATGACGCCGTCGGATACGCCAAGCTGTCTGAGCGCCGCGGTGCACCGCTCGATGTAATCGAGCAGCCGATCGCTGGTGACAAGGTCGCACGCCTTGCGCAGCGAAACATGCCGCGTCAGGAAGAAGATCCGCATGTTCCGCACCTCGAACATGGTAAGCGGATCCTCCACACCTGCAAGGCCGCCAAAAATCTCGGTGTGGCCGATGTAGGGAACCTGTGCGGCCTGAAGCGACTCCTTGTTGATGGGGGCAGTTGCGACTGCACCCACCGAGCCGGTACGGGCAAGTTCCGCCGCCTGCTCAATGTAGGCGTATGCAGCCCTGCCGCAGGATGCATCCACCTGCCCCATCCTGACCTCTCCGGCAATTGTTTGAGCCGCAGGCAGGAGCAGATCGATGGTCCCCGCGGCGTAGGTTCCCTCACCGGGTGCTCCGACAACGTGCACGTTCATCGAAAGGCTGCACTGCGAAAGCGCGCGGCGCACCACCGACTCATCACCTATGACAAGTGGACGACAAATCGCGTAAAGCTCACCGTCCTGAAGCGCCTTGACCGTGATCTCCGGGCCGATCCCTGCAGGATCGCCGATCGTTATGGCTATTACTGGCTTTTCCATTAAGCAGATACTATGCTCAAAACGCGTTCACGGAAAGGGCGCGCCTCGCACTTTCCGCTCCGTGTTGCGCAGGACAAATGCAACCACCGCGTTCATCATAGACTGCGACACCGGCAGTGTCGGATCCGAATAGGCTCGTTCGTTCGACTCGCGATCCGCGGCTACATCTTTCAGCACATGGTTCATACCCGGCACAATCACCTTCCCGGTCGGGAACTTCGCCGCGAGAGCAGCGCGTGCCGCGGAAAGCAGCTCGGCATGCGCCGGGTTCACCTGCAGGTCCCGGTCGCCCTGCACGATGAGAACCGGCGCCTGCACGGCGGCAATCGCATCGGCAGGATTGTGCCTGAATGCGGATATGAGGAATGGCTGGACGCTCGGCCGGAAGAGCTGCATGAGCATTTCGGGCACATCCTTTACGAGCCTTCCTGCGACAAGTTCGGCAACGATGGGCCGGGACTGTCCGGCAAGCACCGGAGCTGCGGCAGTCAGCTGATTGAGAAGCGTGTCCTGGTAGGTCTCACCGAGCGTCGCAACGACTATCTCCCCATCCACGGGCTGGTTGAGCGCCGCAATCGAAGCAATGAGCCCCCCTTCACTGTGACCGAGGACAAACAGGCGCGCAAATCTGCCGTCAGCCCGCAACTGCGCAATCCACGCCGCGGCATCAAGTGCGTACCCGTCCAGCGTAAGGCTCTCCTCGGTAAGTCCTGGCCAGACGCTGGCGCCGATCCCTCGCTTGTCGAATCGCAGAGATGCAATTCCGTTTTCACAGAGCGCGTGGGCAACCATGCGAAGCGAGTCGTTCCTGCCCGGGAGAATTGGCGAGTTGCCATCCCGGTCAGTCGGCCCGGATCCGGCGATGATGAGAACGATCGGGGGCTTGCCGCCATCAGGTCCCGCTGCCGCATCGGGTACCGAAAGTGTGCCGCGAAGCAGTGCGCCCGGTGTCGCCACCCCCGGTGCACTTATCGTCATCTCCTGTTCGTTCATATGCCTGCCCTCCATATCTCTATTGATCCATTCGGCGGCATGACAGTCAAGCAACAGCCGCCATCATCTTTCTGAGCGCGCCCGCATCTGCTATATTCACTGCATGATCACAGTTACCCGCCGCTGGGCGCATCGATGAACCAGACCGAAGTCCTCTATCATGATGAGTTCATGATTGCGCTGAACAAGCGCCCCGGCATCCCGGTGCAACCGGACCGCTCGGGTGATAGTTCGCTTCTTGACGTCGCGCGAGAGGCCATAAACCGCACACCCTATCTCGTGCATCGAATCGACCGTCCGGTGAGTGGCGTCGTACTGTTCGCGTCCAATGCGAAAACTGCGGCGAAGCTCTCTGCCCTGTTTCGCGATCAGAAGGTACGCAAGACATACTGGGCGATCGTGGATTCCGCGCCTCCTGCGGAGTCAGGGACCCTCGAGCACGAGATCCTGTTCGACCACGGTACAAACCGATCGAGCACGCGCGTGGCCGGACACGAAGAGCCCGCTCCGCAGAGCTCGCGCACCGTCTCGGGCCGTCCGGCACGGCTTGACTACCGGGTAATCGGCCATTCAGACCGGTACTGGTTTCTGGAACTTGTGCCGGCAACTGGAAGGCACCATCAGATCAGGGCACAGCTTGCGGCGATCGGTTGTCATATCAAGGGAGATGTGAAGTACGGCGCAAAGCGGACAAACCCGGGAGGCGGCATTCACCTGCACGCCCGGTCGCTGTCGTTTGCGCATCCGGTGAACGGCGATCCGGTGTCGCTGTCAGCCCCGCCGCCGCAGGATGCGCTCTGGCAGCTGTTCGAGCAATCGGCGGGGGACGCAGGCTAAACCTTCAGGAACGGTTTGATGACCTCGTCGCCTGAGGTTGCGGCAAGCAGCGTTTCGCGGATGCTCGCGTTCTTGATGACGAGCATGAGCTTTGACAATATGGTCAGGTACTGTTTCTGCTGATCCGATGGCCCACCGATCATGAACACGATTCGAACCGGTTTCTGGTCGAGTGCGTGCCATTCGATATCCTTCGCGGTAATCCCTATCATGATGAAGAACTCACGTACGCTGCCGAGCTTTGCGTGGGGAACCGCGACCTTCAATCCCATTCCGGTGCTCATGATACGCTCGCGTTCGAGCACCGCCTCTTCGAACTCCGCTGCGTCCTCGATGTACCCGGCCTCAAGCGCGGTCTGCACCAGTCGGCGGATAGTCTCATCGCGACTAACGGTGTCAAGGAACAACACATTTTTGGGGGTGAGATAGTCCTGCAGGTTCATCTGAACTTCCTTCTGTGGTATACTCCCATCCTAATTGAATGCTCAGCGCTCGTCAATTCGCCAAAGGAGGACCCCGTGCTGAACATATTGAGCATCTTTG
>DATKUC010000179.1:0-42657 GCA_035530835.1 Spirochaetia bacterium
CGCCTGCGTGAACTTGAGAGCAAATCACTGGTGATACGACGGGTCGTTCCGGTCTCGCCTGTCCGGGTAGAGTATGAACTCACTGAAGCCGGGCAGGATCTCGAGCGGGCAATTCGAACACTATCCGAATGGGCAGAGAAATGGTGGTTCGACGCGGCCGATGAGTCAGCGCGGAAGGACGCTTAATTCGAAATCACGTGAGAACATTTCTCAAAGTGTATCAATTAGTCACCGCTGTCCGCCTGCGGGTTGCCGCTATCGTGGCCTGACCCGGTCAATCCCTACTGCGTTTACCGAGTTGGTCAATCGGTCGAGCTTCGACCGCGTCCGAGGAGTTGGGCTTCGCGCGACACAGCCTTCAAGAAGTTTCACAGCGCGACCCGGATCTCCAAGCGCCTTTTCGTAAAGATCGGCGAGAAAGAGGCAGACAGGCTCTTCGGTGACTCCCGAGGCGATCAGTGCCTCGAGAATTGCCGCCGCCTCAAGGGAGCGCCGGCTACGATGAAACAGCACTGCCTGCAAAAAACTCCCTTCAGGGTCATCAGGTGATATCGTCAATATGCGGTCGATGAGTGACTGCGCGTCGGCAAACCTCCGGGCGGCAACTTCGTCTTCGGCCGCCTGAACCAACTCAGTGCGAGAAATCATCCGGATGTAGACTACCTGCGTCTGGTTCGAAAATTGGATGACGGTCATTAATAGTTCGTAGTCGACCTTGCGCGCAACAAGAGTGTGCTCTCCCCGAGACAGATCGGGGATTACGAAACGACCGGTGATATCCGAGAGCAGTCCTTCGCGCCCGTCTATTGAGAAATTCACTCCGGCAACGGGCTGGTTCTCCTGATCGTAGACCATACCGAAGAGCGGTGCGCGCTCGAAGGACCGCGGATCTGCGTCCGGCATACCCGTGCAGGAGGCAAAGAGTACCATGATCGCGAACGCGGTCGTGCAGCGGGTGAAGCTTGCGTGGCGTTCACTCAACTTCATCGTGGAATCCGCACACCGAGCCGAATAGTTCCCTCCTGGAGGATGTATCGGTCAGCTGTGGCGCTGAGATTGATTTGATCAGGCCCCGGACCGGCGGTACCGCAGATGATCCGTCCGGACCGACTATCCTTGAAATAGTGCCACGACGTGCCGTCCGCATCGGTGATCTCACCGACATATCGAATCCAGGTAGCGTCGACAACGGGAACTTCCCGCACGACTTCGCCGGCGGTCTGCACGTCCGACTCTACATCAACCGATCCGGATTCCCAGCCGAGACCGTGAGCGAGTTCCGTCGCACTCGTTCCTGTGTTCTGCAGTTCGGGCTCAGGTGAGGGCGGTAGCGCGAAGGACCGGTTTCGCACTGCCGAACGCCGGGGCGGAGCGCTGGGAATCAACTCCACGACTGCAGGGCGGAGAGTCAGGTGAAGTGCCACCCCGGCAAGGAGCGCGACGCCGATCGTACTACCGAGCAGCAGGAGTTTCATTTTGCTCATAGCCAATCCTTATCCGCGATTCGATGAGCCCGGTATCCGCGGAAAATCTGACGGTCAACGAGCTCACTATGCGTGACTTCCCGGAATCTCTGCAAAGTGCGAGAAACGAGAGGATCGACTCCCCTCGCCCGGAAACTTCGAACTCCACACTGTGTACCGCTTTCCCGCCTGCCGTTGCTGTTGACGGTCTGCATGATCGTACCGAGAGAGAAGCACGTTTGAGATCCTGCTCAATTTCGGCGGAGAATCTCGCATCGGACGATTCCCCGGGTGAGTAGAATCGGCGACGTTCCTCTGCAATTGCGCCTGATAGTTCACTGATCCCGCGCTCGATCCCTTCCACGTTTTCGACTTCCGCACGTTCAATCGTCGCGCGATAGCCGGAAATGTGCTCCCTGATTGTAACGATCGTGGCATCAAATGCGGTGTAGCCAATCAACGCTGCGGCCACCGCACTTCCCGCGCATGCTGCCGTGACGACCACTTTTCGGTGTCTATCCTGCATCGAACGTACCTTTCACCGAGAACCGTACAAGTTTGCGCACATCATCAGAAACAGTCTGAACCAGGAAAACTGCCGCAAAACCGCTCGCGACCGAGAGCCGTTCGACAAGCGTATAGGGGTTCGCGGCCCACCCTTCGATTGCAAAGCGGCCGTCGGCAATCGATGCGCTCTGCAGAACGAACTGGAGACCAAGCCCTGCACCGGCCAATTGCGTGAAGAATCGGGTGAGGTCGACGGTTCGGCGCCCGCGCAGCATGTTCAGTTCCTCAACAAGCCGCGAGTATTCGTTCCGCTTCGCGGCAGCTTTCGCCAGTGTCCGAAGTGCAGTCTGATACTCGGCGGCCATACCTTCGGCAATCGACGCATATGTGCGTATGACGCGAACGCCATACCAGACGAACTCGGCAGACAGCACGGCGAATAGCGCCACCAGAAGGACGACAGCAAGACGACGCGAACGAATTGACACTTGCGCCGACGGGCAGAATATTCGCGGGATCCGCGCCGCAATCATGCGTCCGCGCCTGCGTGATTCGACCTCCCCGATGACGTGCTGTAACGGCATAACGCTGATCCGACGTGCGAGCGGGGAAAGTCGATCGCCCAGATCCGTCGCCCCGATTCCCTCGCTCTCTGTATCAATGATGAACAGTGACTCCTGAAGGGTTCCGGGGAGTAGACCGAGTATCCGCTCGGGAACAGATGGCGAATCGTCAAAGTTCATCATGCAGTCGGAACGAATTTGTCCATCAAGATAGGTGATAACTTCAGCGTACCGTGATGTAAGAACGATGACCATCTCGGCTCCGCGGCAGACGAGCAGGAACCTGCCGAGCGAGTCCGCGGTGATAAGGCGTGATTCAATCGCGAACGCGCGATAGCGCTCGTAGACATCGGATCTCATGCTGTAGACCGCCACAATAAGCGAAGTACGGTTGTCTCCGCAAACCCGCTGGTCGAACACGGTCCTGTCGGATCCGCCGGGATAGATCGCGCGCAGTCTGTAGGATACGAGGGCCGGCAGATCGCACTGCTTCACTCTCGGGGCGGTGAGCAGCTGAACATCGATGTCCATGCGGGACACCAGAAGCAGGTCAGACTCGCCCAGCTCCTCCGGTAAGCCGGGAAAGACATCATCAATTCCAGAGCCGCACCCCGCTATCTCGGTAAAGAACAGTCGCATCATCGGGAGTACCTCCGGGAGATAACGCGAAACCATCTGCGTTCGCCCGCTACCTGCCCGACCGTACCGCTATCCTGTGCGGATTGCGGGGTCCATTCCGGAGGCAGTCTGCACAGCACCACCGATAGCGAGTCACTTCCACTGTGGATTTCTATCTGCCAGAACCAGGTGGTGGTGCCGAGGTACTGATACAGGAGACTCTCCGCGGGGAGACCGACGAGTGACCGGAGATCCTCCTGCCCGATCTCGCACGTTCGTCTCTGCGTATCAATCGCATTACAAACTGTCTGCGGATTCACTACGCCGAACTCGGGAGTTGATATGATCGCGATCAGGATCGGCAGCGGCAGGAAGTTCACGTTCCACCACGGCAGCGCATTCACAACCGGATAAAGCCGATCATAATCGGCACCGAGGAATTCGGGGAGCGTTTCTTCAGCCACCACTCGCCCATCGCTGCGAAGCGCCCGTATCTTCGCCTGAAATAGTTGTGCCGACGCATAATCGGATGTGCGCACTTCGTAGAGTTTGCGAAGAGCAGCGTCGTCTGTGAGATTGACATTCGCGTATGCGAAGCCGGTGAGGTACCGTTCATAGGCTGCCTTCGGGAAAATCACGCCATAGCCTGTTGCAATGTCGGAAAAGAAGCCGCTCTGTTCGCGCTGCTGCCTCAGAACCAGGGGCAAGTCCCCGCCAACTCCGTCACTTGCACCGACCGAGCGGGTGATTTCTGGCAGTCTCAACAGATCGGCGGCCACCCAGTTTGGTGCAATTCGGCTGGATATATCGGAAATCCTGATGCTTCGGGAACTGCACCACTCCTGGATCGGATCCGATATCGCGTCGCTTGCCGGTGTCGGATCCTCGCCGAACCGGTCTATTACCGCGGACAACTCGGTGTCGAGCAGGAGCCGCACGCGTTCTAGTAACTCGGCCGCATGAGCACCGTCGTTCAACCTGCGCACGAGCATAGCAGTCGAGCCGGCGACAACGATGAGGAAGAAGAGTGCAGCGAAGAGATTTGCCGCCGCCGATCCGACGGTTGCCGAAGTTGAAGCGCGTCTCACAGTCTGGCTCCGCCGAATGTCGCCACGAACTGTTGTTCATTGCGGCCGGAGACGAGCAGAACAATCACTGCGCAGGGATCGATTCCACTCCTTTTGCAGGGTACAACCGATATCGAATCGACAGATCCTATCACTGTGCACCTGCCTCCCCACAGAACCGCAAGCTTTCCCGTGCCGGCTCGGCCAATTGAAAATTCCACGGCAAACTCTGTTGCCTCGGACCGATCGATAATCCGATAGCCGGTCGCACTCTTCTCAATGTCCGGTTCGCGCCCCCAGAAGGCCGGCGGCCACGCCGAGAACGCCGTTCTGAGTGTCCGGTCAAACAGCGTCACAGTGGCAATCCATTCTGCCCCATCCTTTGCGCGTATTGCCGCCTTGCCCGCCTCAAGCACTGTCCGCGCCGCGACTGCAGAGAGCAGCAGCACGAGCGCAAGAGCGATCAGGAACTCTGCAAAGGTAAAGCCCGAATCAGCGCACTCCACGGTCCTGCACTCTCGACAGATCGCGCTCGTTCCGCGCCGCAATTGTCTCGATGACCCGCTTCTCACAGCTGAAGACTCCGCGGCAGGTGGAGGATACGAGGAGCGTGAGAGCTCCGAGGCCGACCGCTGCAATGAACAAGAGCACCAGCGCATCAAGCAGCACATAGCCACAGTTGCGGCGTCCGCTATCGATCCCATGACGTGATGTCCTTTGCATTTCCCTCTCCTCCCTCAAGCCCGTCGATCCCAAGCGTCTGAATGCCGAACGGCAGACCGCTCGGTCCGGGAACCCGGTATTCATAGGGTCTGCCCCACGGGTCCACGGGAACTGGCGTTTCAATGTATGGCCCGCTCCAGCCCGGGGGAGGCGGCGACGGTTGTTGCCACAGAGCGGCGAGACCCTGCTCCTGCGACGGATACTCGCCGACATCAAAAAGATAGGAGCTGAGCGCCAGCGAGAAGGTGTCGATCTGACTTCGCGCGGCCGCTACCTTTGCGCTGTGCAGATATCTCACCGAGGTGAATCCGACGGTACCGGTCAGGATGAGGATGATTGCAATCGAGATCAGAGTCTCGATGAAGGTCCATCCCGACTCTCTTCTGTCTGCGGCCTCGAACATGAACACCTCCATTTCACACTATGAGCGACCGGAAGAGCGAAAAAAGCGGAACGATGAACACGATAATTGCAGCCAGGAGAACGACACCGACAAGCACTATGAGAGCCGGTTCTACGAGAGTGGATAGCCGCGCGATATTCCGGTCGACTTCGGCACGGTAGAAGGTGTGCAGCTGGCAGAACGCGGTCTGCGCGTGGCCGATTCTCTCGCCGATTGCAACCCACCGGCAAAAGAGTTCCGGAAACAATCCGCGGCGTGAATGGTTTGAAAGTCGAGGCGCTGAAAATGCCGCCGAAGGCGAAACACCGCGTGCGACCTGCTCCGCCACACTATCGAGCGCTGCTCTGATCCGCAGATTCCCGGCGACACCTGCAGCCTGCCTGATTGCCGACGGCAGTGCGACGCCGCTGCCGGTGAGCAGATCAAGCGCGTATGTGACGTTCACGAGTTCCCCGGCAAGTTGAGCCCGGCCGATCACAGGCAGGAGGAGAACGCAGGTATCGTGCGTCATTGCGACACGGTGGTTCCTGCGCGCTGTCATTCGCATTACCAGTGAAGCGCCGATCAGGCAGAGTGGAATGCCGATTTCCAGCCGGACAAACATCTTTGCGCTGGCGATGATTCGGTCAACTTCCGCAGGAAATGCAGCTCCGGAGGCAAGAAGCATCGCACGCATGTGCGGGATGGCAATCCAGGCGAGTACGGCTATTCCGAAGAATGCTGTGAAAAGTACGAGCGATGGATAGACGAGTGCACCTGAAACCTGATTCCTCATCGACTTCTGTCCGGCTATATAGGCGGAGAGTCGGGCAAGTACCTCCCTGAGTGTGCCCAGGTGCTCGCCGATACGCACAAGCCCACGGTACATCGGTGGGAACTCCACCGGAAGAACTTCGAGTGAATCGGCAAACGAGCGACCCGACCGGACCTGCCTGGCGATATCGAGAATCAACCGATGCGCGACTCCCCGCCTTCCGCGCAACGATGGAAACACGGCAGCCGCCATAGCGAGCGCATCCTGCACTGTGAGCCCCGCTTTCAGGAGCGTACCGATTCCGTCGGTGAACTCCTGCAGCGCGTGAAGTGCGCACCGCCTGCGTGAGCCGGCCGCTTCGTCAGTAAGCGCATCGAGGTCCGAAACTGCGCGAACCGAAAGCGTACTGAGCCCTTCGGACGAAAGATCGCGAAGCAACGCCTCGGCCGAGGGCGCACTTCGCGAACTCTCGGAAATGCGACCTGTCGTATCGCTATGACGGACCCGGAACATTGCCATCATCCCTCCGTAGCCGAATCCACTTCCGAAAATGTCGTCAGACCGGCAGCGACCTTCCGGTAGCCATCTTCCGCCAGCGGTCGAACTCCGTGACCTCTGACCATAGTCGTCATCCGGGATACCGGGTCGCCGCGAGCAACAGCTTCCGCAAGCTCACTGTCGATCGGAACAAGCTCGGCAATGGCAATTCGACCGCTGTAGCCGGAACCGCCGCACAAGGGACAGCCAATCGGTTCGCGCGCCATATTGCAGGAGATACGCCACCGGGAGAGAAGCTTCCGGTGAGTTGCGTCCGGTCGATGTGGCCGGGAACAGGCGCCGCAGACTCTGCGAACGAGCCGTTGAGCCATAACCGACCGAAGTGTTCCGGCAAGCAGGTAGCGTTCGATTCCCATGTCAGCAAGTCGAAGAACAGCGGAGAGTGCGTCGGAAGTGTGCAGCGTTGAGAGGACCAGATGACCGGTGAGTGCAGCGCGCACTGCAAGCTCTGCGGTCGCGCTGTCACGAATTTCGCCAACCATGATGATGTCAGGGTCCTGACGCAGCACACGCCGCAGCAGCGTGTCGAAACTCAGGCCAATCTGATCGTTTGTTGCAATTTGATTGACTCCATCGAGCAGATACTCGACGGGGTCTTCGATGGTTATTATCTTCCGCAGCTCGGTCCGGAGTTCCGCGATGATCGCCGTGAGTGTCGTGGTCTTTCCGCTGCCAGTCGGTCCGGTTGCGAGGAAAAGCCCGTGTGGCGCCGCAATGAATCTTCTGATCCGCGCGACCTGAGGACTGTCCAGGCCAAGCTCATCGAGACAAATGAGACTTCCGGTTCGCTGAAAAAGCCGCAGTACTATCGATTCACCGTGCACGACAGGAACCACCGACACTCGCAGATCGAACCGGGTTCCGTTGAGCGACACCGAAATTCGACCATCCTGCGGCAACCTCCGCTCCATGATGTTCAGATTTGCCATTACCTTGATGCGGGATGCGACGGCCGGAAACTGATCCGCAGTGATGGCTCCTCCGGACGATAGCAGTCCGTCAACGCGGAAACGGATTACGGCGCGATCGTCGTAGCTCTCAATATGGATATCCGAGGCGTCCCGCCGGATAGCTTCGATAAGCAGGCTGTTGACCAGATTGACCGCCGGGGCATCGTGAGCAACTTCCTCGATTCGCGAGTCCCCCTGATGCGCAACCGTATCGGTGAGCCCCGCGGGCGACTCCTGCTGACCGGACAGTCTGCGTTCGAGGTAGGCGGTCAAATCGCGCCTGTCGATCGGCTGCACAATGACCGGCTTCCGATGAAATCGCTTCAGCTCCGCCAGAGTCTCGGCAGCCACGTCGTCGCACGCGCCGACAGTTGCCTGATCGTCCCGTTCTTCAAGCAGCAGAACTCCGTGACTCTCGACGTACTCGAGCGGATACTGCTCCGGTCCTGCGGGTGCCGCGCGCAGGGCACCCGCGCCGTTCGGATTCATCAGTCGACCACCTGAAGCGTACCGAAACGCTCGTGCATCCGTTCTAGTGAGCTGCGCAAATCACTACCGACTCTCTGTGGATACTCGATATGAGGAACAATGTAGATGACGAGCTCAGTATTCTCGATGGTCTCTTTCACAGAACGGAACAGCAGCCCAAGCAGCGGAATATCACCGAGAATCGGTACCTTGCTCATGCTTCTATCGACATCCTGCTGTATGAGTCCGCCGATAACGACCGGTGTACCCGATCGGGTTCGTACATTTGTCGTGACTATCTTCTCCGAGGTTGTCGGCGGACTGGTGCCGCTGTTATTGTCCACTCCCCGTTTCGAAATCGTCGCGGATACCTGCATCGTGATCATCCCGTCCCCCGATGCCCATCCGTTGATGCCGAGGATGAGCCCTGAGGTGATTTCACGGGTCACGCCGGTTGAGAGCATGGCTCCGGTCTCAGGATCAACCTCCGAGTCGCGATACCGGTAGGTGTTGGTGTTCTGAAACTTCAGTTGCTGTCCGGAGAGTCCGTTCAAGGTCGTGTCAGCGAGGACTTGCGCACTGTTGTTTCCCAGCGCGGCGTTCAGTTTCAGAGCGAACAGCGTGCCGAAGTTGGAGACGATATCGAAGCTCAGCGACAGAAGTTTCGATATCGTTCCAACGAAGACCGATCCCTCGGCGGCCTGGCTCGTGGAACCCTGGAAACTCGACTCGAACGAGAGCGAACTGCTCCTCTGGTACTGGACGACAAGCAGCTCGTAGCGGATCTGCTGCGTGGGTCGGTCTGCGACTTCAAGAAACTCCCTGAGCTGTCTGAGCTTCTCCCGGGTGCCGGTGAAAAAGAGTGCAGAGGAATCATTGGTGACGGTGATATCGGCCCTGTCGATATTCGGCGGCAGGCTCTTCACCAGTTCATCGGCACGAAGATACTTGAGGGAGACTGCCGCTCCCGGCGTCTCATGATCGAGAAGCTCAATGTAGGCTGCGACCTCGTGACGCATCGGCTCCGAGAGAAGCATGAGAAACGAGTTCGCCCCGGGTACGACGATCGGGTCGAGTCCCGAAAAGCGGGCCGGCAGAGAAGTCAACAGTTTTGCGACATTCATGTTGTCCAGATCGAACCGGTAGAAGGTTCTGCCGGTACGCGGTTGGTCGACAGTACGGATAAATGCTTCGACAGGAGCTATCTCCTCTCTGCTGCCGAACAGCACGACCGTGTTCCCGGCAGCGTCGAGTTTCATGCTGCTTCCCGTCGCGAGCTCCTGCGGAAGGAGTGCCGAAAGCTCCTTCACCTGGAGGTAGTTGAGCGGCAGATAGACCGTCCGCCGCAACTGCTTCAGAATGTCCCGTTTCTGGATGTCGAACAGGTAGTACAGACCGCCGACAGTCTCATACCCGGCATTCGCCTGACCGACCACCAGATCAAGCAGGTCATCGAAGCTCTTGTCTGCAAAATGAAGGTCGACGAGCACAGGGTCCGACTGCAGTAGAAGCGAGTACTCCCGCGCACCCTTGTGAAAAAGCTCGGAGAGAATTTCACGAAATCTGCAGGTCGGCGCATCAACTGTGTAGAGTTCGCCACTCCGCGTCACCCACTCTTTTCGTGGCGGAGAGTGCTCCTTTGTCCGTGTTGTGCTCTTCAGATAGAAGTAGTTCTTGCCACGCTCGACTGAAAGATCCGGATACTTCCGTACCAGGATGGCGAGAAGATCATCGGCCCCGGCTTCGCGCACATGCAGCGTGATCTGTTCTCGCGGAAGTGTGTCCGACAGAATGGTAATCCCCATTGCCTCCGATATCTTCCGCACAACGGTCTCAAGCTCAACGTTGTCGGCCTCAACGGAGAACCTGCTGCCGTCCGCGCTTGCAGTCACCAGAACCCGGGACACTCGGTAGACACCGTCGACACGGCGAACATACAGATGATTGGTCCGGAGAAAACCGGTAAGTGCTCGTTCAAAATCGGTCTGCTCAAAGTAGTAGGAAGTGGTTCCTGATACAGTCGCATCGGCGATAATCGAATTACCCGACATTTTTGCGAGCGACAGAAGAATGTCGGTAATCGGTTGGTTGCGAAACTCCACACTGCGTATCTGCTGCGCGACTGCACCAGGACAGAGTGTGAACAACAGGCCCGCAAACAGGGATCGGTAAATGAATGCTCTCTGCATTGCGTGACTCTTCATTTCAGGCACCTCCGAGCAGAAGGGGTGTTGCCGGCGCAAGCGCGAGGAGACCGGGCACGAACAGCTGAATGACGCTTCCTGCGGCGAGAAAAGGACCGAACGCGACGCGAGTCTCACGCGTGATAGAGCCGGTGATAAGCTGAGGCAAAGTGTAGAGCACGCCGAGTAGCGACGCTGCGCAGACGGCGACCATCCAGCCGGCAGGACCTATCGCAACCCCGATCAGGGCGGAAAACTTCACATCCCCGAGCCCCATGAGTCCGGCGCGACAGAGACCATAGAACGCGGCAAATCCGAGCACCATGCCGGCGAGTCGCTCGATCATCGAAGATTTGTCGCCGATCGCCGCGAGTGAAAGGACCAGCAGCAGCGTTCCGAGACTCAGCGTGTCGGGAATGCGATGTGTCCGTGCGTCGATAATGCCGATGTACACGCCGGAACTGAGGAACAGGAATTCAATAACGAATCGCCCGGCAGGCATAGTCTGAACATCTTCTCCCATCCCTCACTACCGGGGAAAAACGGCGGCGATTGCGGACCCGAAGACGTTGTGGTAGCCTTTCCGGGGAACAGGCAGGAGTGCTATGAGAATTACCGAGATCCGTCAGACTACCGTGCCGATTCGTTCGGACATGAAGAACGCGTATATCAGTTTTTCAGAGATGACTGTCTCTCTCGTGGCGGTCGTAAGTGACGTAGTTCGCGACGGTCGGACTCTTGTCGGCTTTGGCTTCAACTCCAACGGTCGGTATTCGCAGGCCGGAATTCTATCCGATCGAATGATTCCCCGGCTGCTGAACGCGAACTCAGCCGATCTTGCGTCCCAAGACGGGACGTATGTCGACCCGCGGAAGGCGTGGCAGGCAATGATGCTCAACGAAAAGCCGGGTGGCCACGGCGAACGATCGGTAGCGGCCGGCGTTCTCGATATGGCGCTGTGGGATCTCGCATCAAAGTGCGTCGATATGCCGCTGTACCAATTCATCAGAAAAGCGTTCGGTCCTGAGCTTGGCATTTCCGGCGAGGAACCTTCAAACCGCATATTTGTCTACGCTGCAGGCGGCTATTATGATGCCGGCAAGGGCATCGCCGGATTGAAGGATGAGATGAAAAGCTATCTCGACAGCGGATACACTACGTTGAAGATGAAAATCGGCGGTGCGACACTTTCCGAAGATCTCCGGCGTATCGAAGCTGTTCTTTCGCTGTTGCCCTCCGGCGAGCATCTCGCAGTCGACGCAAACGGCCGGTTCGACCGGGCACAGGCCGTTGAATATGCGTTCGCGCTTGCTCCCTATCGGCTGAAGTGGTATGAGGAACCGGGTGATCCGCTGGATTTTGAGGTGAATAAAGCGGTGTGCGCACAGTCAGCGATTCCGATTGCCACCGGGGAGAACATCTTCTCGCATCAGGACGTGCGGAACCTGCTGCGCTATGGCGGAATGAATCCGGAGACCGATTTTCTGCAGATGGATCCCGCCCTGAGCTATGGATTGACCGAGTATGTGCGCATGCTCCATGTGCTGCTCGAACAGGGCTGGAGCCCGTCGCGCTGTATACCCCATGGCGGACATCAGTTCGGACTGCAGTTATCCGCAGGCCTCGGCCTGTACGGAAACGAATCATATCCGGGGATCTTCAAACCGTTTGGCGGATTTGCCGACGGCGTGAAAGTGGAAGATGGCACAGTGCGAAATCCGAATCTCCCGGGAATTGGCATCGAGCAGAAGGCGGAACTCTACGAGCTCTGCCGGGAGCTGCTTGCGTGATTCGACCGATCGTTGCGCCTGAGGATGTATGAAAAATATTACCATTTCGCTGGTTGTTGCGGTGTCGCTTGTCGCTTTCCTGAGCTTGCCCGCCCATTCGCAGGAATCGGCGATCGCACAGGTGACCTACGCATGCGGTGCTACCGGAACCATCGACGCAACCTTTCTGCAAAGCCACGAGTTGCGCCTCACGTTCAGCGACGGCAGCATTCTCACGTTGCGGCAGACCCGAGCCGCCGACGGCGCACGCTACCCAAACGCGGATGAGTCATTTGTCTTCTGGGCGAAAGGCAACGGAGCCTTCATCGAAAAGTCCGGCACTACGGGAGGGCCAGCAACTGCCCGGTATGGCTGCATTGAAATCGCCCGCAATCCCGGCAAGCTGTCCAGATACTTCGCCGGCCCATCAGAATCATTTTCGATCCGCTATCCTGCTGACTGGACCGTGAACCCATCCTACCAGTACACCTATCTCGGTCCGGGGAAGTCTATCCATGGGGTATCATTCACCATCCCGCCAACCTTCACTGCGGGAACTAACCTTGCCTCCGATACATCGCTCAGTGTTGAGACCCTTCCGAACTCCTCGCTCGACAACGCTGCTCCGTTCCTGCAGCATGCCGACTTGCAACCTTCGACAACATGCGCCGGACGCTCATCGTCAATTCGGCGACGAGATAGTTCGCAGTCGGGACTCTGCGGCAATCCGGAGCGAACGAAATTACGTAGCGTAAGTGTGTGCGGTTGAGATGTGCCCGGGCTCGGTGCCCGCGAAGAATATCGGTGCAACCTATAGCCGAAACGGCCATTCTCGCCGTACTCTATGAGCAAAATTCTGATGTAAGGAAGATCAATGGGAGAACTCTCGCGTAACGACGGCCGGCATGAAAGCCGGAGCTTTATTTTCGGTTCACTCGTAGCTGCTTTCTGCCTGCTTCTTGTGCCGTACCAGCTATTTGCACAGGAACAGACCACGACCGCCGCGGATTCACGCGGCACTGTCACCCTCATCAATTCGATGCCGTCGGAAATCAGCAGCTACTACACCGCAAAGAACCTTGCCGCTGCGCTTCCGGCGAATATTGGTGACATTACCGTCACACTGAAACTGAGCCCGTATGACAGCATCATCGTGAGAGCCGAGATGGGTCGATACGACGCCACCGAAAACAGCCTCCAGCTGCTGCCTCCGGGAAAAGTGTCCTCTGAATATGCGATCTCGGTCGCATCAATTCCACCGCTCGTCACCGCACTCTCCATGTGGGCTCAGGGAACCTCTCCCCATACCGCCGTTCCTGGAGATGTTGCGAGTGCGCTCTCCAATCACAATGTTGATGTGGTGTGCCGGTTCACGAACAGCCGGGACCAGTGGCTCGATTTTGTGCTCTATCAGAACACTGCATGGCCACCCCGCTTCCATTTCCGGGCGGCACTGTTCGTCGGAGACAAGGGTTCCAACGGGACGACCGTCAATTCGAAGGCTGAAGAGCAGTCAAACGGCGGCAGGACCTGGCCAAACACGAAATACTACTATCTTGATTCGGCTGGAAACGGCGATACCAAAACTGTTGTCAACTTCTTCGCTCAGTAGGCTTACTGCCTTTTCACCGCACGAAGTGCGCGAATCGTCTCTTCGTGCGTGAAATACTCTATTTCTTTGTATCCACCGCTGTTTTCCAGCAGACGCGTGGCAAGCTTCTCCTGTCGCTCGCCGATCTCGAAAAAGAGCTTCCCTTCCGGTTTCAGCATGGTAACTGAATCGGCGATCAGTCTGCGAAAGATGTCGATGCCGTAAGGCCCGCCGTCGAGTGCCACGCGCGGCTCATTATCCAGTATTTCTCGATCGAGCCTTTCAAGTGAGCCTGTTGGAATATAGGGAGGGTTACAGATGACATAATCGACCGCACCCTCGTATCCGAGTTCGTGAAACGGTGCAAATAGATCGCCGCAGAACAAGGAGATTCTGTTCGCAAGTTTGTATCTGCCCACGTTCATTTCAGCCACAGCCACGGCGTCTGCGCTTAAATCTGACGCGAGAATTCTGGCACGCTGCGTCTCCATCGCGAGCGTACACGCTATGTTTCCGCAACCGGTCCCGAGTTCCATAACGAGCGGTACCTCGCCGCGTTCCTCCTGTACATGGATGGAATCCAGGGCAGCCTTCACGAGAACCCGCGTTTCGTCAGTCGGAATGAGTGTATCCTTCGTACAGACGAACAGCCTTCCCATGAAGTGAGCTATTCCGAGGATGTACTCCCACGGAATGCCCTCCTTTCTCTTTCGTATGACCTGCGGCAAATCAATATCAGGACCCGACAGGTTTCCAAGTCCTGCATTCCGGATTACGCCGCCGGAAAGAAGATCAAAGAGCCTCAAGGTTTCAAAAAGCGGATTTTCAATTCCGGATCGTTCCAGAATTTCGTAGCTTGACGTGAAGTCATCAAACATGCCTGCACCTCCTCCAGACCGGACGCGGATTTCAGGAGCTTTGGTAGCTGCAATGATTGGTACCTCCATCTTCAGACTGCGCGGGACACTTGTCAAGCTTTATAACCGAAAGGGAAAATACAACGGCTGCTCAGGACGCTGCCACTCCCCTTGCTCGGACACAGGACGAACCGTACAATATCTCTGCAGGGAGGACGACATGTTCAGGATAAGTTCAATTGATGCTGATCTCTCATGGAACAACGAGCCCGAACGCTTTCAGGTAGAGCCTGCGGGAACCCTTTCAATTACCGCAGGCAAGAAAACTGATTACTTCATAGACCCTGCGAATGGTGCGCCAAAGGGGAACGCTCCACTTGCACTGCTCAATCCGGGTGACGGCGACTTCATGCTCAGCGCGAAGGTGACTGTCGGGTTTGCCGGGACGTTCGACGCCGGGACACTTCACGTGAGAATCCGGGACGATCTGTGGGGGAAGCTTTGCCTCGAATATTCTCCTCAGCGACAGCCTATGGTTGTTTCGGTGGTAACCAGAGGAGTCTCGGACGATTGCAACTCGGCAATAATCGGCGGCCCCGAGGTGTATCTGAGGATCTGCCGCCGCGGTCGGACATTCGTGTTTCACTACTCGCAGGACGGGAAGTTGTGGAACCTCGTCCGCAACTTCTCGCTCGGTGACGGAACCGGGGTACGGGCCGGGTTCTCTGCACAGGCCCCGACAGGCGACGGCTGCACAGCCGGGTTCTCTGATATTCACTTTGCGCGGGCCACTCTGGCGGATATCCGAAGCGGAGAGTAGCGTAACTCGCGCGTCCGCTGGACCCGGTGGCGGGCTTTCATTATTCTTCGCAGCAGAGGCAACAGCATGGCACTACATATTGGCGCGCACTATTACCGGCCTCCGTTTCCCCGCAGCGACCTCTGGCAGCAGGATCTTCATGAGATGAAGGCCGCCGGCCTTGATACCGTGCAGCTCTGGCTCGTGTGGGGATGGATAGAGCCAGCGCCTGGCGAGTTCCGATTCGCTGACTACGACCGTATCATCGAGCTTGCGGGAGCGGCCGGCCTGAAGGTAATCCTGAGCACCGTTGCCGAAGTGCAACCGAACTGGATACACCGTATCGCTGCCGGCAGCGAGATGATCACAAACCAGGGGCTGAGAGTTGTTTCAACGAGCCGCAGAGAATCTCACGCAGGCATTACGCCCGGTGGATGCATCGATCATCCTGAGGTATGGCGACTGATGGCGCGGTTCCTCGACACGGTGACGCGGCGTTATTCTTCGGTACAGCACCTCGCAGGGTGGGATGTCTGGAACGAGCTTCGGTGGAATGTGCACTCGGAAGGCCTGGTCTGCTACTGCGATCACACACTCTCGAGATTTCGTTCGTGGCTGGATGCAAAGCACGGTGGACTCGACGGGCTGAACCACGACTGGGAACGGCGGTATACGGCGTGGGAAGATGTGCTGCCCGGCAAGCGTCCGGGCCGGGTGTACACGGAAATGATGGCATTCGAGCAGTTCATCACGTGGCGCTCGGTTGAGCATGCGGTGCACCGCTACGACATCGTGAAGGGGATAGATCCGGGACACCCGGTAACGGTTCACGGGGGAAAGCCGACGGTGCTGTACGGCGATGATTCCTACTGGAAAGAGGGCGAACCGAGCACGGTGCTTCATCGCGGAAACGACTGGTACTTTGCGGACCGCATCGACGGGGTTGGCTGCTCGAGCTTTCCCATTTGGGAAAATATCGACCACGCGGACTTCATTGCCCGCATCGATTACGTGCGGTCGGCCCGCGGCACGAAGAGACTGTGGCTGAGCGAGGTTCAGGGCGGCAGATCGGCATCCGGATACACATCACAACGGCCTGTGGATGCTGCAAGCCAGCAGCGCTGGCTCTGGAGCGGGCTCGCCGCCGGGGCCGACACTATTCTGTTCTGGTGCTGGCGCGATGAGATCTTCGGACATGAATCGGGTGGATTCGGCATTTCCGGCAAGGATGGGCGCGCTGCCGAACGAATTGCCGCGTTCCGGAAGACGGGTGAAATTCTTGCTGCCCACGGGAACACGATCGAGCACTTCGTACCGGAAAAGGAGCAGGTTGGCGTCTTCTTCAGTCCGCAATCCTACTACCAGAATTGGGCGCAGGACGGGGATGCAGTGCGGACCATGAACGCGCTCCAGGGTTACGTTCGCGCGCTCGTGCGATCAAGCATTCCCTATGTAGTTGTGGAGGAGAACCATCTCGAGGTGCTTGACTCCCTGCGGGTGCTCTTCATGCCGAGAGTTCTTGTCATGGACTCTCCGGTTACAGATGCCCTTGCCCGATTCGTCTCGCGGGGCGGTACGCTCGTTGTCGAATCGGAACAGGGTGCATACGGGGAAAACGGTGTCTATCGGGAATCGACTGAACGATGGCTCGCCGCGTTTGCGGACATAGCTGATGTCGGCCGACGGGAGCTCACCGGATCCACGGTCACCGTTGAGATTGACGGTACCCGGTACCGCCTGCCCGCAACACAGTGGCTCACGCCGTTCGCCAACGGCGAGAGCGGTGCGCGGGCTCAGGAGCGGCCGGTCGCATCACGCGAGGTGAAAGGCGGCCGTGTGATTGCGCTCGGACTCTACGCAGGTGAGGCATACTATCGTGGTAGTCGCGCCGGAGCCGAGCAGTTCACACCATTTGCATCCGAGTTCGAGCGCTTTGTCGCCGATCGGGTGAGCACTGCCGGAGTACAGGTTGCACTTCGTGTCGAATCCCCTTCGGAAGCCGGCGTTACTCATGTACGCTGGGGAATCTCCGGAGGGGTGCCGGTGATCTACGCGGTAAGCGACACGCCACGGTCACGACCTGTTCTTATCGTGAATGAGCAGCTCTTTCACGCATGCTATCGGGATATTATTTCCGGGACCATGATAGAACCCGAACATCAGTTTGACGGAATCACGAGATTAACGCTCCCGCAGAGCGACTGGGGAGTCTGGTGCCTGTTCGCAGGAAGTCAGGAGCCACTTTGAGTATTCGACCCGCAACACACCACGCCTGCGTATTGCTGCTTCTGTTCACTGTCGGTGCGACACTTTCGGCGCAGGTTCCCACTGGAACGGCGCTGCGCTGGGCACCGGATCCGGCATATCTCCCGTTTGCCGGACGAACGCTCAACTGGGACGATAGAGTCAAACTCAGCTTTATCGCCTCCGGCGTGGCGCAGGATCGGATTGCCACCTACGAAAACCGTTTGCGTTCAGTTCTTGCGCAGGCACGGGCCGCGACTGCGGGGCTTACCCCGGCAGAGACCGCAGATCAGCTGCTGCAGTTTCTCCATCGGGGGACCTTCAGGGCTTACAATTTCTACCAGACCCGGATCGACGTACTGCTTGATACCGGCGTATTCAACTGCGTTTCATCGGCGGTGGTCTACAATCTCCTGGCTGAGGCACTCGGACTCTCGACAGGCGCTGTAAGCACTCCGGACCACGCGTTCAGCACAGTGCGGATCGGCAACCGTCTGTTCGATGTCGAGACAACGACGCCCCTTGGGTTCGATCCGGGCACGCGGCGCGAGTTCCACAACGCATTCGGCACACTCACCGGATTTGCCTATGTTCCTCCGGGAAACTACGCGCAGCGGACGACCATCGACGATCGGCAGTTGATCGGCCTTATCATTCAAAACAGAATGACTGAAGATCAGCGTCGGGGCGACAGCACGAAACCGGTTGCGCTCGCCTGGGACCTCTCTGCGCTGGAGGGCATGCCCGCAGCGAAACGTCTGCTCTACCGCAGCTACTCCAACTACCTTGTCGGAATGAACAATGCACGAGAGTACGCGCAGGGACTTGCCGTGATCCAGAGGCTCGAGGCGACGGTCGGCAGAAACGCGCAGACTGACACACTCGCTGCCACTTTCGCGCAGAATCTCATTATCGAGCACATGTCTGCCGCTGACTATCCGGGCGCCCGCGCAGCAGTCAAAGAGTGGGCGGTACGGACGGATCGCAGCGCCGCACAGTGGCTTTCGCTCATACTGAAGAGTGAATCAGAGGCTATCTACCGGACCAAAGGATGGGCTGCGACGCTCTCCTGGCTCGACAGACAGCGTGACGTCCCAGAGTCCGAGCTTGCCGCAGTCCGCCTCTCGGTTGCGCTCCAGGAAGCACAGCAGCGCATGCAGGGGGGCAACTGGGAGGCAGGATACCAGTTTCTGAAATCACTTCCCGCAGGCATGCAGGCGCAGCCTGAGTTCGTGAAGATGCAGGAGGTGCTTGTCTACAATCTGAGCGTCGGATATCACAACCGGTTTGCCGACTTCATGAACCAGGGCAGGATTACCGACGGTGCCGCAGTGCTCAAGGACGGCCTGACGCGTTTCCCCGACAGCAGGATGCTCAAGCAGGATCAGGCTCAGCTTGACCGATATCTGCAGACGCACCACTGAGACGCTACATGCCATCGAGGCTTCGGATGCGGTCCTTCACATCTGCGATGATGGCAGGAACCACGCTGATGCTGCGGATACCGGTGGCAAAGAGTGCCGGCAGCGCCTCAAGATCACCAGCCATGTCGCCGCACACCGACACCGGTTTTCCGTGCGACTGATCGACCACCATGCGCAGCAGCGCCAGGACCGCAGGATGGTGCGACCGATAGTATTCGGCCACCGTCGGGTTTCCGCGGTCAGCGGCCATCGTGTACTGTGTCAGATCGTTCGTGCCGATGCTCAGGAAATCACTGACGGCGGCAATATCGGCTGCACAGAGAGCCGCCGCGGGCACCTCGATCATTGCGCCGATCTTCGGCAGTTGCGAGATGTGCTCCTTTGCGCCGATCTCTTCCAGAACGGCTCTCACCCGTGATACATCCTCGGGAACGGTGACCATCGGAACGAGGATCTGCAGCGGGCACTCGCGGTGCACGTGCAGCAGCGCACGCAACTGCGCCCTCAGCAGATCCGGAAGATCGAACAGAAGCCGTATTCCGCGACGCCCGAGGAACGGGTTCTCCTCCTGAGGCAGATCAACATAGGGAAGTCGCTTGTCTCCACCAATGTCGAGAAGCCTTACGTTGACCGGCTTCCCCCGGAACGGAGCGATAACCAATCCGACCCGTTCGATGAGCTCCGCGAAGGTGGGCGGAGAAGCTGCCCCGAGGTATATCTTTTCCAACCTGAACAGACCGATGCCGTCCGCCCCGTACTGCCGGGCATGCTGGGCTTCATCCAGCGTGCCGACATTCGAAAAGATCTGCACGCGCATTCCGTCGCGTGTTGCAACCGGTCTGCGCCTGAGCCAGCGTTCGCGGAACTGTACCCATCGTCCCCGTTCTGCGCGTCGCCTGAAACGGGCAATGCTCTGCGCGCCCGGATCGATGAAGATAGCACCGTTTGTTCCATCCACAATCACCCGGTGTCCCGCAGGGGCAATTGAACGCAGGTTTTCGATGCCCGCGACAACCGGTATTCCCATCTCCTTCGCAAAGAGCGCTACATGCGAACCCGGACTTCCGCGTGAAAGAATGATCGCCTCAATACCGTTGCGCGGAAGCGCTGCCGCGTCCGACGGGAAAAGCTCATCGGCGACGAGTACCGTTCCCTGCGGGAACTGGCGTCTGTGCGACGCCTTGCGACCGCCCATTCTCAGGCACACTCTCCTGCCGAGGTCGGAGATATCGTCTGCACGGGAGGCGATCTGGTCATTTCCTGTGGCGCGCAATCTGTCGCCGGCGCGTTCGAAAACGCTCCGGACTACCTGCTCTCCGTTCACCAGCTTTTCGCGCAAAACTGAATCGAGCCCGGCTCCAATCGACGGATCATCGAGCATCGCCTGTTGCGCACGAAAAATTCCGGCCGTATGTGCGTCGAAACGTTCTTCGATTTCAGCGATAGTTCGTTCCAGATCGCCGCGTACATCGTCGATTGCACGCAGGATGCGCTTGAGCTCCTCATCGATCTGTGCCGGCCGTATGGAGCGGTCAGGAATCTCGGGCCGCGCGTCGCGGTCGAGGTGGAACAGGTCACCAATACCGAATCCGGGGGCTATGATCGTCGCGTATACGACGCGCTCATTATCGGTCCCGTGATTGAATAGTTTTCCGATTCGTTTCATGTCAATTTCCCGCGTTCTACACCATAATGCAAATCCGCTCACCTGAACAGGATGTCCGCTCATCCACTTGAGTCGTATATTTACCGAAGGGTACATGATGAACGGAAACAGACAGAGTGTTACGGTGAACGGGATTGTCCATCGGGTGAGCGCTGATTCGGATACGCCCCTTCTCTATGTGCTGCGCAACGAAATCGGACTGAACGGACCGCACTTCGGCTGCGGGCTCGGACAGTGCGGCTCATGCACGGTTCTCATTGACGGTGTGGCGACCCACAGCTGCAATCTGCCGGTGTCCCGCGTATTCGGTCGTGCGATAACAACCCTCGAGGGACTGAGTGCCGATGGAACATTGCATCCGGTACAGCAGGCTTTTATCGACGAGCAGGCGGCGCAGTGCGGATACTGCAGCAACGGGATGATCATGCGTACCGTCTCCCTGCTCACCGGGAACCGGTCACCAACGGATGAACAGATCCGCACGGCGCTGGATAACAACCTGTGCAGATGCGGCTCACACGTGCGCATCCTTCGGGCGGTGAAACGTGCAGCACAACTTTCCATCAGGAATGAGAGGTGATCTGTGGCGAAACAGAGTGAACTTCCCTCGGTGTGGAGTGAAACAGGAAGCGTGGCTCGAGCCGACCGGGTGAGCGACTGGATCTCCATCGCTTCGGATGGAACGGTCGATGTCTGTTCGGGAAAGGTAGAGCTTGGCACCGGCGTTCGCACCGCGCTCGCTCAGATCGTCGCCGATGAGCTGCGCGTGGATGTGAAGCAGATCAGGATGATAATGGGCGACACGGCCCGCACGCCTGATGAAGGGTACACCGCAGGCAGCAAGACCATACAGTTCGGTGGTTTCGGTCTGCGCCTCGCTGCGGCCGAAGCCAGACGCGCGCTTATCGCGCTTGCAGCGGAAATACTCGGCACTCCCGAGGACCATCTGATTGCGACCGAAGGATCGGTGACCGTAGACGGGGACGCCTCGAGTACGGTGACCTACGCCGAACTTGCCGCTGGAAAGGTTCTTGATCGCAGGATCAACGTGGACGGTGCGGTTGCCGCGACTTCCGATTCTCACGCGGTGGGCAGGAGCATATCGCGCACCGACCTTCCCGCAAAGTTCTCAGGCGATGAGGCGTTCGTGCACGATCTCAGACTCCCGGGAATGCTGCATGGTCGAGTAGTCCGCCCGCCCGTCCCCGGCAGTCGTCTCATATCTCTCGACAGTTCGGCTGTCGAAGGGGCAACAGTCGTGCAGCTCGGCAACTTCATCGGTGTCGTCGCCGAACGCGAGGAACAGGCGGTTCGCGCGGCGCGGACACTGAAGCCCCAATGGGAACCTGGAGAGCCGTTCCCGCCCATGGATTCCCTCTACAACAAGCTTGAGAGCATTAATTCTCACGAACAGATTCTGCTTTCACGAACCGCAGAATCGCCCCGCCCCGGCGCGTCTATCCTCGAATCAGTCTACCTGCAGCCATACCAGGCGCATGCCTCAACCGGTCCATCCTGCTCGGTTGCCGACTATCGCGACGGAAGACTCACCGTCTATTCAAGCACGCAGGGCGTCTTTCCCCTGCGTATGTCACTCGCCGACCTCCTGAAGCTGCCGGAGGAGCATGTCCGGGTAATTCACCGGGAGGGAGCCGGTTGCTACGGGCAGAACGGTTCCGATGATGTTGCAGCGGACGCCGCACTCCTCTCCCGTGAAGCAGGCGCCCCCGTTCGGGTCCAGTGGTCGCGAAAAGACGAGTTTGCGTGGGAGCCCTATGGACCGGCAATGATCGTGAAGATGAGAGGCTCAGTCGATGCTCGAGGCAGGGTAGACTCCTGGCAGCATGAAGTGTGGACTCCATCCCACTCCTACCGACCCCGGGCGGCGGCAGATCTGCTTGCGGCGCAGATCATCGAATCAAGCGCCGCACCGGCCCGGACCATGTATGGTGGCGGAGATCGGAATGCACCGACAGACTATCGCTTTCCCGACGAGAAGGTCGTCATGCACTGGCTTGACTATTCACCGCTCCGCGTTTCCTCGCTTCGGAGCCTCGGGGCATACGCAAACGCATTTGCCAACGAGTGCTTCATGGATGAACTGGCCGAGGCCGCGGGTAAGGACCCGTTGAGCTTCCGGCTTGATCACCTCGATGACCCGCGGTCGCGGGAAGTGATGCAGAAAGCGGCCGAACGCGCCGGTTGGGGGTCGCCCCTTCCCTCCGGCCAGGGTCTCGGAATCGCTTTTTCGCGGTATGAGAACAATGCAGCATATGTCGCAACTGTTGCGAGGGTCGCTGTCGACGGTTCGACCGGAAAGATCCGCGTGCTTCGCCTCACCTGTGCGCATGATTGCGGCCGCATCATCAATCCGGACGGGCTCACAAATCAGATTGAAGGGAATCTCATCCAGGGGGCAAGTCGGGCACTCATCGAAGAGGTGAAATGGGAGCCGGAGGGAATTACGAGCATCGACTGGAAGAGCTACCCTATTCTCACATTTTCGCAGGTGCCGGAGCTCGACATCCTGCTCATCGACAGACCGGTCGAGAAGTCAGTAGGTGCCGGAGAGCCTGCAACCATTACGGTTCCGGCCGCAACTGCGAATGCAGTCTTCGCGGCGATTGGAGTACGACTGAGACGCACTCCGTTTACACCGGAGCGTGTTGCCGAAGCGCTGAAGCTCCGCGGCTAATAGTTGTAGCTGCGGAGGATCTTCAGCACATCCTCGTTCATTCCTTCGACAACCGGATAGTCGGACTGTTCCGGCAGATGGACTTTGCCGTTCAGATCCATCAGGTGGCCGGACTTGACCGCCTTGGTCTCAAGATAGAACCGGTTGTGCTCATTCGGCGGCATGACGTGCGGGATTCGCCCGGAAACGGCTATACCATTGAGCTTGAGTTCGTCGATTTTTTTCGGGTTGTTGGTGATGAGCTTTATCGAGTTCACGTGAAGCGACATCAGCATGTGTGCAGCCACGCTGTATTCCCGCTCATCGTCGCGGAAGCCGAGCGCAAGATTCGCTTCAACCGTATCGAGCCCCTGATCCTGCAGGCTGTAGGCGCGGATCTTGTTGACGAGTCCGATGCCGCGACCCTCCTGCCGCAGGTAGAGGAGCATTCCCCTGTCCATCTGTCCGATCATGTTCAGGGCGCTCTGCAACTGATCGCGACAGTCACAGCGCAACGAACCCATGATGTCACCGGTGAGGCACTCCGAGTGCACTCTTACTGGCAGGTCCTCTGCGTGTCTGACATCTCCATGGACAATGGCAACGTGCTCTTTGTTGTCACGATTGTTCTGGAACGCGACAATCTGGAACTCACCTGACCGTGTCGGCAACTCGGCAATGGCCACTATCTTTACGCAGACTTTCGCCGGCCCGACACCTTCACAGTTGTGCTCACGCCCCTCTTCCAGAAGCTCTTCAATTTGTGCATGTGAAAAACCCATCAGCTGTTCTCTCCTTGGCGTGAAGGTCAGTGCCCGAGAACCTCGTGTACGAGGATCAGTTTCGCCCGGCCAGGCTGGATTTCCCGGCTCAGAATGAGCGTCTTGCTCGGAAATGAGCGGAACTCGGACGGAAGGCCGTATGCGTTTTTCGCCCGTTCGGTCTCCCGGTCAACCAGATATTCGCGGATGCGGCGCATGCCTTCCTCGACATCACGCACAATCTTCTGCGCTCCGACGATCCAGATCACAGTTCCGGCACCTTCCGCGTAGGCCGGCAACTGACTTCCGGTCAGGGAGGTGATGAGTAATTCTCCCGCTTCGGTGACCGCATGAACGCTGCCGACTGCGAAATCGGGTGCGGCTCCAAGCTGTCGCTTTTCCCGAAGCTGCCGGGGATCAAGCGCCGCAAGACGCTTATGGACCGAATCGTATCGGCCGGTTTCGTTCAGTTCATTCGCAAGCCCGATCGATTCGACGGTAACCGAGATCGCGGTAAGAACCTGAGAACCGACGGGGATCAAGGAAAGCGCGATATCTTTGGCCTCAGCTCCATTGCGCGCCGTAAACAGTTCAATACCATTGGCAGTGAGCGCTCTGCCTGTCCGCTTCATCACCTCTTCGGACGGCAGCACGTTCCATGTTTTCAGATCTTGTGACGTAATTGACTTCCTCCGGAATAGCAGAGCATGCATTGGGTACGCGAACTATATATATATGATACATTTATTTCGTCAAGGAGGCGAACAAAACCGACCTCTTCGGCATTGAATAGTTCGTGAGAGGCGAACGGTAGCCTCGGCTCTATCCTTTGACTCCCGTGAGTGTCACGCCTTCGACAAAGTACTTCTGCCCGATGAAGAATACGATTATCGGGGGAATGACGATGATCACCGTAGCCGCCATAAGCAGATTCCACTGTGTAGCATAGCTTCCGATGAACTCGCTCAAACCAAGCGCGAGCGTGTACTTGCCCGGATCATTCAGATAGATAAGAGGCAAAAAGAAATCATTCCATACGAAGAAGAACTGGAATAGTCCTACTGCAATGAGCGCAGGCTGGATCAATGGCAACATAATCTGCCAGTAGATGCGGAAGAAACCAGCACCGTCTATCCGGGCCGCGTCGTCGAAATCATGAGGTATTGTCAGAAAGAACTGCCGCAGCAGAAAGACGTTGAACGCCCCGCCGCCGAACCAGAGTGGGAGAATCAACGGATAGAACGTGTTCACGAGTCGTAGCGAAGACCACATGATGAACTGCGGAATCAGAACGACTGCCGGCGGGAGTATGATTGCACTCAAGACCAGAGAAAACCACATCCCTCGAAGCGGGAACTTGAAACGCGCAAATCCGTACGCCGACATGCTTGCAGTAAGCAGAGTGCCCAGGAGAGCGGGAATCAGGATGGTGATCGTGTTTCCAAAATATCTGGCGAACGGGGTCACAGTCATCGATTGCGAGAAATTGCTCCACTGCATGTCATGAGACCAGAGCATGGGAGGAAATTTGAATATCTCTCCAATAGTCATCACAGAGCTGCGTAACAGCCAGTAGATCGGAACGAGGACAAACGCCGCTCCGAGCAGCAGCACCAGATAAAGGAGAGCACGCAGAAACCTTCGTTTTACGGTCACTGGTTGCCTCCTTCGTAGTGAACCCAGCCTCGCGACCAGCGGAACAGCAGGATCGAAAGCACCGATACAAGCAGGAAGAGGATCCACGCCTCAGCAGACGCCAGCCCCATGTTGTTGCGCTGAAACCCTTCGCGATACATGAGGTAGACATAGAAAAGGCTCGCGTTATTCGGTCCGCCGCTAGTCATGATGTACGGCTGCGCAAAGACCTGGAATGCGGTGATCAGTCCAATCACCAAATTGAAGAAAGTTACCGGTGAGATCATCGGGAGAGTAACGGCGCGGAATTTATGAAACCAGTTGCCGCCGTCAATTTCCACGGCCTCCAGCAGTTGGCGAGGCACACCCTGCAGCGCGGCAAGGAAGATGACGATGGTGTTTCCTGCGCCTCCCCAGATTCCCATCACTATGAGCGACGGGATCACGGTCGTCTGGTCTACGAGGAACTTTGACTTCGGCAGGCCGAGGCTTTGGAGCACTTCATTGAACAGCCCGAAGTTCGGGTTGTAGAGCCAGAGCCAGAGTGCGCTGCTTGCTACGATCGGTACGATCGACGGTAGGTAGAAGATGCTCCGGAATATTCCTTTGCCTCGCGCATCCTGGTTGAGCAGGACGGCTACGACCAGCGAATAGAATATGGTCAGGATGACACTTCCGACGACGTAGTATGATGTTACCAGCAACGAGTTAGCAAAGTAGAGGTCCGTTGTGAACAAGTGTATGTAGTTTTTGATGCCGATAAAATGCGGAGCAGTCAGAACGTTCCAGTCGGTCAGACTGACTATTGCACTGAGAATCATCGGACCGATGACAAAGATTATCAAGCCAAGTATGACCGGCGCTGCAAACAGGTAACCTGCCACAGCCTCCTCGGTCTGGAATCGTTTCCCGGTTCGGACAGCCGCTCTCTTCATCTGTTCTCCCACGCCGGAATGCGGGTGGTCCTGACTTCAGGACCACCCATTACCTGTTACTTGCCCTCAAAGATCGGAGTGATCTTCGGCATGATTTCGTTCAGTACAACATCCTTCGCGCTCTTCTGGCCAAGCCACACCTGGTTAAGTGCCGGCTCAATTACGTCATCCATCTTCTGAAACTGCGGCACATAGTACACCGGCAGCTGATGAGCGTAGTTGATCGCAAAATCCACTACGGCGGATTTGTATTCCGATGGGTGCCGCGGATTGTCCACCCATTTGGAGATAAGTGACGGGTCCTTGTACCACTGCACCTCATTCGGAAGCCAGAGCCCGCTCTGCATGAGCGGAAGCGCGGCGTTCGGATCCATGACGAACTTCAGCAGCTGTTCGGCCTCAGGTACGTGCTTGGACGCCTTGAAAACGACTATCGGAGTTCCCACCGATGTTGTTGCAAGTGTCTTCATCTTCGGAAGGACACCCACGCCAAAGTCAAGATTCGACTGCTCTTTTGTCAGTCCGATTGTGAGAAGGTCCCAGGTACCATCGATAACCATTGCCACCTGCTGGCTCAACAGGGCAGTGGCTGCTGCGGTCGGCATCTGCTGCGTGCCGGGCGTCGGGCTGACGTGGTCCACATTGATGAGGTCGGCCATCTTCTGTATTGCGTCAATTGTTCCCGGTTCCCCCATGAGCAGCTTCTTTCCGTCGGCACTCACGAGACCACCGCCGTTTGCGATCGCGAAGGTCACCCACGGCATGTACCACTGCTGGATCCATGTGCCGAAGCTCCTGACGTTCGACGGATCAAAACCTGCATCGTTCGGTGTCTTGCCGTTCACATCTTTCGTGAGCTCTTTTGCCACTTGAACGAAGTGATCCCATGTCCACGCTTTCGCCGGATCCGACGGCGGATACGGAAGTCCCGCTGCATCGAACATCTTCTTGCTGTACCAGATTACCTGAATCTCGTTCGCAACGCTGATTCCGACAATTTTCCCGTCCGGTGTGATGAACTTCAGCACATCCAGTTTGGCGGGTTCATTTTTGTAGAAGTCGGTCAGGTCGACGAACTGATCGTTCATTCCCCACTGAAGAACATTTGTCTCCTGGAAGTATCCGAGATCCGGCAGACTGTGACTTGCCGCAAGCGTATTGATCTTATCCATGTAAGTATTTGCCTGCGGTATGTGAAGAAGCGAGATTTTGACGTCTGGATTCTTGACCATGTAACCGTCGGTGAATGCCTTTGTCGCGTTCACCTCGTTCTGGTCTCCCCAGAATACGTACTGGAGCGTTACCGGTCCTGCCGCCGCAGCCCCCTGCTCGGACTTGCCTCCGGCAAACGCGGACCCGGCAGTCAGGAACACCATCGCAACTATTCCAGCTGCGATGAATAGTCTTCGCTTTGACATCAGATGCCTCCTTCGGAAATGACATTCCTTTTCAACGTCAGTATAAGTCCACTGCGGATATCACGGAAGAAGATTGTGTCATACAAAATGGAGACAAAACCGACCTCGAGACTATCGAATATGGAGGATGAATCCCTTCAGATACTCCGACTCGGGAAACGACAGGCGAATGGGATGATCGTAGGACTGAGCCAGAGTCTCCAGAATGAGCGCATCGCGCCCGGCATCCTGGGCGGCCCACGCGATGGTCGTCTGAAACTGTTCCCGCGAGATGCGTCCTGAGCAGGAGAAGGTTGCGAGTATCCCGCCTGGCGTGAGCAGTCGCATTGCCTGCAGATTGAGATCCTTGTACGCACGCATTGCCCCATCTATTGCGGCCCGGCTTGTTGCAAGCTTCGGCGGGTCGAGCACGATGAGATCAAACAGCTTTCCTTCGCTCTGATAGCCGCGAAGTCTCTTGAATACGTCCGAATGGTCGCAATCCCAGACCGACGGGTCGAAACTGTTGGCCGCAAGATTATTTGCGGCAAGCGAAAGTGCGTTTTCCGAGGAGTCGAGCAACGTTGCGCTCCGGGCTCCTGCACGAAGCGCATGCATCGAGAATCCACCGGTGTAACAGAACGCATCGAGAACCGACCTGCCGGAAGCGTAATTGGCAACCCGCAGGCGATTCTCGCGCTGGTCGAAGTAGTAACCGCCCTTCTGTCCCCCGGAAATCGAACAGAGCACTCGAAGTCCGTTCTCCTCGATTTCGATTGGCTCCGGTGGCATGTCTCCCCAGAGTGAACCCTCAACCGGCTTCAATCCTTCAAGCTCGCGAACATCGATATCGCTGCGTTCATACGCTCCGCGGACAGTTCGCCCGTATCGGGAAGCAACTTCGCGAACTGCTGCGACAATGATCGCCTTATTCCGATCGGCGCTCAGAGTCGTGCACTGGATCACTGCATAATCTCCATACAGATCGCACACAACTCCGGGCAATCCGTCTGCTTCGCCGTGGACGATGCGGACACCCGTGTTCCGCAGTGTCCCGCCGTCGGAAGATGAGCGTACGCGCAATGCGTCCTCCACCCTCCGGTGCCACCAGGATTCATCAACCGTCCGTCCCTCTTCCCATTCCACAAGCCGAACTGACGTTTGCGATTTGGGATTGTAGAATCCGTACGCGAGAAACTGCCGCTCATGCGTCATGACCGCGACAACATCACCGGGTTCGGGCTTTCCGTCCACACGCTCGATTGCGCCTGAAAAGAGCCACGGATGGCGAGAGCGGAGCTGGCGTTCCTTTCCGGGTTTGACAATAACTGAAGAGAGGACTTTCATCGTCGCATTCTACATCAACAGAACCACTTCTGCCATTGTCGCTACTGGACGTCGATGTCGGCCTCAACCGGGAAATTCTGACCTATGCAGAACTCCAGACCGAACAGTGTGTAGCGGGTCAGGTACTCGAACGCCATGTCCGGCAGTTCTCCAAGGCGCGTGCGGTACTCCTGGATCTTTCGATACTGCGCGATGGAAAGAACAACCCGCGTCGGAGCTGTTCCGGCCTCTTCGAGTAACTTCTTCTTCCCGAGCACGGTTGCGATGAGCTCCTCGGCACGAGGGGCAGTCTCTTCGATTGGGCCATCCATTCCCACAAGTATACGCAACTTTGCCCCAATTGACCTGTGCGATTTCAGCTTCTCAGCTTCCGGAGATTCTGCTACGCTGTTCGCCTGAGGTTCCAGGTGATGGGAGAACGTGTGCAGGAAGTTGATTGGGCCAATCACCGTCCGGTTGATCGTGCGGTCCTCTGTTTCATTCGGATCGATCATTCATTGCTGCTTATTCACAAGAAGAGAGGGCTCGGCAAAGGGAAGATCAACGCGCCGGGTGGCAGACTCGAACCTGGTGAAACGCCGTTTGTCGCGGCAGTCCGCGAGACCCAGGAGGAGGTCGGGCTCACACCGTCGGGGCTCGCGCACGCCGGTGAGCTTTCATTCATATTTACCGATGGCTACTCACTCGCCTGCAGCGTAATAACCGCCGAACATTTCACCGGACACCCAGTCGAAACCGATGAAGCTGTGCCGTTCTGGTGCGGCGAAACTGAACTGCCCTACGAGCGGATGTGGACTGACGACAGACTCTGGATTCCGCTCATGCTGGATGAGATTCCCTTCCGCGGCTTCTTCATCTTCCGGGACGACCAGATGCTGGACCACTCAATCAGCAGCGGCGCGGAGGCCGCACTCGGCCGCCTCGATCTTGCGCCGCTTGCGGATCAGGAGACGATATTCTGATCGGCTCCGCGGGCGAGAACGAAAAGATAATCCGAAAGGCGGTTCAGATAGTTCTGGCACAATACCAGGTGATTCATGTGGCGATCGCGAATGCAGGCAACTATGGTGCGCTCGGCCCGCCGCACTACAGTTCGTGAAACATCAATGAGGGCTCCGGCCATCGAGTCACCGGGTGTAACGAACACCGGGCCAATCTCGATCCGATCCATGAGTCGTTTCTGGATTGTCTCCAGCTCATCGATATCTTCCTGTACTACATGCTTGATCTGCCCGTAGAGAGCATCGTTCGGCGGAGTGGCAATCTGAGCACCGATTTTGAAGAGGACCTGCTGAAGGTCATGGAGCAAACGCTTTGTCTGCTCATTCTGCAGATGCGCCCGGGCAACGCCGATGGAGACATTTGCTTCGTCCACATCTCCCATTGCGTCGAACAGGAGATCATCTTTCCTGCGCCGTTCGCCGTTGAACAGACTGGATTCACCCCGGTCCCCGCCGCGAGTGGTTATCCGGTCAAATTCGATCACGGCTTCTCCCGAAATCCACTGATCTGCGGAGACTGGCGGAGTTTCTTCATCGCCCGGTCCTGGATCTGACGGACACGTTCGCGTGTTATCCCGAGGTGGTTACCGGTCTCCTCAAGCGTGAACGGGCCCTCTCCGGCGAGACCGAACCGAAGCTGAATGATCTGCATTTCGCGTTCCGTCAACTGCTGAAGAACCTGCTGGAGTGTATCCTGCAACAGAAACTCGAAGACGAGGTCGAATGGACTGGTGTTATTTTCGTCCGGGATAATCTCAATCAGGCTTGTCGGATTTTCGCGGTCGATTTGCGAATCAAGCGATGAAGCGTCATGTGTCAGCGACAGCACATGTGACACTTTTTCTTCGGGAATCGCCAGATGCAGAGAGAGCTCTTTCACGCTCGGATCCCTGCCGAGCTCCTGACTGAGCTCCTTTGCGGCAAAGTAGCATTTGCGGATAGTGTTCAGCATGTGCATGGGAATGCGAATGACCCGACCCTTGTCCGCAAGAGCCTTTATGATGCCCTGCCTGATCCACCAGGTCCCATAGGTAGAAAAACGACAACCCCGCGTATGGTCGAACCGGTCGACAGCTTCGAGCAGGCCGATATTGCCTTCATCGATGAGGTCAAGCAGATTCAGGCCGCGGTTCTGATATCGTTTTGCGATCGATACGACCAGACGCAGATTTGCGTTGATCATGATGTTCTTCTGCTCTCGCAGCAGTTCCTGCAGCCGAACGATCTCCGCTTCCGTCTCTGCGCTGCCTTCCGGCAGATCACCGCGGCCCCGCTTCGCCTCGTTCAGCTCATCTCGCAGCCCGGCGATGCGTTTGCCAATTGAAAGTTCGTCGGCTTCCTTGAGCAGCGGGTATGCGGAAATCTGTTTCAGGTAGAGTGCGAGCGGGTCGGCATCCGAATTGTCATCACGTACACTTTCGTCGGACCACTGGCCGGCGGCTCTGGTGTTCAAGTCTCTGTATTCCATCACCTGCACCAAGGAGAACGGATTCTGGACGTTTCTGATACTACATGACAGTGACTGATTCGTCAACGTTGATATTAGCCGCGAGGGGCATCGTTCGGGTTCACAAAGCGATTATTTTTCCAGACGCTGAAGTATAGCTGGGCGCCGGACTCGAATGGCGTGGTTCCGAGTGTGCCGACTGTGTCCCCCGCCTTCACCTTGTCCCCCGGCGCAACCGAGACGTGTTCATTGCCGCCGTAAATGTAGACAAATCCTGCAGCGGACTGAACAAAGACCACTCTTCCGAAGGTTGTGTATGGACCGGTATAGATAACTCTCCCTGGGGCAACTGCAACTACCGAGTCTCCCGGTTTTCCGCGAATCATGATTCCCGGAAACTTTCCAGCAAGTATGTATCGCGTTCCGGGAAGTGGCCAGCTTCCCTTGCTTCCGGAGTCAACCGGAGCTGTCTGTATTGAGATCGGAAGCTGAGGCGCCTTCATGTGAAAGGTGCCGATGTCGCTGGTCGGCGGTCCATGTCCGGAGAGCGCCAGTTCGTCCGGATCACTCGCCTTCATTGGCGGAGGATTCTTCTGACCTCCTGAAAGCCCGGCAACGCTCACGAAATTAGCCGTCGAGCCTGAAGCACCGGGAATGCGGAGAGTCTCACCAACCTGCAACACGTGCAGCGGGTCAAGGTGATTGAACGACACCAGTTTCTCGAGAGAGATTCCGTTGTTGTGCGCGATTCCGTAGAGTGTGTCGCCGGACTGAACAGTGTAGGTAGTCCCCGCGTCAGCCTTTCCCGGAATGGTGAGCACGGCGCCTATCTGCAGCAAACGCGGGTCGCTGATATGATTTGCTCTGAGGAGTGCCGACGGATCGATCCTGTATTCACGTGAAATTGAATACACCGTCTCATTCGGTCCGACAACATGGGTTGTCCCTTGGGCGAAGACAGGTGCACAGAGACAGCACACGCCGGCGATGGTCAGGATGGGCATAATCGATCGTATTCGCATGGTCAGCTTCTCTGCATACATTTTCGGCAGTCAGGCTGCGAAAGTTGACCCTGCACTGCGTTAGTTGCCGGTTGCGGTGTGTGTCGGGAAGCTGCTTCCATCGAAGTAGCCATAAATGCGCTCCGCCGCGCGAATTCCGTCATTGATGCAGTCCGGTACGCCGACTCCCCGGTATGACGCGCCGGCAAGCGCGAGTCCGGGAAACAGCGTGGCAAGCCGCTCCTCTATTGCAGCAACTCGATCGGTATGTCCGAGCACATACTGCGGTCGTGCGTTGATCCAGTGATGGACGCGGGAATGCACAGGTTCACCCGAAATTCCGAGGATCGACGCGAGTTCGTCCCGGGCGATCCGGACAAGTTCATCGTCGGAGCGCATTGCGAGATCCTGATTTCTGCTCCCTCCGACGAAGGTCCTGACTGAAACGTACCGCTCATCGGGAACCCGGGACTGCCATTTCACCGAGCTGAATGTCAATGCGTTGATCAGTCTCTTCTCCGCAGCAGAAATAACGAATCCGAATGATGCCAGGGGGCCGGGAACATCCGCACGTCTGAACACGAGATTCACCGTGGCCGAAGATGCCTGCGGAATCTCGCTGAGTTTGCCGGCGATTGTCGCATCCAGACCGCGCAGGAGTGAAGATGCGTCCCACGCGGGAGTCGCGACCACAACGGCGTCCGCGTCGATTGTCTCCCCTGCGTCCATATGCACGCGGTAGCCGGCGACCCCTTTTTCAATTCCGGTTACGGCCGTTCCCGTTCGCAGGGAGACGGAACCGAGCGCGGCGACGAGTCCGTTGATGAGATCTGCCATGCCGCCTTTGAAGCTCATGAAGTAGGTTTTCCGCGTCGCGCCGGTCGATGTCGTCGGCGGCTTCGGTGCACGCCTGCGGGCGGCGAGCATTGCGATAATCAAGCTGCGATGATCCTGCTCCATTTTCAGAAGACGGGGGAAGCTTGCGAGCAGACTCATCGTTTCAGGATTATTGCCATGTATGCCGCCGATCAGCGGGTCGCCGATCTTGTCGAGCGCCTCCTGACCCAGCCGACGGCGAACAAAGCTTGCCAGGGATTCATCGGTGCTGCTCTTCCGTCTGGGAAGCAGGAGATCCATCCCCATGCGAAGCTTGCCCGGCAGAGATATGAGAGGACTCAAGGCAAACGGAACCATCTTTGTGGGAACAAGCAGCATCATGCCATCAGGAAGTGCGTGCAGTTTGCCGTTGTTCAGCACGAAGGTGCCGGTGCTCGAATCGTTGCTTGCGAGCAGCCGGTCGGCGATCCCAATGCGTTCGCAAAGCGCTACAACCGATGGTTTTTCCCGCACAAAACAGTCAGGTCCGCCTTCGAATAGAAAACCATCCTGCTGTTCGGTGACGATCTTTCCACCGAGCCGCACGTCCTTCTCCAGAACGATGCACTCGATGTCGAGGCCCGCCTCAACGGCCTTCTCCCGGAGATGGTACGCGGCGACGAGTCCGGTGACACCGCCGCCTGCAATGACAACTCGCTTTCGGGGCTTCACAATCGGTCGTGGAAGAAGATGGTCGGATAGGGACAGAGCTGATCGCTTTCCATCGGGTCACCGGTCGAAGCATAAGCTCGGGAGCGCGCGCCTCCGCACATCAGTCGGTAGGCACAGCGGCCGCACTTGCCCTTCAGTTCATCGACGTTGCGCAGCGAGACAAACGGCTCCCTGTTCCGATAGATCTCGAGGATACTTTCGTTCCGGATATTTCCCGCTTCGATTGGCAGAAATCCGCTCGGAAACACCTGACCCAGATGCGACACGAATACAATTCCGTTTCCGTCCCGGATACCGAGACCCCGGGCAAGGGAGGACTGCATGAACTGCTCGTCGGTTCCGCCCCGTGCATGAAGTCTCTGATACAGAATCCTGCGAAGGTGCGGCGCCTCGGTTGATTTGACGGCAAAGGGGGTATCCGGTGAATCGATGAGGTCACAGACCCAGTTCAGCAGGCGCTCCCCCTGACCGGGCGAGACTTCGGCGAGGTTCTGCCCCCTGCCCGTCGAAATGAGGAAGAAGAGTGCCCATCGCTCGATGGTAAGTCCGCACAACAGTTCGTATATCTTGGGAAGATCCTCGAGCGTTGCCTGGGTAACCGTGGTATTGATCTGCAGCGGCAAGCCGACCTCACCTGCGTTGCGGATTGCATCGATTGTGCGCTTGAACGTGCCGGGTACACCGCGCCGTGAATCGTGACCTGCCGCATCCGAGCCGTCGAGGCTCAACGCAAGGCTTTCGACGCCGGCGCCTTTCAGCCGCCGCATGATCTCCGGTGTGAGACGCGGACTTGCGGCGGGGGTCACCGAGACGGTGATCCCGAGCTCACGTGCATAGCCGATCAGCTCGAACAGGTCTTCCCGCTGAAGCGGATCGCCGCCTGTAATCACCAGGTGGGGTGCCCGTCGCTCTCCGAACGAACGGATGTCACGAAAGAACGCTTTCACCTCATCGGTAGTCAACTGATGCGGATTCGCGGTGGAAATTGCCTCAGCACGACAGTGCGTGCATGCAAGGTCACAGGCGATCGTCGACTCCCAGTAGACCAGAATCGGTGCCTTTTCATATATAAACCGGCTCGAGAACGTATCAAGAACCGGAGCTGTTTGGGTACTCAAAGTTCATCTCCGTGGCGGGTGTATGGATTTGGGATTGTGGAGACAAGATTACCACGTTAGTCAGAATGCGTCAACGAGGCGCAACTTTCGCGTCGATGCGCAGCGGATGCGCCTCGGTATTGAAGATGACGCTTTTGAAGTCAAGGGTATCTGCGGGGGCAAATAGCAGATAGAGGTACTTGAGCGTTTCCGCGAGAAAGAAACTCTGCATGCGATCCTGCTTCTGCATCGTTCGGACGTCCGCAATTTCGGCAAAGCCCGCGTCGGTACGGCAGTAGGCATTGATATCTTCGAAAATGGTTCGACCCATTCGAAGGTACTTCGGATCTTGCGTGAAGTGATACAGATAGTAGGCGGATTCCGCAATCTCCGGTCGCAGTATGTACTGAGGTGAGGTGACGCTCTTTGTGACATAGTCGAATTGCTCGGGTTCAAGCCCATTGAGATTCCACATGGCGAAGCAGGAGTCTTCGAGCTCCCCGGCTCGGCCAAGCTCACCATCAAGAGCAAGTACTGCGGGAAAGTACGCCTCGAGCGCGCCGAAGAGCGGTGCCCTGAGCCTGCCCGAGTTCATGTCGACATGACCGTAGAAGAGCCCGAAGGCTCTGCGATCTGCAACGTATCGGTTGACAGCCCGGATGCTCGTCGACCACATTGCGCCGAGTTCGGCGTCGCCGAATAGTATCGAGCCTTTCAGCAGATACTCGTAGTACGAGTCGATTCCGCCGCCAATGTGACTCTCCGTGTCCAGCCATCGACCGGAATTGACATTGATGCTCGAGCCCACGAGCCCGATTCGGGAGCGTCTGTTGTACAGCTCCACAATTGCGTGTCTGGCCTTCTCGTAGTACAGCGGATTACCGCTGAGTCTGCTCAACGTGCCGAACTCGAGGAGGAGTGTTCCGATTTCCGCCGGGTTGCTCACATCACCCTGCGTCTTTCCGGTTTTCAGATTCACGTACCGGTAGGGCATGCCGGTCTTCGAGTCGAACGCGGGCAACAGCCTGTTTCCCAGATCGGTCGCAAGAGCGAGGAACCGAGCATCGCCATCCAGCTCATAGGCTGAGAGCAGACCGCCGAGCAATCGAATCGTCACCTCGAAAACCTGTACTGAAATGTCCTCGTCAAAGGAGAGATTCCCGAGGATGAGCGCTTTGTCTTCCCTCGCATCGGCGGTCAATCCCATGAGTACCATCGTGTCGAATGCGTCGACCGGCGTCATGAAGAGAGATCGGCCGTACCAGTTGTAGCCCTTCCTGCTCAGCGGCTTGAGTTCGTCGTATCCCCACGCATACTTTTTGTAGCCATCCCACGCGTGAGCAAACGCGGCCCGCACATCCTGGGCGAGCTGATGCCGGGCAACAGGTCCGCTGTCGGGGACAAACGAACGGGGAGCGAGCGGCGCTTTCACCGCACCGGTCGAACTGCAGGCGATGAACGCCAAACAGAAGAGAGCTGGCAAAAAAAAGCCACGCAGGCGCCGAATTGAACGACTTTGTACTCTATGCATTTTGTTGAGGCAGCACATGAATACCAAAGCCTACGACAGCTCATCACGGCTGTCAACGTGAAAAGCGTGCAGTCACACTTCGCCTATTGTGCGATCTTCTCTTTGAGTGCCGGCATAGTGTATCCGTAGCGCTCTCTCATATCCCGCAGCGGTTTATCCAGGGGGATGTCCGCCGGGAGTCCGAGTTTCTCTATCACCTTTTTCGGACTCGTTGACAATGCCGTGGCGACATCCTGTATCGACATGGTTCCTTCAAGCGAAAACCCCGCCGGAAGTTTCAGGATATCGCCGGTGCCCTGGCTAACCGGGCTCGCGACAGGTGAAGTTGCACCGTTCGACGTTCCTGATTCGCCCGCGTACGGTACTCCGAGAATCTTCGCCACAGCGAACCGGACGGCATCCGGCTCAAATCCGCTGATTCCCGCCAATCGTCCGGTATCCTTGAGCATGGAATCAGGCGGAACTTTTTTCTGGTCGACACCAACTTCCCGGTAGAGCCTGTCGAGATCGATACCGAATGAAGCGGCGACCGACGCATAGGTCGAGGACCCTTTGATATCTTCGATCTTCAGACTGCCAAGCGTTGAAAGCTCCTGCAGTGAGGGAGCCGAAAACTGAAGCATTCCGGCAACCTGGCCGACAAGTGCTGCACCCGCGTAGATGGCAAAACCTGCCGCCACCACTACCGGGAGTTTCCACGTCTTTCCGGCGATCGTTGTGCTCAGCGAGTTCTTCTTCGTAGGACAGACGGTAATGCACTCCATGCACGCTATGCACTCGGATGAATTGACGCTCTCCGGTCCGGAAACATCAATGTTCATCGGGCAAGTTCGATCGCACTTTGAGCAGGAGATACAGGTAGTAACTGATCTCTTGATGCGGAACAGCGGAATCCGGCTGAGAATTGCCAGTATTGCTCCGAGGGGACAGAGATACTTGCAGAATACCCGGTCGTAGAGCATCGACAGCAGGACAATAGCAATTAGCAGTACGAACCCGACGGTGAACTCGGCCCATACCGTCGCGATTCCCGCCGACAGATGTCCGTAGGCCGCGAACGGGTCGTAAGGTCGGATGACAAGCTCTCCGGTCTTCCAGGTGAAGTAGAGAATTGCGATGAGGATCGGATACTTGGCATAACGCAGAATACTGTCCAGTTTTGGTGGAATCGTGAATCGGCGTCGAAAGATTTTTTTTCCCAGCCAGCCAAACAGTCCCTGCAGGGCGCCGAACGCGCAGAACCAACCGCAAAAGAATCGCGAAAGAACGATCCCGAGTGCGACCAATCCACCAAAAAGTATAATGCTTCCCGGTTCGATCCTCTTGAGAATGGTTCCCCCGGCGAGAAAGCTGAACAGAGTCTCGAGGCCGCCGAAAGGATCTATTGCGTCGATCGTTGGAATGCCCTGGAGTTTTTGATGGAGAACGGCGAGAACTGTCACCCCCAGGAGGAGCGTACCGAGCATTATTCGCCGGAAAAGCTGGATCGGCCCAAGTTTGCGTGCCACGTTCGTCCCCTTTTGTGGAATCGTAGAACAACTATCTCTGTGCGTGAGATAGTTATTATAGGGTATTTGCGGGTTATTATGGAAGACATTTCACCGGCGCGCGAGTCCAATCGGTCCGGGAAGCATCGACGCGGCGCGGCAGGCCCGAATGTCGGGCTTCTTCGGTGAATTGCTCCTATTTGAAGGCGATCTTCCCCGTCTCGCGGTTGAGAATGAACACTACATTTCGAAGGCGACGGGTCACGATATAGGAGGCGTGGCAAATCTCGATGTACGTATTTGGATATACTGTCTCGCGGACGCGAACTTCGGCGTCTTCTTTCTTGTCCAGATGGGAGACGAGATTCATCGACGCATCGTTCATTTTACGGATGGCTTCGCGGATCTTGGTTTCGAGTGCAGCAAGACTTCCCTGAGGGTCTCCGACTGACAGGATACTCCTCTTGACTTCGGAGAGCTTCTTTGCGAGTTCGATATTCCGATCGCGAATCCACTCGAGCCTGCTGAGAACTGTGTGATCCACTCCACAGTAGATCTCAGTGCGCGGGCCCATTTCTGTTCCTATCTGACCGGCAGCGACTCCGTTCTGCGCGTGAATTACACCTCCAACGATGATTCCGCGGGGACCGGTGCTGAAGGTTCCGAGCGTGTTGACGATCGCGTTCATGGAGCCGGTAATCACTCGAACACTTCCACCTGCCTCAACGTAACAGTGTTCGATGTACTTGCAGATCAGATCTCCATGTGCCTTCACACTCGTGGTCTCTCTCCCGATTATGCCACGACCAACAATAAGCTCTTTCCCGCATTCAATTGTTGAAGGGTAAACAGTTTGTGCGCAGTACAATGCTCCGACCGCCCGGACATTGAACCCCTCGAGGATGTTCCCGGAAATATTGACGTCCCCGGAAAAATCTATATGTCCTGTTGAATAGTTCACATCACCTGTGATGTCGAGAACCGGACTCACCATAAAGGTGCCGCTATAGAAGACAAATCTACCATCTATGGTCGCGTAGATGTTGCCGTCGCGCTCAACTGTGTTCTCGCTCGCCGTTATGGTCGGAACCTGCTGCAGCGCGACCGGTATTTCAACACCATAGATAGTCTTTCCCGGAATACCGTACTGAGCAGGGACCCTTCGTGCCAGCAAAGTACCTGACTTCACGAATACGAACGGACTTCGCTCCTTGAAATCAATCTGCTCGGACTCAAGATCAACCTTTGTCGGAGGCTCCAGGAGATGGGTTTCAATTACGACATGTTCGGGTATCGACTGAAGCGGCGGTTGCCCCTGGGCAACCAGAATGTCACTGATTGGTACTCCTTCGGTGTTACAGCGGAATACAGCCTCCTCGATCGTCCTCCGTTCAATGCCGAAGACAATACCGTTCCGGGAAAGTTCATCGTAGAAATTGTAAACGTCGAGTTGTATTTGCCCTGCGATGTCGGGACTGATCGTCGCTGTGCAGCGCATCTTGTCCGGAGCGATATCCAGTTCGATCAGAGGCGGGCCCGGAATCTCGTTCTCAACTTCAAGTGAATCCATTGCCGTACGGCGCAATATCGAGTGTTCGCTGCTGTCCGGCTGGTCAGCTCTGTTTTTGATCAGGTTATCGACAACGGAAATATTCTCGAGGAGGTCTTCAGTGCTGCTCATAAGCGATTCGAGAGGTGAAAGCAACTTTTTTGCCATTCTCCAACCTCCGGCTACTCTTTCAGGTACTCAAGTATCTTCGCAATCTCAAACGGCTTCTTGATGAGTCCCGAAACACCTGAGGCAAGCGCCTTTGCGGCAAGTGGGTCATTCGGATATGCAGTGATGATCAGGATTTTAGCATCCGGTCTTTGTTTCAGAATGTCAGCCGACACTTCGGCGCCATTCTTCAATGGCATCCTCAGGTCGCACAGAATAAGGTCGAATGGTTCCGAGACTGCACGCAGCGCTCCCTCGGAAGGATTCATGCACGGAGTGATTTCGTAACCCAGGTCCTCGAGTATGGTGGTGACCGCATCAAGCACCATCTCTTCGTCGTCGATGATTAACACTCGTTTTGCCATTTCCACGGCTCCTGTTCCGGCAACTCGTTTCAACGCATCCGTTGAAGGGACTCGTTCGCAGGTGAACCCAAGCGGAACGAAAAAATCTCGAATTTCATTAAGATATCTTAATAATGCATCAAATTTGAGGAAAATTCAAGAGTCTTCGGAGGGCACAACGCGCTCTGCTAACAGCATAACCCGCAGCCCGCATGAATCGCATCCGAAAAGTTCGGTGGGTCACGGGCGCAAGTCTCTGACCTCGCGGGGACTACCGGCAGGGAGCTCGTTCACCGAACGAAACACCGGAATCCCAAGTTCATTCGCACGCCGGACGTCCCCGTCGGCACCCTTTGAGGCACCCGGCATTCTCAGAACTGCATCACACCGGTCGATGATTCGGTCTGCAACCGGATACCCGTACGCGTCCCACACTTCATCTCCCACACGTCTCGAGCCTGCCGCCCGGATAAGCGGCAGAGCAAGCCATTCGCCGATAATCGGCAGATGGCCGCGATTCCACAGCTCAAGTGCAACCGACTCGAGACGATCCAGATTCTCCCGCATTCGCTGAGGATCATCATCCGTACCGCTCCGATAGGGTCCGGCAATCAGGACCATCAATGATTTGCTCATGCAATTCTCCTTCACAACGACTATAGATGGCGCAGTTTCCCGCCATTTCGTGTACTTTCGTGTATTATACCGCATTCTCTCTCAAGTTCAATCCGTAATCCGCGTGTTTTCCACATGCTGCATTGCGACGCTTTCGTCCATCGAGGAACGCGTCTATAATGAATCGGTACGGAGAAGCGCCGCCTGGACCGATGCGCTTCAGTCGGTGATTGCCTGCTGCCGAAAGCTATTGCAGCAACACCGGACGCCGGAATCGTCGTGACCCGACAAGCCCCTGCAAGCGCGAAGCTGACGCAACAAGCAGCAGAACGCGGCATATGTGAAATAACTGAACGAGCATACTGATCGATACATCAACGCTGAAAACGGTACAATTCTGAACGGCGATTACTACTAGGGACGGGATAGACAAATGAGAACAGTTGGACTGATCGGCGGGATGAGTTGGGAATCCACAACCACCTATTACACCCTCATAAACAGAGGAATAAACTCAGCTCTCGGGAAGAGTCACTCAGCGAAAATACTACTCTACTCATTCGATTTTCAAAAAATCGAAGAATTGCAGTTAGCCGGTGATTGGTTGACTCTGAAGAAGCGAATCGTCGGCGCCGGACAAATTCTCAAGCGCGCTGGCGCCGATCTCATTGTGCTCTGCACCAACACGATGCACAAAGTTGCCGGTGATTTCGAGAAGCAGGTCGGGATACCGCTCATACACATAGCAGACGCGGTCGGACAGACTGTCGTAGAACAGGGAATCAAAACGATTGGACTTCTGGGAACTACGTTCACAATGGAAGAACGCTTCTACAAAGAGATCCTCGAAGAGCAGTACCAACTTACCGTCGTAATCCCTGAAAAGGTTGATCGGGAAGCGGTCAACTCGATCATCTACAATGAGCTGGTCCGAGGAATTGTCAGTGCAACTTCAAAAGACAGGTACTTTGATATCATGGACAAGCTCACCGGCCAGGGTGCCCAGGGGATAATTCTTGGGTGTACCGAAATTGGGTTGCTGATAACAACGTACAAAGCTCCACTGATTGATTCAACGATAGTTCACGCAAGAGCGGCGGTGGAAAGAATGCTGAAGTAGAGGCGCAGTCCTTATGAACTCATCGATCAAGTACTTCTGTTGCTACATTGAGCGAAGGCATTAGCGAGTGAACCGCCACGATCGCAGAATGAACGGTCAAACGTCACCGAGTGGATCCCTGTTTCCCTATCACTACAAAGGTGGTGAACTGCATTGTCTGAAGTATGGCGGCTTTCATAACGACGAGACAGCACTCTTCAGCAGAATCGACGACGAAGAGGAGTTCTTCATCTCCTCGAAGCGAAAATTGAATACATGGATCGATTTATACGAAACGAATGTGTCCCGAAGAGTCATCCGGAAGCTGGTGGACAACATTGCGCACATATCACCCCAGGTCCGTCGATTGGCGCTGGTCGGAGACTTCACCATCATTCGAAAGCTCGTCGTGAA
>DATKUC010000180.1:0-8095 GCA_035530835.1 Spirochaetia bacterium
TCTTAGACTTTAATTCCCTAACCACGTCGGTCGAACCGGCTCACCGTACACGACAACCCCGATGCACATCCGACGTCACTTGTGCAGACCTTGCCTGGAGCTGTTTCGAACAGACTCACCAATTCTTTCGAGATAAATTCATTCATGGAGGTCGTCAATGTTTGTTGACTTTCTTGCGCTCATGCTGATCCTGCTCGTTGCGGGTATGGTACTGTTCGCTATTTACTTCTTCTGGTTCCTGGATGAGGACAAGAAGAAGATGGCACCGGGATTTCTGGTAGTCGGTTTCCTGCAGCTTGTCACCGGGCTCAAGATCATCTTTTCCTGGCCGATACCGGGCAGCTTCAACATTTCATTTGGAGAACCTGCCGTGCTGTTCGGTGCACTCTTCTTTGCACTCGGACTTGCATTGTTGCTCGACTGGGATCTGCTTTCACTCGGCATAGTCGGTATGCTTTCAGGAGTTGTCGCCATCATTGTGGGTATTCGCCTTGCGAATCTCGGGATGACTCAGGAACCAGTTGTAGCAATGCTCGGCTACGTGCTCACGGGTATCGTTGGTATTGCCGCGTTGCCAGGTTACTGGTTGCGCAGATTCACCATAATCCGTGTGCTCGTGTCACTCGCAGCAATCGGTGCCGCAGTGATCTGGGCAATTACCGGTTACGCTTCATACTGGGGTCACGTTGCAAGCTTTGCGAAGTACAAGCCGTAAATAGAGCGAAAACCGGAGGGCTACCGCGCACGGAAGCATTCCTCCTACGATTTAAGGCACGGTCGCAGTCTGTCTCAACACAGACCGCGATCGTGCGATCTACCGGCACGAACAGGGCTTACACATGAATACTCTAGATTACATATTGAAACCGGTGTCTTCCGAACTCGCGGAAGTTGACGAAAACCTTGCCCAGCAGCTTTCGCGGATCGCCGAGGATCACACCAGAATCAATCCCTATTCGCGGCTGAGTGACCGTGCGATCGGACATCTTTTCAAGGCGCACGGAAAGCTGCTGCGGCCCGCGCTCTTCCTGCTGTCGGCCAGGGCTGTTGGCGCGGTAGCGCCCAGAGCTGTTGGCGCGGTAGCGCCCAGCGCAGTAGCGCCCAGCGCAGTAGCGCCCAGCACGACGCCAAGTGCAGTAGCGCCGAGCGCGGTAGCGTCATCCGCGGCGACGGGCGACGCACTGCGCGAAACTCTCGTCCAGGTTGCAAGCTCAATAGAGCTCATTCACAGCGCCTCACTCATTCATGACGATGTGATCGACGAATCGATGTTCCGGCGCGGCCGAATGTCGGTGAACGAGCGGTATGGCAACAAGATTGCCGTGCTTGCAGGAGATATTCTCTACACTCAATTCTATTCCATCGTGGGAACGCTCGCAGGTGTCGGACCGGAGATGAAACTCAAGCTGCTGGAGCTTTTCACCGGCGTAACGCGTCGCATGTGCTTCGGCGAGATCTATGAGGAGAGAATGCGTGCGAGAAAGAAACCGCCTGAGTTTGCCGACTATCTCGATACGATTGCGAACAAGACGGCATCTCTCATGTCAGCCTGTTGCGAGGCTGGAGCAATCGTCGCCGAAGCGGATGTCCAGACCGTCCAGCTCCTTCGCGACTTCGGACATAACCTCGGAATGGCGTACCAGCTGTTTGATGACTTGAGCGACAGGGACGCTGTCTTCCTGGATGCAGGGCCAATTGCCGAAGCGGCAGCAGCGCATGTGAGTTCCACCCTGTTGAAGCTGGAACAGCTGCCGAACAACGCCTTTAGCGAACGATTGCGCGCAATCGTGGACAGTGTCTACGCCGGGCAGAAGTCCGAGCCTGCGGCCCAGCGCGTGTGAAGCAGCGCCTCTTGCCTATGCATGGAGGTCCTGATAACCTACCGCCAGAGGTAAACGCGTGGCACAGGAAAACAGTTACAAGGTCAAATTCTCAACTACAAAAGGCGATATCACCCTGGAAGTTCATCCCGAGTGGGCGCCGCTTGGAGCGGCCCGATTCCGCGAACTCGTTGACGCCGGATTCTATACCGACATCGCGTTCTTCCGGGTTCTCGACGGGTTTGTTGCACAATTCGGCATTTCAGGTGATCCCGAGTCTTCGGCGGTCTGGCGCAGCAAGTCGATCAAGGATGATCCGGTCCGTGGCTCGAATACCCGCGGAACTGTCACATACGCTATGGCAGGCCCGAACACCCGAACCACTCAGCTATTCATCAATTTCGGCGACAACTCGCAACTGGATGGAATGGGCTTCTCTCCATTTGCCCAGGTCATCGATGGGATGGACGTTGTCGACGCGCTCCACAGCGGCTACGGTGAAGGCGCCCCCCGCGGACGCGGGCCCGACCAGGGGAAGATTCAGAAGGAGGGAAATGCCTACCTTAAGTCAGAATTCCCCGAGCTTGACTACATCACCTCGGCGAGCATCGTTTAGCGCTCGACCTGACAATCGCCCATCTCAAGCACTCCGCTTAATGGTATACTGTCGCTGACTATGCACAGCGACATGTACCGACTGGCGTTTGAACACGCCACAGCATCCCTCTGGCTCGAAGACATCGGTGCAATACGATCTGAACTGAGTTCGATGACACGGGGAGTCGCTCCGGATCTCGTTGCCTACCTGGATTCGCATCCGGAGTTTCTTGATCATGTCGCCTCCACCATCAACGTGATTGATGTGAACCTCGCGACGGTTCGGATCTACGGTGCAGGCGCGAAGGAAGATCTTCTCGGCGCGCTCTCGAAGACGCTCGATCTTACCGACCCGAACACCCGCGAAAGCATTCGGAGGGAAACACTTGCAATCGCCGCGGGTGAGACCGTCCTCTCCCGGGAATCTCTTGCCATTGCGCCGTCCGGCAAGCGGCTCAACATCTCAGTGACTACACATCTCTTTCCAGAGACCGAAAACGAGTCGCATATGCTCGTTTCGATCGAAGATATCACTGCCCAGCGAACCGCCGAGCGAGCCCTCGTCGCCGCGGAGTCGAGATACCGGCAATTGTTTGACAGCGTGCTCGATGCGTTCGTCATGGTGGGGATGGACGGGCGCATTGTCGAATGTAACCAGGCGTTTACAAGCCTGCTTGGGTACGACGACGGGGAACTGCCGTCGAAGGTCTATGTTGAGCTCATTCCCGACAGATGGCGGAGCATTCATGATCGGATGATCCGCGAACAGGTTATACCGCAAGGTTACTCGGAAGTTTTCGAGAAGGAGTACTTGCGCAAGGACGGATCGGTCTTTCCTGCGGAAACCAAGATTTCGCTGCTCCTCGGGGAGGAAGCGCAACCAAGAGGCATGTGGGTTGCGGTTCGAGACATAACAGAACGGCGAGAGGCCGAGGAGAAACTGCGCGCATTTATTGAGCAATCAACTGAGGCAATCTGGATCATCGATAGAGATGGAGCAATCATAGAGTTCAATCCGGGCGCCGAACGATTGACTGGCATTTCGCGAGAGAAGGCGATTGCGACGCCCGCCATCGACCTTCTCAGCCGCGTTTTCGAGCAGGACATCGAGAGCGCCGATTCAGGATCCGGCGCCTACGATCTGATTCGCAGAATCTTCGCAGTCGGAGACGATGCAGATTCCCACAAACCGATGTTCTTCACTCTCAAGAGACCCGACGGCACGTTGCGTCACTTCGAACACTTCTATTTTGCAATACATACCCGCGGCGGCAGGCAGGTCGGTGCAATCGCACACGATATTACCGACATTCACAACGCCCGTGAAACGCTGCGACGGGTGGAGTCTCAACTGCATCAGGCGCAGAAGATGGAGGCTGTCGGGCAGCTTGCCGGTGGCGTGGCGCACGATTTCAACAACATCCTGACTTCCATTATGGGATACTGCAGTCTGCTTCGCATGCAGATGGGCGAGCAGGCCAGTGGTCAGTCGATCATCAACGATATCGTAAAGGCTGCTCGCCGGGCCGCACATGTTACCGAAGGGCTGCTGTTCTTCAGCCGCAAGAGTCAGCTTACGTTGCAACCGGTCGATCTGAATGAGGTGATCCAGCAGAATCTGAGCCTGCTCAGGCGCATGATCGGGGAGGACCTTGAGCTTGAGTTCACGCCATCAAGCCAGATCGTGCAGGTTCGAGCGGACATCACCGGGATTGAGCAGGTGCTGATGAACCTTGCTACAAACGCACGCGACGCCATGCCTCACGGCGGCAGGATTCAGGTTCTGCTGAATCGGGAGAACATCGACGTGAATTCGCCGAACGCAATCGTCAAACCGGGATGGTATGCACACATTGCGTTTTCAGATTTCGGAATCGGGATGGAGCCGGGCGTCCGCGATAAAGTGTTTGAACCATTCTTCACGACGAAGGCGGTGGGAAAGGGATCAGGGCTCGGGCTTTCGGTCGTGTGGGGCATAGTCGAGCAACACGGCGGACAGATCTCCGTGGAAAGCGCTCCAGGGCATGGAACGACGTTTCATATCTACCTGCCGTTGTCTTCCGAACAGCCTGAGGAGCCACAACACGTCGAGGAAGTTCCCCAATTGCGCGGAAGCGAGACAATCCTTGTTGCCGAGGATGAGGAGATGCTGCGCGGACTCATCAAGACAATTCTTGAGGGTTTCGGGTACCACGTGGTGGAAGCCGTGGACGGTCTGGATGCGATTGCGCGATTCACTGCACATCATGAGGATATTGATCTGGCGCTGCTTGATGTGGTGATGCCGAAACTGGACGGACGGCTTGCGCTCGAGCGGATCCTGCAGATTGCGCCAAATCTCAAGGCCATCTTCATGAGCGGCTACACTCCTGATCTGATCGAAAGTCGCGGGATTCTGTCGAGCGAAATTGATCTGATACGCAAACCGTTCACTCCGTCCGAGCTGGCCGAACGGGTCCGGACAGCGTTGGACTCCTGACCATGCCCTTGATCACCTGATTTCGACGAGGTCCATCGTAACGTTGTCCGGAAGTGCAACGCGAACAAGTATGTGCGACCGATAGTCGATCCAGGCGGTGATCTTCGGCGCGAAGAGCCCGACGATTCCGCCGATGCTCATTTCCACCGTGTAGGTGTCGAAACTGCCGGCTGCCGTTGTTATCTGCTCGTTCCGCACGAGCTTCATGTTGAACTCCATGTCGCGGATTTCAGTGGGCGACGCCATGAGCATTCTTACCCCGGAATCGCGTCCGGTCGGATCAAGATTGAATCCCCCGATCAGAAAGAAGAGCGAGCTTGCGGTCAATACCGGCATCGTGCGCGGGAACGTGCGACGCGCCGAACTTGAGTCGCTGCGCACGCTCACCGCTACATTGTCGGGATCGTATTGAAAGGTCAGTGCCTCATGTTCGACGGCGGTTTTCGCTGAAAGCGAACCATCAAGTTCGGCAATGGTACCATCCGCGTTGAGGCGTAGCGTGCCATTCGAGGTTTGGGCCCCGCTCGCGAAATCACGAGTTTCGAGGTGAATGGAACCGTCATGGTCCGACCGGGAAATAAAAATCAGGGCGGGCTTTTTCGTATCCGGGGCGCTCGGGTCCAGGTAGACCCACGTCCTGTCATTGAACATGAGCCGCTTGCCATCAAGCGCGAAGTCAGCCGCCGCGACGACGTGACATACTCCCAGAAGTAAAATGAACTCCACTAACAGCACTCGTGCACCACGCATAGCGGGTAACTCCTCGCCGTGGACGGCTCATCTGTCTTCCATGATACAGCGTTTCCGGGGTCCCGGAAACGATTTTCTTTGTGAGTTCAGATCTCAAGTCGTTCGATCGGGCTGATGATTCCCCGTTTATGCTTCGTTGCGACGTGGGTATATATCATCGTCGTTTGAAGATGAGAATGACCAAGCAGCTCCTGCACCGTGCGGATGTCGTAGCCGGCCTCAATCAGATGCGTGGCGAAACTGTGCCGGAATGAATGCACGGTAGCCTGCCGGGGAATCCGCAGCACGCGAACCGCTGTGGTTACCTGACGCTCCAGTGACGACGGATACACGTGATAGCGGAACGGCTCGCCGCTTCTCGGATCAACCGAAAGCCTGCGCGACGGAAACACCCAGTACCACGCCCATTCCGTAGTTGCGCGTGGAGTTTTCCTAGCCAGAGCGTCAGGCAACGGCACTCCCGGAGCGTTCGTGCGCCGATCGCCTTCGAACATTACCCGGACGTTGCTGAGGTGTGACCTGACCTCAGCATGGAGACTCCGCGGGAACAGCGTGGTGCGATCCTTATCGCCCTTGCCTGCCCGCACAACGATTATCTCCTCGTCAAAGTTCAGATCCTGCACACGCAGCGATATACACTCAGCCAGTCGAAGACCTCCCGCGTATATCAGTTTTGCCATTAGCCCATACGGTGATCCGAGTGATCGGAAAATTGACCGGATCTCCGATTGAGCAAGGACTACCGGCAGTCGCTTCGGTTTGTTGGCCCGAACAGTCTGTTTCAGACCGTTCACCTCACGGCCAAGCAGATGGCGGAACGCAAAAAGCAGAGCATTGAATGCCTGCAGCTGCGTCGCAGCCGCGACATGCTGCTCCACTGCGAGGTAAGTAAGGAAGTGACGCAGGTGAACCTCGGTAACCTGCTCCGGAGATGTGTTCGGCAGGAAGCGGGCGAAACGAAGAATCCAGCCGACATAGGTCTTTTCAGTCCGATAGGACTTATGCTGGAGCCGCAGAACATCGTGTGCTCGATCCACGTAGGGTATCCACAACTCGGGCACGACCGGGAAGCGGTCCTGCGACTTCCCCGTCACGAGACGCTTCGCACCTCCCTCGCCGCTACCCGCGCCACTTTGACGTGCCGGCACGCTTGAACCCTGTCCTTTCCGGATAATCGCCGCTGCATTCGCGCCGCTACCCGCAGTACTCGCAGCAGTCTTGAGCTCAGTCCGATCACGGAAGAACCAGTACAACTTCACTGCCGAGACCGCCAGCTGCACCTCCTCAGGCGAAAACAGCCCTTCCATTTCGGTATTGAATCTCTTCAACGAGATTTCGCGGTCCCGCAGCCGATATTGGGACTTCGAGAAGAAGAAACGCAACCATCTGATATATGACTCCGCGCGAGCTGCCACGAAGCACCTTTCTTCCAGCATGTAGCGTCTGAATCCCGCCTCGTCCGAAACAATGGCACCTGGCATTGGCGAACTCCCCCTTCGATACATAACAGCACTGTCAGAGTTTCTATGCTGCTTCATTGCAGACGAATATGTAGAAGATAGAGACATTCGCGCAACCAAACGCGCACGCCAGGGGGGCGCTTCGGGGGAAAAGAGGAGAGAGAAGATGTTAACCCGCGACACCGGACATCACGGCCAGTACGGTGACACCGTTGTATAAGGTGGGAATGGCCGGGAACCACGATGAATGGGGAAGTGTTCCTCCGGGCTGCAGGAGTCGATGTTTCCCGCGTCCGCGGACGTTCAGAAGCTACTGGGACACAAGCCACGTCTGAGAATGCACAAGCGTAAACCTCTCAGCGGACGCGCAGGAGCGAGAACTGCGGAGCAGTCCGTTCAGGATGCCGATAATCACGCTGTCCCAAGAGCCGTGAACGCTATGTTCCGCAAAAGGGGAACTGCGGGTCCGTGTGGTTCATCACAAGAGACCGTGGTGAGGACAGCAGTGTTGTCACACCTGAGGGGGAAGAAATCACCGGAACTGGCCGGAATGGTGAAACGGCAAACAAGACGAGCGTGAAAAGTGTAATTGTTCGCTGGTTAACATGTCGCTTGAGCAGTCGCTGCGCGTGAGTACCTCGGCGGGGAGAAATCGGGACATTATTCGAATGGCCAGTCGCCAGAGAACTCGGGTTTGCCGCGCTGCTCAGCTCTCCGTTATCTGGCGTCGAAGCCAAATCGTGCCGAGTCTACTGTGGGTCGGTCTGACCTTCAGAAGGACATTTGCTCATGACCACCGGTTGAAGTGCATACGGTTTTCTGCGCATATCGCCTGTTGTCGTATAGTAGCCTGCTCTTTTTCGCTGGGGTATCCCAGTGCGAGATAACAGGGAATCCCGTACAGATCAGGGATTTCAAGAACTGTCCGGAGATGCGTCAGTTCTTGATCGGATGGTATCCTTGTTACCCCGTAAATACCCTCAGCTGTC
>DATKUC010000181.1:0-3500 GCA_035530835.1 Spirochaetia bacterium
CAGCTGAAGCACTGGGATTTTGATCGGGTGGTCAGGGCCGACCTCGCCATCCTGCGCATGAGTGTCTACTCATTACTGTACCAGCCGGAAATCCCCGCTTCGGTGACGATTGATGAAGCAATTGATATTGCGAAAGAGTTCGGCACCGACGATTCCTACAAGTTCATTAACGGCGTCCTAGACGGGATCCGAAAAGGACTGAAAGAGAATCAAACGGGGACGAGCGACTAGAATCGATGAGCGAACCAGCGGGATCGTCCAGCATGTTTCGCAGACCGTTGATCCGCATCCTGCTGCTCGTCGTCTGGTGCGTTGTGCTCGCGCTCGCGGTCGGGCTCACCCTCAAACTTGTTCATCAGCACCGACTTACTCAAAGCTACAGTGCGGCGCTGGGCACCGCAGATGCGGATCTCGCGTCGGATGATCTCCCGGGAACTGTCGACGCGCTCCGTACTGCATCCTCAAGCGCACAAACTGCAACCGAGTGGCTCTCGATACTCCGGCGGGCACGCGACGTCTCCATGCGGCAGCACGCCGCTTCAGCGCCGTGGCAACTTGTTGAGGAACTCGGCCGGAAAGCGGTAACGATGTTCCCCGGGAACCAGGATTTGTGGGCAGTTGTGATATGGGCGGAGATAAAAGACGGCAAGGGCGTCGCGGCCTCTGATTCAGCCACCTATCTTTCGGGATCCCGGTACGAGTCGCTCAGAGTTCAGGCGCTGCTGCAGGCAGATTCGACGCTGGCAGCTCAACCGACATCGAAGAACCTTGAGCTACTCTCCAATCTTCCCGCTTCCCATGACCCGAATGCGTTCCGTGTAGCAGGGGACCTCACCGGCGACAATCGGTTCTATGTCGATATGGTGCTCCTGCTGGCGCAGAAGTCGGTCGCCGACGCACTGCGTGAGTTTGGCCGTTACAATCTGTCGCAGATCGCTCCATCTGTCGGCGTGCTTCTGGCCTACGACAGCGGCGATTTTTCTGTTGCGCGCGCATACCTTCAAGCCGAACCAGGACAAGTCGCTGTCGGACCGGAGATGGTCCTTCTGCAGGCTGATATGGCAATGGCGGAAAATCGGTACACCGACGCAGAAGGCATGTACCAGTCGCTTATTCAGCAGGCGCCAGATGTCTCCCCGGTGCCCTATCAGAATCTCGCCTATATCGCGGTCAGAAAGGATCAGACCCCGGAGACCACCGACGCCTCGGTACTTGCTGTTCCGCAGATAGCCGGGAAAGAACGGCTGCCACGCCTGCTCTCTCCCCATGGTGGGAACATTGCGGACAGGTTGCTCGCTCAGGGACTGCACAGTTTCCCGGATGATCCGGATCTGATTCGAACACGGGCACAACTGCTCCTCACAATGGGCAATTCCGATCTTGCCGACACAATCGTCGGAGCCTATCTGAGTGACCATCCGCAGGACTCTACAATGCGACTGTTCAATATGCTCAGGCTGATGCCGCAGACCCCGCCCACACGCATCACATCGCTCATCTGGGACCTGATCAATTCAGACCCCGGTAACGAATTGATCGGTCAGACGCTTGCGAACAGACTGCGTACAATTCGTGACTACAATGCACTTTCAGCACTCGTCGGCCGGTACCCGAACCCTCCTCTGTGGGTACAGTACTACGCGGGCATTACCGCCGCCGCGGGTCAGGACACTTCAGCTGCACGGGCCAGATTCACGGTGATCCTGAACGCACGCGGCGACTGGCAGGCTGCGTTCGACATCGCACTCACCTATTTGCAGGAGGGGAGTGTCGGCCAGGCGCAGAAGTACCTCGATACAGCAGAACAGGCCGCGGATAACGCTCAAGTTGTTGGTGGATTCCGCACGGTTTCCGGTTATGGCCCTGCACCGCGCGATCTGGCAAAGCTCGAATACTACCGGGCTGAAGTACTTGCCTCCCAGGCTGAACAGGAGAGGGCTCTCGAGGTGGCGCGCAAGGCGCAGGGCCTTGCTCCGGACAGCATCGACACGAGTATCCTGCTCCAAAAACTTGAAGCTGCCATACAAAGGTGATATTCTTCGCACATGACCAGATTGAAGAGCGAGAAACAGATCGATGGAATACGTGAATCATGTCGACTTCTCGCAGACATTCTCCGCGACCTTCGGTCGTTAGCCGTCGCCGGCGTCACTCCCGTCGACCTTGACGATGCCGCTCGAAAGAAGATTCATGACGTGGGCGGGCGCCCCGCGTTCCTCGGTTACCAGGGCTATCCTGCAGCACTCTGCACCTCGGTCAACGATGCGGTGATCCACGGCATACCTGACAAGCGTAAACTGAAGAACGGAGACATCATCAGCCTAGATCTCGGATTGGAACTGAATGGTTTCTACAGCGATTCTGCGGTTACCGTCGCGGTGGGTGCAATCGACGACCGGATCAAGAAGCTGATGAAAACCGCAGAAGAGAGTCTGCTGCTGGGAATTGCCGAAGCCAAGGCGGGCAATCGCATCAACGATATCTCACGTGCGATCTTCCGGCACAACAAGAAGGAAGGGTACGGAGTTGTCCGTCCCTACTGCGGCCACGGCGTCGGACTGGATATTCACGAAGACCCGCAGATACCGAACTACGTCGGCAGCGGACCGAATCCACGACTGAAACCGGGCATGGTGCTCGCGATCGAGCCGATGATCAATCTCGGCGGAGATGACGTGCTTCTGCTTGATGACGACTGGACCGTGGTGACGGCAGACGGCTCAGTCTCGGTGCATTTCGAGCACACCGTGGCGATTTTTCCCGATCATACAGAGATCCTCACGCTTGCTTCCTGAGTTGTTCAACGCGAGCTATACAGGGCGTTGAGGGATCGCTATATTATAATAGCTTCACTGGCTATCGGAGGACAGTCCCATGGGCAATAGAAAGAACCCGGTTATCGGCAGGATCCATTTTGCGAATTTCCTTGTTGTAGGACTCGCCGCTGGTTTTGTCCTCGCCATGTCTCTCTACTCGTGTTCGACACCATCTCACACGGTTGGCAATCAACTCACCACAACAACGAGTTCCTCGGCGAACGTTTCGTCGATGGAAGGGTTGAAGGACCTGCAGAACTCATTCAGGGCGATCTCTTCGCGGGTACTGCCGGCAACCGTCAAGGTCGACGTAATCGAAATTCAGACACAGCAGGCGCCGGGTGGTACAACTCCGCCGCTGTTCGACTTCTTTTTCGGCAAGCCTGACCAGGGCGGGAATCAGCAGCAGTTCCAGACCGAGGGTCTCGGTTCCGGCGTCATTGTCAGGCACGATGGAAGCACCTACTACGTGCTCACAAATGCGCACGTCGCGGGGCAGGCATCCTCGATACAGGTCACACTGAACGACGGCCGCAAGTTCGCCGGAAAGCTGGTCGGCGCGGATACGCGGATGGACCTTGCGCTCGTCTCCTTCCAGTCGACAGCAACCGATATCGCGGTGGCTACACTGGGTGATTCGAACACCGTTCACGTCGGCGATTGGGTTCTCGCTATTGGAAGCCC
>DATKUC010000182.1:0-2064 GCA_035530835.1 Spirochaetia bacterium
ATCTCGCTTGCGCAACGGTTGGCCGCGGGCAGGATTGCGTCATCCCTTATAGTCGGGGCGTTTGCTCTTGCCACTGATATCCTGCTCGAGCCGGCGGCCGGCGTACTTGGCTACTGGATGTGGGAAAAATCCGTGGTTCCATCTGAAAACTATATTTCCTGGTTTATTATCTCAGCGTTCTTCGGTTATCTGTTTCGGTTCACGGGGTCAAAAATCGGAACACTTCTGCCGTTGTGGTATACGCTTATTCAGGTACTCTTCTTCGCTGCGATAGTTTTCGGTGCACCGATATTCGGCGCCGGGCTCCCGTAATCTGGCTACGCTTCGCCGAGCAGTCGCCTGACGCACGCAATTGCCTCTACGGCATCCGGTGCCCAGCCGTCTGCGCCCATTTCGCTCCAGAGAGTCGACGGGGAGTGATTGAACGCCCGCCCCCCGACCATGATGAGCGTGGAGGCCGTTGCAGCGACCCCTCGAATAGCACGAATCAGCAGAGTCGCCGCTTCCATGTGCTCGGTGATTGTGACCGAGATTCCGAGTATGTCGACGTGATGTTCGATTATCATGGCAATCACCTCGTTGCTCGGCACGTTCACACCCAGGTAGTAGACCTCATATCCATCGAGTTCAAGCAGGTCGCTTACCATCTTCAGACCGATGTCGTGAAGTTCTCCTCCGGCTGATAACAGCAGGAGCGCGTGACCGGCAGGTCTGACCTCTTTCCGGCTTTTTGAGGCGAGATGGGCCATGAGGCCTTTCGTCACTTCGGATACGAAGTGCTCGGTGGCAACTCCGACTTCGCTGGCCATCCAGAGTCTGCCAACTTCATTGAGGACTGGCGCGAACACTCCCACGTAGATATCCCTGACGGTACTGCCTGAATCTGCCGCCGCATCCACGAGAATGCGCGCACGTTTCGTGTCACCACCGAGAAGTGCGTCAAGATACTCCGCCTTCAACTGTTCGAACGCCGAGCCTGCAGCCTGCAGCCCCGTTCCGTCTGATTCGCTGCCTGACCCGGTCGCCGGCCCGGCGTACGGTTCACTCTCCTGCTGTTCATCCCCCTTCTCCGGTGACCGACCAAGCAGATAGTCGAGGGTGACCCTGAAGTAGTCGGCAAAGCGATGAAGCGCGTCCTCGTCCGGAAATCGGGTTCCCCGTTCGTAGTTCGCGATGGTTGTCTGCGCGAGCGAAAGGGTGCGGGCAAGATCGATCTGCCGCAGCTTCCGCTCGAGTCTCAGCCGCCTGAGGCGGTCACTGAAGCGTTCTTCTCTTGTTGTCTCTTCGATGTCGGTCATTTCAGTTCATAACTGTAACACATATTGAGTTTCAGTTCCAGTACGTAGCTTGACAATATCTCTTTTCGTGATATACCTTCGATGCATATGCGCCTCTGGAGTCTGCATCCGTCTTATCTTGATACGAAGGGGCTTGTGGCTGCCTGGCGGGAGGCACTGCTTGCCCAGGGAGTACTTGAAGGCCTCACGGTTGGATACCGGGCACATCCGCAGCTCGACAGATTTCGCCGCGCCGACAATCCCGTTGCCGCCGCCGGTTGCTATCTGGTCGCGCTCTATGCGGAGGCCGTGGCCCGCGGCTATCACTTCGACAGGAGTCTCATTCACGTGGGACTTCCTGTCGCGACTCTGCCTGTAACCACGGGCCAGCTCGCCTACGAACAACTGCTGTTGCGGTGGAAGATCTCCGGTCGGGCACCCGAATCACTCTTTCCCAAGGATGTGTCGCCCCGAACGCATCCTCTCTTCACTGTCGTACCGGGACCGATTGAGGCGTGGGAACGCGTCAGACAGGATCTGGTTCAGTACCTCTCTGAAGACTCAGGTGCCTGACTTCATACCGTGCAGTGCCGTTCGAGGAGTGGTGATGATCCAGCCATCCGAACCACTTCGCATCGGATGCGACAGTGAATCGCCTGAGATTTGAGTTGCCGCATTTGCGTTGATGACCTCAGGCGGCCGGGCCGGGGTTGTCTCAAGGTACTGGCTGCTCGAAGTAATCATTGGATCGGTAACGGTAAACTCAATCGGCGCATTGAACCGCTTG
>DATKUC010000183.1:0-28710 GCA_035530835.1 Spirochaetia bacterium
CGGATGGTCACTCAGATAGGCTCCGACGATTGTGCCGGCAAGATCGGAATTGCCCATTGTGAGGAGCAGTTGTGCCCTTGTTCGAATCAGATCCGGATCATCCGGGAAACTGTGCAGTCCCTGAGCGAGCAATCTGTCCGCAATGTTCCCGCCGTGGGGAGAGAGCAGGCGCGGCAGCCGGTCCTTCCCGGCAATCTGCGGAACAGCAAGTACCGATGCGTCGGTGGTCTCCGGTGTCTGATCCTTTCTGACCGCAATATAGGCGAGATTCTGATAGGGTACGGGAGAGACATCAGGCGCCTGCTGAATAAGCGACTGGTACATGCCCTCAGCATCGGTATACCGATTTTCCGCCATTGCCATATCAGCCTGCAGAAGGACCATCTCCGGTCCGACCGCAACTCGTCCAGGTTCGGCCTGAAGGTATGCGCGTGCGACAGAAAAATCGCCGCTGTCGTAGGCGAGAAGCACGCCGACAGATGGAGCAATCTGCGACAGACTGTAGCGGCCAAACTCACGCAACGCGTCGGCGACCGACTTCTGCGCCTGCAGGAGCACCATATCCACATAGAACCGGTTGTCGCCGGTGAGGTCCCCTGCTATACGGAACGCATTCGGGTCATGGGAAGCGGGAAGATTGGAGAGTAGCTCAAGGTTCTTCGATGCTGGTTGAGTGGCCAGCGTCGAATCTGCCTGCAGAAGCGCCTGAACTCTGAGTGACTCGTACCGGGATCCTGAAAGATAGGTTGCTGAATCTGAAGCCGCGACGCCCTTACCGTCTTTTATCTCCGCCCATATCACAACTGCCCATAAATCCTGGTTCCCGGGGAACATCGTTACCGCTTTCCGGCCGAGTTCCTCAACAAGTTGCCACGGCTCTGAAGCGGCGTGCTGCCGCGTGGAGACGTCGCGTGCCCGCCGGAGTATCGAGAGCCACTCGGTTGCAGTTTGTGCGCTGGAGGAGGCCGTACGGAGCGCGTCGACGGTTCCCGGGAGATCATCCGACGCGAGGTCCGCATCTGCGGTACCCAGCGCCGCGCTGTAACTCTGAGTGAGCCGGTGCTGATGGACAAGTTTGAGGGTGAGCCCGACCGCGAGCGCGAGCACGACGCACCAGACGACGAGCAGCAGGATTCGGATCAACGGTCTGCGAAACATGCTGGACGATCCCGCCGGTTCGCTCATCGATTCTATTCGCTCGTCCCCGTTTGATTCTCTTTCAGTCCTTTTCGGATCCCGTCAAGGACGCCGTTAATGAACTTGTAGGAATCGTCGGTACCGAACTCTTTCGCAATATCAATTGCTTCATCAATAGTCACCGAAGCGGGGATTTCCGGCTGGTACAGTAATGAGTAAACACTCATGCGCAGGATGGCGAGGTCGGCCCTGACCACCCGATCAAAATCCCAGTGCTTCAGCTGAGCCTTGATCGTGCGATCGATCGATTCGATATTTTCTATCGTCCCGGCAACAAGCAGACGAGGGAAGGTCAGTTCGACTGACTCCCCGGAATCGGAATCCGGCTCCGAATCCTCGGCAGGACTGTTCGCTTCAAGCCACGTCAGATGAAGCACGTCGTGGAGCGGAGCACGGGTAAACTCCCATCCATAGATGGCCTGAAACGCGATGATCCTTCCCTTTCTGCGGGTCAACATAGTTGCTACCAGTTGAGGTTTTCCTCATAAATCTTGATGTTTGCCTGCTGCTTGAGCTGGTCAATCAGGTTCTTTGCCGCGTCAGCAAACGCCTTCTGCTGAGTCTGCGCCATGAGATACTGCGTAATCCGTTCGCGAACGGTGATCTTGGAACCGGGAAGAATCGGATCGTCGAGCGTAAGTATCTTCGGCATGCGCTTATCGGTAATCCGACAAATGTAGTAGCCGACGTGGGACGGAATGACCTGGCTGATCTCGTGAAGCTTCAGGCCGAACACGGAGTCGATGAAGCTCTGGCCGAGGATATTCTGCGTCCGCGGGTCGTTACGCATCAGATAGCCAAAATCACCACCGGTGTAGCTCGTGTCGTTCACCGAGTTCTGCAGTAGTTGATCGAATGTAGATTTTCCCGTGCGGATGTCCTGATACAGTGAATTGATCTTCTTCAGCGCTGCAGCCCGCTGCGCGTCAGTAGCGTTTCGAATGTCGGTTGCGATGTAGTCGAACCGCACCATTGCCGGATTCGTGAAGCTCGTCGCGTTATCCTGATACGTCTGCTCAATCTGAGCTTCGGTCGGCTCCTGCAGGTTTGCGAAGTAGGAGGATTGCACCTGATGGATGTACTTCTCCTCAAGAAGCTGCTTGCGAATCTGACTCTGATAGTCCGGCCACGTAATTCCCTGATTCTGGATGATTTGCTGGAACTGTGGGTCGGTCAGGGCCGAATTATAGAGTTGTTCGGCCTGCAGTTTCTTCTGAGCGATGGCGTTGTCAAGTTCCGCCTGAGTAACCTGCACATTTGCATGATTCGCGGCCTGGACAACCAGGAGTTCCCCGATTTTTGCTTCCAGGTACTGCTTTCGCTGGGTCGCCGGAATGTCCTGATGTACTTGCTGCGCGAGCAGGCTCAGGTCCTGCTGAAGTTCTCGCTGCGTAACGATGTCAACTGTGTAAAGCTCAACGCGAGCCACTGGGACGTCGAGAACCTGAGCAAACAGAGATCCTGCTGCACTGAGCAGAAGCGCCGGGACAAGGATTGAGAGTCGTTTCATGAAAAACCTTCCGTAATAGCTGCTGTTTCTATGGTAAAACGCTGCCGATTGTGATTTCGTTTTCTATTGAGACACATCAAAGAGTATCACTCAGGAGGGGGAATTCCTATTGGCAATCCGCAAGCCCCATACGCTGCTTGAGCTTTCTGACGCCGGGAAGGCTGCCATCAAGCTCGAGCCCTCTGCGCAGGTAGTACTCTGCCCGTTCGTGATCGTCGTTCCGGGAGTAGTATTCGGCAATCTTCCGCAGGAAGAATGCGCTGTCCTTGCGCGATAGGTTCATTGCCACTAATTGTTCGAGACAGGCCACAACCTGCCTGTCGGATAAGTTTCCGCGCATCTTCGTCACAGTGAGGCTTTTCAGCCGTTCTATAATCTCCGCAAAAAAGTGGCGAAAATAGGGCTTCTCACGTTCATACGTGACAAGCGTGGTGAATAGATCAAAGGACTTCAGATAATCGCCACGTGTTTCGTATTCCTCGGCAAGCAGAAACGCGCAGTCCATGAAATCTTCCCGGTTCAGTTTGCCCTCGAGAGTGAATCCATCGGTACTGAGGAAATCGTACAACGCAACCGCGTCATCTTCGTGCTTGTGAAGCAAATCGAAAAAAATGAGTCGTGATTGACTCTCTGGATCGTTCCGCCTGCTTTTCAGGAACTCCCGGTAGTCGAACTTGTCCAGTCGACGCGGAAGGGTCCTGTCATACTCCTCACGCCTGAGCGGGTTTCCGAGGACCTCATAGGCTTTCAGGAGCATTCGCATCTGCTCTACGGAATCGCCACCGGATGCCGAGACGTCAGGATGCAGCTCCTTCGCTCTTCGACGAAATGCTCGCTTGACGTCCTCGGATGAACTCGAGCGGTCTATTGCGAGGATTTCATAGTAGTCGGCGTGCAACGTTGTCATCACGTGTCCAGTAGCCATACAGTATATTCGGCGACCATCTAAAAGTCAATTTTCGTTTATTTAATCTTGAGTCGCTTTCCGATTTCGACCGCCTCTTCGGGAGAGAGGAGAATTTCGGAAAACTTCAGGAACATCCCCTCGCCTTCCATCGTCTTCATGAGCCGGGTAAGTGCCCGCATTGACGAAAAACCGCTCTTGATGACGAATGCAAAGGATCTCTTCCCGACGAGAATACCCGCGCCGCCGACAAACTCGCCGATGCGAGGCGGGATCTTTCCACCGAAGGAGCTGATCGGTTCGGTTCCGATGCAGATGTACTCATAGATGGTCAGCTTGGTATTGACGTCCCTGCTTCCGTCCACGATGTCGACCTGGTGACCCTGTTGCTCGATACCACGGGCAAGCCCTTTCGCAATGTTCAGAAGCTTGTCCCGATTGCGACCCGGAACAAAGACAACGGCAATCCTCATCTGTACCCCCTGTCCGGGAGATTATAAAGGATATGTAGAATCACGGGAACCTGCTTTGGTTTTTCCTCTGTAATCAACAGGACTTGAATAGCTGTTCGACATCACGTTCTTTCACGATCAGCACCGAACATCGGGCGTAGTACAGGATCTCGCGGTGAGCAACCGAAATACTGTCCCGCTGATCCTGACGGCTCTCCCATCCGCCGAGGAGAATCAGTTCAGCCTTGCGTTCTTCGGCAACTTTCAGAATTTCGGTGTAGATTGCGCCCTCGCGCAGCACCGAATCGATTGTTACCCCTTTTTCGGCGGCCATCTCGGTGACGAACTGCAGATACCGTCGACCATTTTCATGCAGACTCTGCTGGTACTCCCGGCTCTCCTCTTCGATGAATATACGCGTCAGGAGTAGCTGCCGGAGTGTCGCGGTATCCACGACGTAGACTGCGGTGACCTTGCACTGGTACTGCTTTCCCATCATGATAGCGAACCTGGCCGCATTGATCGATGCATCGGAACCACTGACCGCCACCACGATGTTGCTGAAAAGCGTCTTCATCTCACCCTCCCAATCGGGACTTGACCTGCTTCTGGATGAAGAGAGCTTCCCGCTCCCGCTCTTCGAGCACGCTCTGGATGTATGCAACTGTTTCTCGGGTGTCGGGAATCACCTGTTTCTCGAGCGCGTTGACTCTGCGCTGCGTCTTTTTTACCTCTTTTGCAAGCCGCCACACGACGGTACGGATTCCGGCCATCTGCCCGACCAGTTTCAGCAATTCAAAAAACTCCACCATGGTGCGGTCACAATGGGAATAGGTATCCATGAAGGAGTACTTCGGTTCGAGGTCCGGAATCTGCACGTCAAGCGATGGGAGGGTCACTCCGGCAATTCTCTGTACTCGCTCATGCACTACGAATCCGAACTTCACATTGCTTGAAATCTCCGCCGACCGAGCGCGTCCGACAGCAAGAAGCATACGTTTCAGCGACGCGTACGCCTTCTCCACCTGTTCGTCAAGTTCACGTTCAAGCAGTTTGACGCGCTCGAGCATGCGCATAAGCTCCATTACCAGGATCTCGCGCTTCTGCTCGAGCAGCTCAAAGCCGTCCTGCGCTATCTGTTGCTGCCCCTTCAGACGAAAGAGTTGGCTCTTCGTTGCCGGCACGTGCAGCTTTGCCATTCAGGTGACCCCCGGTGAAGTCTCAGCCTTCTCATCGAAATAACGCACGAGCATCTGCTCACGCACCCGGTAGAGTTCCTCCCTCGGCAACTCGTGGAGAATCTTCCAGCCTGATTCAAGCGTCTGTTCGATCGAGCGATTCTCGTCCTCACCCTGGGTAATGAACTGCCGTTCGAAGCGATCACCGAACGCAAGGTACATCTTGTCAAGCGACGAGAGCTCCTCCTCGCCGATGATTGCCGCAAGGTTCCGGATCGTCTTCACGCGGGAGTACGCCGCAAAAAGCTGTGATGCAAGTTCCCGGTGATCTTCCCGGGTCATCCCTTCGCCAATTCCATCTTTCATGAGCCGGGAGAGGCTCGGAAGTCCGGAAATCGGCGGATAGAGCCCCTTCTGGGACATCTCACGGTCGAGCACCAGCTGCCCCTCGGTAATGTAGCCAGTCAGATCCGGTATCGGGTGCGAAATGTCGTCACTCGGCATGGTCAGGATCGGCAGCTGTGTGATCGAACCGCTTGATCCCTCGACCTTCCCCGCCCGTTCGTAGATTGATGCGAGATCTGAGTAGAGATAGCCGGGATACCCCTTCCGGGAAGGTATCTCGCCGCGAATCGAGGAGACCTCCCGGAGTGCCTCGCAGTAGTTGGTCATGTCGGTCAGTACAACCAGCACATGCATGTTACGCTCGAACGCGAGGTACTCGGCGGCAGTGAGCGCGCACCGCGGAGTGATGAGTCGCTCGATGGAGGGCGCATCCGCAAGCGAAAGAAACATCGCAACGCGTGAAAGTACGCCGCTTGATTCGAACGAGTCGATGAAGAAGCGGGCAACGTCGTACTTTACCCCCATTGCAGCGAACACGATCACGAATGGTTCGGCCGCGGTGAGTATTTTTGCCTGACGCACAATCTGGTTTGCCAGCTTGTTGTGCGGAAGTCCGCTGCCGGAAAAGATCGGGAGTTTCTGCCCGCGAATGAGCGTATTCATTCCGTCAATTGCGGATATTCCTGTCTGGATGAAGTCACGCGGATAGACCCGTGCGTAGGGATTGATCGGTTCTCCGTTCACATCACGATAATCGGAGGAAAAAATCGGTGCGTATCCATCGGCAGGCTCACCGATTCCGTTGAAAACGCGGCCAAGCACCTGATCACCGACGGTGATCTGCATCGGCCTGCCGCTGAACTCGGTATACGTCTCGTCGACCGAAAGCCCGGTTGTTGATCCGAACACCTGAATGGCAACGTGTTCGCGCGATGACTCGAGCACACGGCCCACCCGCTCATCGCCTGCCCGGTCGCGGATCACCGCCATTTCGCCGAAACCGATATTCTCCTGCCGCTCGAGGATGACGATCGGACCGTTGATACCGGCAAGACCGCGGAAACTGAGACCTCTCACTTCGTGTATCTCCTCGTCAGTTCGTCGAACTCCCGATTGAGAGTGTCTGCGGCGGCTTTCATGTCGTCGAGCCGGTCGTTTGGAACCGTACTCTTCAGCCTGACCAGAGTCTCGGTGCACGAAAGCGCACGTATGATCGTGAGTGTGGCACCCTGAAGTATGAGTTTTTCGGCGCGTTCGTAGTATTCAACGATGAGTCTGAGTATCTGCACCTGCTTCTTCGGTACAGAGTACATATCTATATCGTCAAATGCACTTTGCTGAAGGAATCCGTTCTTGATCATGTCGGCCACCTGGAGAATTATGCGCTGATTGTCCGGAAGCGCGTCCGGTCCGATCAGTTTCACTATCTGTTGCAGCCGGTCCTCTTTCTGCAGAATCTCCATGGCTTTCGCGCGGATATCCATCCAGGTCGGCTCCTGCTGCTGCCACCAGTCCCGTACTTCGTCCGCGTACTCACTGTAGGATTCGAGCCACGAGATGGCAGGATAGTGCCGCGCGTTGGCAAGATCGCGATCGAGTGCCCAGAAACAACGGATGAACCGTTTTGTGTGCTGTGTCACCGGTTCCGAAAAGTCTCCCCCGGGCGGTGACACGGCACCAATTATCGTAATGGAGCCGATGGATCCGAGCCGGGTTTCAACCCGACCTCCCCGTTCATAGAACTCGGCGAGCCGGGTCGGCAGATAGGCGGGGAATCCCTCCTCTGCCGGCATCTCTTCAAGTCTGCCGGATAGCTCCCGCAGCGCCTCGGCCCATCGTGAGGTCGAGTCCGCCATGATTGCCACGTGATAGCCCATATCGCGGTAGTACTCCGCGAGCGTCACGCCGGTATAGATCGACACTTCACGAGCCGCAACCGGCATGTTTGAGGTATTGGCAATGAGGATTGTTCGCTCCATCAGGGAGCGTCCGGTGCGGGGATCGACTATCTCGGGAAACTCGCGGAGCACATCGGTCATCTCGTTTCCGCGCTCACCGCACCCGATATAAACTATCACATCCGCATCGCACCACTTAGCAATGGCGTGCTGAGTCATCGTCTTGCCGGTTCCGAATCCGCCAGGTATGGCGGCAGTTCCACCCTTCGAAATCGGGAACAGCACATCGATAACCCGCTGCCCGGTCACAAGCGGCTCCGACACCGCAAGTTTACGACGGTATGGACGGGGCACGCGGACCGGCCAGTAGTGCGATGCGGTAACGTCCACTCCTGCGCGCGTACGCGCCACGGGTTCACTAATGGTATAGTCGCCCTCGGCGGCGATCCATTCAATAGGATCTCCGGCAGTCACGGTTGGCGGTACCAGCACCCGGTGGGTAATACTGGGCGTCTCCTGGATGACACCCAGAAGTGTCCCCGATTCCTGATTATCGTTCGATCCAGGATCCGCGGGAACGAAATGCCACCGCTTTTCGGAGTCGAGGGGCGGCACCTTTACGCCGGCAGGCACGTAGGTTCCTGACTGCGCAAAAATGTCGCGGAGGGGTCGCTGGATACCATCGTAGATCTGTCCGATGAGTCCCGGGCCAAGATGGACTGAAAGTGGGCGACCCGCGCTGCGGACCGACTCACCGACCTTCATCCCCGTGTTGTCCTCATAGATCTGGATTGTGGCGATCTCTCCTTTCATGCGGATGATCTCGCCGACAAGCCCCTGCGTACCTGCCTCGACTACATCATACAATCCCGAGCCGCTCAGCCCGACTGCTTCGAGGATCGGCCCGTTCACCCTCGTGATAGTACCCTCGATCATGGTTCGACCTTCCCCTCGAGCAGTGCATCGATGAGTGCGCGCCGGTGTCTGCTGAGGAGCTCCTGTTCGATACGATCTTCGGAGCTCACAAGCGTTGCGCTCATGGACTCTACGGTAACTGTTATCGAAGCTCGCAGCTCCCCCGCGTCAACAGTCACCTTGCCTGACCGATGCACCTCAGGCAGCGCGAGCGACACCGCGCGCAGTGCGGCATCTGCGCTGATCCGCGTGCAATGTAGGGTGACATCCGCACTGCCGATCACTGCTCGCGCAGGAACAAGACCGCGGACGAGCAGTGCGATGAGCCGTTCCTCGGACAGGTGCGGGAAGTACTTTCTCACAGAGTCCTCGAGCGATTTCTGCGCGAAGTTGAGAAACTCACGTGTCTTCTCGAGCGGAAGCGCCGCTCTGCTTTGCAGCTCGAGCTGCTCACGCCGCGCTGCCTGAGCACGGTCGAGTTCGGCAAGGCGATCCTCGGTTCGCTTCCGCCAGGATGCACTTACCTCTTCCATGGTCCGCTGCCGGGAGCCGAGAATACGTTCAGCCCTTTTCCGTGCGTCGTCCAGGATCTCCTTTTCGAGCGTGTGCGCGTCTCTGATCTCTTCCATGTGCGCCCCTAAACGTGGATACCGACCGCTTCGCGGATCGAGTCGACGAGAGTCTGTTTTCCCTTCATTCGTCCGTGCAGCCCCGGCACTTCGACAATGAGCGGATATTCGCCCGATGCCTGCCAGTCGAGCACATCCGACTCGATCATGGACGACACTTCTTCACTCAGTATCAGCACTCGGACCGCTCTTCCGGGATCGATTGCCGCCCTGAATGCCTCGCGCGCCTGATCGGGTGATCCTGCAACGGCGCCGTCGACGCCGACGAACCGGAAACCGATGACAATTTCCTCTTCGGCAATAACGTAGAACTCCATCGGTTATACGAGCAGGATGAGCAGAGCTACGAGGAATCCCCAGAGACAGATTCCTTCGGCAAGACCGACGTAGGGCAGTGCCTTACCTGACAAATCGGGGTTTTCACTCATTGCGCCCATTGCGGCAGCACCAATCTGACCGACTGCAATTCCGCCGCCGATACAGGCAAGGCCGACTGCTGCCGCTGCGGCAATGTACCTGAAACTCTGACTCGATCCAGCGGCTGCAGTGGTCCCTTGCGCGAATGCCGCAGCTGCCGACACAAGTCCCAGAACAATCAACAGGAACACTCTCTTCTTCATACTCCGCTCCTCAGTGCAAAGGGGTGAAACTCTTCTCCTGTCTCGGTAAAGAACTTGGAGAAAAACTCATAGTACTGCAGCCTGATAACCTGAATTGAAACAATGAGCCCTTCAAGGAAGATGATCAGCAGATTTCCAATAATGATGACCAGAGTCTGAAATACAACATCGGCCGGCATCCCGTGCAGCAGCTCGACAATCTTGAACACGATGAGACTCAAGACCGTGTGCGAAAGTGCAAATGCAGCAACACGCAGGAAGCTCAACGAGTTCGACAGGTAGTAGGAGACTGATTCCAGGATCTCGACGAAGCCGGCGACAAAAAAGCTCAAAGGACCATCATGGAATATCGGTCTCTCCCTGTTCACGATCCGGTAGATCGGCTCTGCGCAGAACAGTAGTGTGAGCGGCACAAACAGCAGCGCAATGTCGATACCCGTGAATGTGCCTCCGAGAATCATCCGCACACCGACGAAGATCGCGTACCAGAAGAACATCGCCCCGGCTAGACCTGTCTTCGTCAGGAATGCCTGCTGGTAGCGCCTGAGCCGGAGCTGGTTGTAGATGTTGATGACAAGCCCGATTGAGTTGATGATTATCCCGAGCGAAAGCGTGAAACCGAAGAACAGGAATATGCGATCAAGACCGCCTTCGGGCAGAAGCGAGATGAACCGGTCGCGTGGTTCTCCGAAGATCCAGGTGCTCAACGTGCGGGTGATCGGAATGAGCATTGTCTCCTCGGAGAATACCGAGCCGTAGAGGAATCCGGTTATCATCACGGCTGTTCCCACTGCAATGAAAATCGGACCGAAATGCCGCCATCTGCTCCACCTGTCGGCTCCGAGAATCCGCTTGCCGTGAATGAAAATGATGCCCGCCGCGACTCCGACAAGTCCCTGTCCGACATCGCCGAACATGATTGCAAACAGCAGGATGAACAGGAACGCGACAATTGGCGTCGGATCGATAGTCCCGTACAGCGGCGCGCCGTAGGAGAAGACCATCCGCTCGAACGACCGGACAAGACCGGAGTGTTTCAAACGCACTGGCACCTTTTCAGCTCCGTCACGGACGCTGCCAAGCTCACCGGGTGTGTACACGCGGATCGCGATGCGTTCCTGGGTACACGCCTCGAGGTCCTTGAGCATGGTCCTGACAAGACTCTGAGGAACCCATCCTGCCAGCCGATAGACTGTCTTCGACGTGGAAAGGCCACGCTTCACTTCGTTAATCTGAGCAGCGACTGCAAAACGGCGAAGCAGCGCATGCAGCAACTCGCCGTAGGTCGCCTTGAATGAGAGCCTCAGTTGCTCGACCTCCGCAAACTCCCGCTCAGCTTTCTCCAGGTCCCGTTCAAGTGCTATGACGATATCGCGCGGCACACCGGTCATGTTGGCAGGTGTGCCGGTCTCCTGAAATCCCGCTGACTTTAATTCGCCGTCGAGCGCAAACCTCCCTTTTCGGGATGCTGCGGCGAGAATCCGGTCTCCCGCGCTGAGCGGAACCAGCACACCACGCCCCCCGAGCTTCTGCTCGACCTCGGCTACCTTGTCCGTCGGAAGCCGTCCGATGCGGATGGAAAGAAATGTCAGGTTTTCGATTTCACTGAAGGGTACGGCAAGGCGGGCGAACGCGGACACCTCGTCGCGAGTACCGCGTAGCGCCTTCAAGTGCTGTTCAACATTCCGGTGCCGCTCGATGAGCGTATTCCCGAGGGAGAGCAACTCGCCGGCGCGCTCAAGATCCGCTGCGTCAGCCATTTCAGCAGTGCCGGAAATCCCTCTATTCTCACCGATCGACGGGCCGGAAAGAAAAGTGCCGAGCTCAGTGAGTCCCCGAGCGACGGCGATCTGGCGTGCCTGAACTACCTCTTCTTCACCTTCAGCGAGTTCTGCCGCGCGAATGGTCGCAGGATCGATCTGCATACACTTCGAATTGCCAAGATACTCGAGCACCGCGTCGATATCGCGGTGAAGGAGGTGGAGTTCGACTTTTCGCATCCGCTCGGTCAGCATGGTTACCTCAGAGAGTTCCCACCGCCGCGATCAATTCGTCCTCGGGGAGCATCATCTTGATCCCTTCGAGTACGGTCGTCAGGCGGGAGACTTCAAACTGCTTCAACTTGCAGAACGCGTACACAAGGCCAAGGGAAAAGGGATTTCCGTAAAAGAGAGCTCTCGCCGCCCGGAACAGGTGCAGCTCCGCCTCCTGTTCGGCAAGTGCCGGATCGATCCGACGAAAGTCGACTGTCGGTTGGGAGGCAAACAGCCAGGAGTGTCGAAATGTACCCATCGGCTCAATTGCATCCAGTTGCATCTCAAGCAGCGCTCGAGTATTCCGGTCGGGAAAGCGCCGACCAACTGGAACAAGCAGCGGAACAATCTGCTCGCTCGTCCATTTGAAATAGGTACGCAATCGAAGTATCCAGACGTAGTTCTGGAGATTTATCTCAAGCTCGACGAGATCTCTCACCGATTTACCTTCGGAACCACGAACTGCGCGCGCAAGTTCCAGAAGCTCGGCGAAGTATTTCCGGTCGAGCATGACCTCGATCTGAAAGACGTCATCCTTCTGCATCGCATCGAGCACCCATTCATAGATGCTCCCCTGGAGTACATCTATCGAATACTCGGCATCCGGTTTGAGCTTCATGTTCGCATGTTCCTTCAGATCCCAGAACGGCTCTATTCTGACCTTCCGCTGATCGAGCTCTCCATCGGTCGAATGGAGAATGCTCGCGGCAAAAGTTCGAACCATTCTGAACTCGTAGAGTCGGAACAGGTGAACCAGCACCGGCGGCGCCGGCGAGAGCACCTTCAGAATGCGACGCAGGATATTGAACATTGACGACTGGAGATCCTCCTGGAGCTGGCGCGCGAGCGCGATTTCAGGAAGGTCATACTGCCGCCCCGGCAATACGGCATCCGCAATTGCGTGCACATCTGCACCGCGGATCAGTGGACGAATGTCCCTTCGGACATAGGAAGAGCCGATGATTGCATGGAGTTTCGCCTGCACGTATTCGTACCGAAACATCTTGCTCATATCGCTCACGTATCAAGAATTGAGTCTATTGCTGAATTGAGTGCTTCCGTGTTGATGCGGCGGTCCGCAAGTTCCCGTCTGTACTGAGCAATCGCGGCTTCGCGCTCTCCGTCGAGCTTGCGACTGAACTGCGCGAGCTCGGCAGCGAGTTTCTCGCTCCGCGCCGCTACTTCCGCAGCGTGTCTGAGTCGTTCCGACTGCTCAAGTTCCCGAACCTGCCGGTCGGCCTCACTCTGGGCTGCCTCTACGAGTTTTTCCGCCTGGCGCTCTGTAGAAAGGAGTCGATCGATAATCTCGTCACCCGGCATGGCTTACCCCTCCTGTATGCCAAGAGTGTCCTCGTAACGGCAAAGCGTCCGATATGCCTGTTCGGCACTCTTTGACGCGAGCATGTCGGGGTAGAACTGGGGTGACTGAAGTAAAATGGCAATGCTGCGTAACATCTTCAGATGCGGGCCCGCGTCTTTCGCTGCGCTCAGCAACAGAAAGATCAGGTGCACCGGTTGTCCATCGAGTGCATCGTAATCGACGCCGTTTTCCGATATGCCGACTACGCCCATCAGCCGATCGACTGCATCGGTCTTGCCGTGAGGGACTGCGATGCCGTGTTGCACACCGGTCGACATCTTTCCCTCACGCTCTCGAATGGCGGCCAGAATCTCGTTCCGGGAATCAATGTGATACACCTCAAGGAGGTGGCTCACAAGTTCCTCAAATGCCTCTTCCTTGTCTTCTGCTTCAAGGTTCAGCTTGAACATGGCGGGAGAAAAAATATCTTGCAGCTGCATGCAGCCCTCCGACCATTGTTATGCCTGAAAAACAGCCGTACGGCTGAGGATCTCCTGTCCGCGAAAGAAGCAATTACTTCCCGGTCGTTCCTGCCGGTTGGGTGCCACCGGTTGTCGTGGTGGAACCCGCGGATGCGGCTGCCGGCGGATTGGTGGCCGTCGTTGCGCTACCGGAGGTCGATCCGGTTGTAGCGGCATTCGTCTTCCACCATTCAACACCTGCTGACTGCTGAGCCTCGATCTTTCGAGCTGCAGCTGCCGGGTTTCCGGAGCTTGGTGTGCGGTTCAGCCAGGCAAGGCCAAAGGCTGTCACCAGAAAAATGGCACCCAGAATTGTTGTCGTCTTGGTAAGTATATTGCCGGAACGATTGCCGATCGGGGTGGACGAGCCGCCGCCGAAAATTCCACCGAGTCCCTCCCCCTGCTCATCCTGGATAAGTACCAGAAGAATGAGGAGAATTGCTGCGATGACGAATATTACAAGGAGCAGAATGCTGATTGCGCCCATGAAAAATGTACCTTCTTCCCTTTGAACGTTGACGGGTGGTTAACCCGAATTTCATCACATCTGGTCGAATTTAGCAATAGGCTCGAAGCTGTCGATCTTCAAAGCTGCGCCGCCGACCAGAGCGCCGTCGATATTGGCCATCGACATCAGACTCTTCACATTATCCGGTTTCACCGAACCGCCGTACTGAATGACCATTGCCTCGGCAGCAGCTTTGGAGTACATGGCTGAAATCGTGTTTCGGATCGTGCGGTGCACGGCATCCGCATCCTCGGGGGTCGCGTTTCGTCCGGTGCCGATTGCCCACACCGGTTCGTACGCGATCGTTATACCCGGAAGCTGAGACTCGCTCACACCGTGAAGGCCGCCCGCAAGCTGACCGTTGACCACATCGTCCACTTTGCCTGCCTCACGTTCCTCAAGTGTCTCACCGACGCAGAGGATGATCTCCATGCCGTGCTTGAGCGCAAGCTGTACCTTCGCATTGATGAACTTGTCAGTTTCCCCGTAGGTGTGACGGCGTTCCGAGTGGCCGAGAATGACTACCCGTACTCCGAGATCCTTCAACATGAGGACCGACACCTCACCGGTATGAGCGCCCTGCTCCTCTGATGACATATTCTGCGCGCCAACGAGAACATTCGTTCCCTTCAGCACATCAACTACCGCGGAAATGCACGGGAATGCGGGAGCAACCATCAGCTTGTGTCCCACATGGGACAGCGCACGTTTCAGCTCGCGCGCAAAAGCGGCGGATTCGCTCGGAGTTTTATGCATCTTCCAGTTACCGGCCATGTATGCTGTTCTCACCGAAGTCTCCTTGATTGAATATTCCTGATCTATTTTTCGAGTGCGGCAATTCCCGGCAGGATCTTTCCTTCGAGGTACTCGAGGGATGCACCGCCGCCGGTGGACACATGATCCATCCTGTCAGCGAGGTGGAACTTGTTTGCCGCTGCAACCGAATCGCCACCGCCAACGACTGTTGTACCGGCACAGTCGGCTACCATTTTGGCAGTCTCGAGCGTACCCTTCGCGAACGCATCAAACTCGAAGACGCCCATCGGACCGTTCCAGACGAGACTCTTCGCGTGAGCTATGCGATCCTTCATCGCCTGGAGTGTCTTCGGCCCGATATCCATGCCGATCTTCCCGTCGGGTATATCTACAGAATCAATCGGCTCCGGACGGGCAGTCTCGGAGAACTCTGTCGCAACGACGTGATCGAGCGGAAGAATTATATCCACCTTCAGCTCGGCACTCTTGCTGATGAGCTGCTTTGCCGTTTCAACATAGTCTTCTTCGACGAGCGACTTCCCGATTGTGTGACCCTGGGCCTTCAGGAAGGTGTAGGCCATTCCGCCGCCAATGACGAGAGTGGTGCATTTGGTAATGAGATTGTTGAGAACCTCGATCTTGCTTGAAACTTTCGCTCCGCCGATGATAGCAACAAAAGGTTTTGCGGGAGCTTTCAGTAACGGCTCGAAAAACTTCATCTCTTTTTCGATGAGGTAGCCTGCGACCGAGGGAAGGAATTTTGTGACTCCTTCGGTTGAAGCATGTGCACGATGAACGGTGCCGAACGCATCACTTACGTAGACGTCGGCGAGTGCCGCTAGCTGTTTCGCGAAGGTCGGATCGTTCGCCTCCTCTTCGGGGTGAAACCGGAGATTCTCGAGAAGTACGATCTGTCCCGCCGCCATCTCCCCGACGAGCTTTTCGACAGAGGGGCCGATGCAGTCCGAAGCCATGATTACCGGCTTACCGAGCATTTCTGCAAGACGCCGGGCAACTGGAGCAAGGCTCATATCCGGGTTGCTCTTCCCCTTCGGACGACCGAGGTGACTCATCAGGATCAGCCGCGTGCCTTTGGTCGACAGAATGTGCTCTATAGTGGGGATAGCTCCCTCGATGCGGGTATCGTCGGTTACTTTGCCGTCTTTTATCGGCACATTGAAATCGACCCGAACCAGCACTTTCTTGCCGGTGATGTCGATATCCTTGAGGGTTCGCACAGCCATGATTTCACTCCTTCCGAACGCGTGAACGAGGCACAGCACGGTCTGATCACGTGCCTGTTATGCACGACTAAATGGTATATCCATCACGATAAGGAACGTGGAACTTCATACAACTCACGCGGATACCTGCACTATACGTGAAACCGACCGCGCTGTCAACGAATGAGCCTAATCGCTTCGGGAACGGCAGAGTCGCTCACTACCGCAGGTTCCGCAGCCGCTGAAACAGAGGCGGAAAGAGCACGCTCGCGGCCGGCTGCTGGGGCTTCTGTTTGGGAGGATAGATCACCGAGTCGCCAACATTCATAAGGTCGGTGTAACCCTGCTGTTTGAGCGTTCCTTCGGCAACAGCATCGTCGACTCGGGTCACCGTGAAGGTGCCTTCCACAGCCTGCGCCGGGTAGACTATCGCCGAACCATCGCTGCTGCGCGACAGTTGGCCCGACTGAACGATGGTCAGCACGTCACCCACGTTCACTCCGTGCATCTGCCCGAGATCGATCACGCCGGTGCCGAAATTACGGGCGATGAGCGTACCGGATATCGGGAAGAGCGCGTGGATTTCATCGGCCAGCTGCGCGGTAGCCTGACGGATCCTGTCATTGCCTGCGCGGTAGACGGTGAACGAAGCAGTCTCTGCACCGGTGCGGGAGAGATACAACGTCCCGGTCAGTTTGACGGTACGATTGCTCTCATCGATAGACAGGATGACAAAGTAGTCGCTGCCGGACGCGCGAGCGGATGCGAATGCATCCGAAAACGATTGAACCGTCTGTGCAGGCTTTGGACTCTGGACCAGTTCGTATCCAAGCAGAAGATCGCGAAGGTAGGAGGCGAAGTAGGTTCCTGAGTCTGGATGACTCAATACGTTGCGAGAAGGAATCTGATAGACCAGAACCGATGTCTCAGTACGGCTTAACTGAAACTGATTGATGTTCCAGTCACTTGCGACCGATCCTTCAAGCAGGCTGCGGTAGATCTCCAGGTTGTCGGTAATCGACTTATCCTTGTAGCCGATATTTCTCAGCACATCGAGTTCGTTCACATACTTCGCGCGAAAACCTTCGAAGCGGTAGATGTCTGCGAACGCAATCCGCCCCTTCAGAGAGTAGGGAGCGATCTGCAGCCCCTGCCGGTACTGGAACAGCGCGTGCTGGAAGAGATTTTGCGAAACAAGGTCATTTGCCAGCTTGAAGTGATACGCTGCAAATGCGTCCCGTTTCGGCGACTCGAGTGGCAGACTCGCCTTCACGACCGCTTCCATTGCGAGACGGGCAACCTCGTCACTCGGGTCGAGTGCGAGTTCGCGCTGAAAGCTCTGAATAGCATCCGCCGGCCGACCGAGCTTGTCCTGGGCAATCGCCTTCAGATACCATGCAAGCGGCAGCTCGCCGTTCGTGCCACGTCCCGGCGAATCGGGCCGGTTTCCGTACTGGGAAATGAGCTGATCCATGGTTGCCGCACTCTTGGCGTAATCACCCGAATGCAGATAGATCGTGCCGAGCAGTATCAGCGCGGAAGGATAGTCGGGCTGCAGCGCAATTGCCGTCTGCGCTTGCGTCAGTGCCTGATTGGTCTCCCCCACCGAGAGAAAATACTCGCCGGCAAGCAGATGGACGAGTGCACTATCGGAGTGATACTGGAGTGCGAGTTTGATGTACTTGCCTTCAATATCGTACTGGCCCCGGGACCGGTAGATCAGCGCGAGAGAGAGCAGCGCCTTCCGGTTCTGCGGCTCAAGGCGCACGGCCTCCTGATATTCGGCAAGAGCACCATCGGTGTTGCCCTGCGCAACTGAAAGCTCGGCAAGTCCGATACGCGCCTCGATGTTGTACGGCTCTCCGGCCAGCACCGTCTGATAGAGCTTCCGTGCCGCGTCGATCTGCCCGAGTCCCAGAAGAATTCGGGCATGCAGGTTTTCGACTGAGGAGCTGTCTCCGGCGTATTTCTGCGCCTGCTGCACGTACTTGAGCGCCGCATCGAACTCGTTGATAGCGTAATACGCGTCGGCGAGTCCGAGCATTGGCGGCAGGTACGATGGATTCAGATTCAGTGACTCGATGTAGAGTTCGATGGCACGGTAGTAGTTTTCGGAGGTTTCGGCACTCTGGCCCTGGCGAAACAGATCACGCGCGGTCGGAGTCGGAGACTGACTCTGCGCGGCAATGGGCGCGGCAACGGCGATTGCAAGAAACAGGTAGATACCCTGCGTAATGGGACTACGGCAGTTTGTGCAGAAGCGACGGCTATTGCGCACGCTCCCGTTCCTTTTCCTGCTCCGGACGATGAACTACTATCTTGACCGTGCGGATTTTGTGACCGTCCATTTCCTGAATGATGAAATCCATATTGTCGCGGCTTGCTTTCTCGTACTTGACCGGAATCTTGCCGAAGAGGTCGAACACATAGCCTCCGAGGGTGTCAAACTCGTCTTCCGGAATTGCCGACTGCAACTCCTCGTTGAGGTCTTCGAGATTTACCCGTGCGTCAACCAGATAGGTGCCCTCGCCGATCTCGAGCACCTCCTCTTTCTCGTTGTCGAACTCATCCTGTATGTCGCCTACGATCTCCTCGATGATGTCTTCCATGCATACCACTCCGGAGACGCCGCCATACTCGTCGACAGCTACGGCAATATGAACGCGTCGATGTTTCATTTCCCGCAACAGAGAGTCGAGTCTCTTGCTCTCCGGTACGAAGAACGGTTTCCGGATGATCCGCTCGATGCTGATTTCATCCTCCCGGAAGAGGAACTGCAGCAGATCCTTCGCATAGAGCACGCCCACCACATTATCGATGGTTTCCTTGTACACCGGGTACCGGGAATGACCGGATTCGATTACTTTTTCAAGCAGCTCCCGGCTGCTCATGTGAATCGAGACAAAGGCGACGTCGATTCTCGGCACCATGACTTCCTTCACGGTGGTCTCCGAGAGCTCGACAATGCCGCGAATCATGTCCTGCTTTTCGAGATTGAGCGCTTTGAACTCTTCACCACCGTCCAGCTTTTCCCGGCGCCCCAGTATTTTTTTCAATATGCCGGAATTCTTCAAAATATCCGCTCCTGTGCAAGATCAGTAAGTACCTGCTCCTGGAACAGGAGCATCTCCTCTTCCGGTTCGTTTGTGTCATGATCCATCCCTGAAAGATGGAGAAGTCCGTGTACTACCAGCCGCTTCAACTCCTCTTCCTCCCCCACGCTGAAGTCCCGCGCGTTCTGCGCGAGGGAATCAAGGGAGATAGCGATGTCGCCTGCGACGAAGGGGATCTCATCCTCATCATCTGCCGATCCGGGCACTTCAGAGGGATCCTGCGCAAAGGATAGCACATCGGTTGGTTCGTCTTTGTCACGGAATCTTCGGTTCAGGTCGCGGATGAACGCGTCGTCGCACAGCAGGAGGGATACTTCCCAACCGGACTTGCCCATCCTCTTTAAAGCAGCAAGGCAGAAATGCTGGAGCCGATCCAGCCACTCGGGTGATTCTACACCCTCTACTGACACCTCGACGAAATTCATCATCGTCCCTCCGTCTTCGTACTCGGAGGTTCTGCCGGCTGCTCTCCGTATTCACTATTCACTTTGTTCGTTCTCATATGCGTGGATAATCTTTCGCACCAGCATGCTGCGCACAACATCCCTGCTGGTGAAGTAATTGAATCGAATCTCAGGAATATCGCTGAGCACGCGAGCTGCGTGCAGCAGCCCTGACTCCTTCTTCTTCGGCAGGTCGATCTGGGTAACGTCACCGGTAATGACAACCTTGGACCCTTCGCCCATGCGTGTCAGAAACATCTTCATCTGCTCGCGCGAGGTGTTCTGTGCCTCGTCGAGAATAATGTAGCAGTCCTTCAGACTGCGCCCGCGCATATAGGCAAGCGGCGCAATCTCAATGACTCCCGAGTCCTCCATCCGTCTGACCGTCTCCACCGGCAGGAGCGATTCCATTGCGTCGTACAGCGGCCGCAGATAGGGATTCAGCTTCTGGGTGAGGTCGCCCGGCAGGAAACCGAGGCTCTCGCCCGCTTCCACGACCGGACGGGTCAGGACCAGTTTGCGCTTTTTTCGAGACAGTACCTCGGAAAGCGCATGTGCCATTGCGAGATACGTCTTGCCCGTTCCGGCCGGTCCGATGCCGAAGGACATATCGTAACTGTTCATTCCTTGAACATACATCGCCTGTCCGACGCTGCGAGGAAACACTTTGGTGATACCGCCGGGTATATGGACGAACGACGTGCGAAGAAGGTCGGTTCCGCGCGGTTGCCGGACTGCATCCGGATCGCCATCTCCTGACTTGTCTTCCGATATCGAAGAAACCACCGATCGTATCAGGTCCGGTCCGGGTGAGTGGCCAAGCTCCACATGAAGTCGCAGCTCGTCGAGGATCTCGGTCAAAAGCTTGCTCTTCTCGTCGTTACCGTCTTCCAGGAAAATCTCGTTTCCCCGGGAGATTATGCGCGTACCTATAAGCTCTTCGATGACTTTCAGGTTGCTGTCATTTACGCCGCACACATCTGCGAGCAGCGCCGGATTTTCGAGAACAATACTTGCGCTTTTTACCAATATGACTCCTCACCTGTAGCTTACAGGTTGCCAACTCCAAAAGTCAAGGTAGCATTGTCCGGCGATCGGTTCCATCACGGGGTGGTTGTCCCGGTTGAAGTTGTGGAGGTGAACTGGTTGATCTGCAGCACGTTCTGATTCAACTGCACCCCGCCTTTCAGTTCAGGAATTGGTTTCCAGTCCACAACGATGGAAACCTGGCTCGTCCAGGTGTACTGCGGCGGGGTGGTCGTGCCAAGCTGCGGCGATCCGCTGTAGGTGACCGACAGTGTCCAGTCGCCCAGGTCGTGGGTCGCGGTGAACGCAAGCTGCTGGAGCTTGAACGCGGAATTCTGCCGGTCCTGATTGCTGAAGAAGTTGAACGACTGCAGAAGATCGGTCAGCGGATTCCTCCACTGTCTCCCGATTGCGGCTGCGTACTCCGGGATATAGAGATAGGTAACGCTGTTCTGAGACAGCGAGGAGAAACTGAAGTCAATAAAATCCGCGATGTGAAGCGTCAGGTTCAATCCAAACGTGAAGGTACTGTCGGTAAACTTGACCATGTTCAGCTGCCACTGAGAGTTGACGCCAAGAGAAAATGTAATACGGTTCTTCCAGAATGGTGCAGGAGTCCACGTCCCCTGGATTCCCAGATTCAGGCTCTGGGCCCTCAATGCAGGATCGAGATTATCCGTCCATCCGTTTCCGATGCCGGCGAACGTGTATGAATCAAGGTAGTTGAACGACATCGATGCGGTCACCGGGCCGAGCGTGAGTGACGATACTGCCTGCTTGAACAGGTTCGACTGCGGATCGAACTGAAACAGCTGCTGCAGCTGCCCGAGCGTTCCAAAGCTGAGCGTCTCGGTAGCAGTCATCAACTGATAGGTCGGCGGTCCGGATAATCCACCTGCGGGGTAGGTGACGCCGGCGGAGAGAGCACTCTGAAGCGGTCCGGTGCGCAGCGTCAAAGCACCGGTGAGCTGCTGCTGCAATGGGGGAAGTACAGCAGTCAGCTGAAGCTGCTGCGCGGCATCAAGCGCCGAGGCCACGAGATTGAGTTGAACAGACTGTGCGGTCACGCCGGTGGCATCCCAGCTTGGCCCGCTATTCACGTAGACAGGGTTTCCGTTGGCGTCAAGCTGCGATGCACGGTTGAACAGTCGCAGCCCGAGGTTGTAGCTCAACGATGACTGCGACAATGCCGAGATCGACTGAAATGGCTGGGTTGCAAGGGTGACGGTGTTCGTGACCCCCAGCGTGGAGAATAGTGCGGCACTCTGGATGTACGCCTGCCAGCTTGCATCGCTCACGGAGGAGTCACGGCTGAAAACCGTCCGGTACTGACCGCTCACACCGAGACTGCCGGAGAGCGACACCAGATTCTGGTAGAGACTCGCGCCATAGGTCAGAGACGCGCTGTCCTGCGACTGAAGCGTCCAGTAGAGAAGCCGGTAGTCTACCAGAGAAGGATCCGTCCAGCCCGCAGAGTCAGTCTGCGTCTGCAGCGTCATTCCAGGGGTAAAACCATAGCCGAGGGTGACATTCAACACGTTTGGAATAGTTGCAGTCGCAATGTCCTGCTGGAGCGACGGCAGAATGAACTGACCGCCACCGTTCTTTGCCTCCGGAGTCGTATCACTCTTGACCGTCTGCCACGGCGCAATCAGGCTCCCGCTGTCCGCCGCCGTAGCCGGTTTAGCCGTGGCGGTTGCTGCCGCTGAAGGGATCGAAAAGATGGTACCACCGACATTGAGCCCCAAGTCCGGGATCGTGATGAGATCGGGGAAAAAGAAATAGAGACTCGGACTGCCGGCAGAACCGTCTGAGGCAATCGCCGTCGCCAGATTGTCCGGTAGGGTTCCGGTACCGTTCCAGGTTGTACTCTTTCGTGACTGCCATGTCACCGCCGCATTCAGACGGGAGATCGAGAGCGATGAGAGATAGGGCGTTACGCCGGCGGTGGGAATATTGACCGCGCTTGTAACCTGCCACGTGAATGTCGATATCAGTGGCGGCGTGATGGTCGCAGCACCTCCGAGTCCGAGCACCTGCCCCCAATCCATATCCTCCGAGCGATTCGAGAAGTCCTGCAGAAAATAGGGGTCGGAGACGAACGGCATCTGTACGCCGAGTGAGAGTATCGGCGTCGAGGTTGTCGACTCAAAGTCGAAGCGATACCTGAATGGAACCGATCCACCCAGGAGAAAACTGCTGTTCCAGACTGAACTGAGCGTTCCATCCGCATTCAGGTAGAACGGTGAGTAATTCGTTGAATAAAGGTTTCGCGTTGCGGCAATCCCGGCATAGAAGCTGATGTTCGTGCCGGGAGTCGCTCCGGGAAAGTTGCCCTGCAAGGCGAGGATCGCCCCGAGTCGCGTGTAGACGTCACCGATTGCCTTGAGCGTCCAGCTCCCGGGACCAGTGGTTGCGGCGGTACGTGGCGCGGCCGGCGTAGTGGCGGTCTTTGCCGCGGGAGTGCTCCCGGTCGCCGGTGGGGAAGCGGCAGCTTGAGCCGTTCCTCCGGACGTGGTCGCCGGTGCCGGTGCCGGTGCAGTCGTTCCCTGCGGTGTTTCCGGCTTCAGGCGAAGAAACAACCCGTGCGCCTCCCGCGGAGCATTGGTCGTATCTGCACCGATCTGCAGGAAGGAGAGCGGGCTCGATGTATCCTTTTTCTGGCCGACTATATAGACGGTCGTCTGAAGAAAGCTTCCGTTGCGACTCTGATAGCCGACTGCAGGATGAAAAATCGCCTGGTCACCCGGTTTGAAGAAGAACGGGAAATAGAGCACCGGAACGTGTCCGACGTAGATCACTGCATCCTGCAGCCCCCATTCGCCCTGCGCCAGCACCCATATTTTGCGGGCCCGGATCGTGTAGTAGGGAGGATTTGCGGTTGATGAAGTGATCGACCCTCCGTCCATCACGACGATATTTTCCTTCGACCGACTTATATACTTCCCGGAGAATGCGAAGTCGATCGGTTTGTTGTTTACCTGCTGAGTGCGATGGGATGTGCCGTCGATGAAGAAACCGTCCCAGTCGTTCAATCGGAATGTCAGGCCATCTCCGGTGAACACCTCCTTCTTGCCGCTGTTGGTGACAGTATAGACAATGTTCCCCCGCGCGGTGAGCAGATCTTCAGTCTGGTTGAAAACGATCTCGTCAGCCTTTATCTGGTGCACATCCCCCGTCTTCTTGTCCACCAGCCTCAGGCTCACGCCACCGCTCAGTCTGAGATAGCGCTGATTCGGCTGCTCTATGCGGAAGTAATTTGATTGATTCGCCGCCTCAATGGTAATGATCTGCTGCGCATTCTGTGGAGGCTCTTCAACCGGAGGCTTCAGACCGTAGTGGTCATAGAGCCGGGCCATCAGCTCGGTACGTGTCCCCTGAGTTGAAAGGCCCAGCTGCTTGAGCCATGCGGCAAGCTGATAGAAGCTTGCTGTGTCGATGTCCTTCGGAACCGATAGCGCGAGAAGCTCGGTTGCCGTCTGCGCTGGAGTGGCCGTCGGTACAGCACTGCTTTGGGTCGCGGCTGGGGTTGATTGTGCTCCGGGAGTCGCGGGAGGCGGCTTTACCGCATTCTGCGCAACTGCCGCCTGTGCCGACAAACCGACAGACACCGCAACGGCTCCGCAGAACAGGAGAGTGCGGATGAGCCTGCGCTCGCTGAAGTTTGAACCTGACCGTGCCGCCATTCCAGAGTGCTCGGTCAGGCGTGCCGGGCCAATGCTTCCTGGACGTACCGACCGGTGTGCGATTCAGGAACGGCGACTATCTCCTCCGGCGTGCCGGTTGCGATGATAGAACCGCCCCTGTCTCCCCCTTCCGGGCCAAGGTCGACAACGTAATCTGCCTGACATATCACGTCGAGATTATGCTCTATCAGCACCACAGTGTTCCCATTATCAACCAGGATGTGCAGGACTTCAAGAAGCTTTTTCACATCGATGAAATGCAATCCTGTCGTCGGCTCGTCCAGGATGTAGAACGTGCGTCCGGTGCTCCTGCGAGATAGTTCGAGAGAGAGCTTCACCCGCTGGGCCTCTCCGCCGGATAGCGTCAGTGCCGATTGACCGAGACTGACGTAGCCGAGTCCGACAGAGTCGAGCGTCTCGAGCTTGCGGGCAATTTGCGGAATTGCGGAAAAGAAATCCTTCGCCTGCTCGATCGACAACTCGAGCACCTCGTGGATATTCAGTCCCTTGTATCGCACATCGAGCGTTTCCCGGTTGAACCGCTTTCCATTACACACGTCGCAGGTGATATACACATCGGGCAGAAAATGCATCTCTATCTTTATCGTTCCGGCACCCTGGCAATTCTCACAACGACCGCCTTTCACGTTGAACGAAAATCGTCCGGATTTGTACCCGCGGGCACGGGATTCGGGCAGGCCCGCAAACAGTTCCCGTACGAGGCCGAACAGTCCGACGTAGGTCGCAGGATTCGATCGCGGAGTTCGACCGATTGGACTCTGATCGATGTTGACTATCTTGTCGATCTCTTCGACACCGGTCACAGAATCGAAGCGTCCCTCAGGCAGGTGTCCCTTTCCGACGCGATTCTGGAGAATCGGATACAGGAGATCCGACATCAGCGTGCTCTTTCCCGAGCCGGAAACACCGGTGATGACCGTCATCGTGCCGAGCGGAAAGCGCACGTCGATGCCGCGAAGGTTGTGTTCCCGCGCCCCCCGGATCACGATATCCTTTCCGTTCCCGCTTCTCCGTACCGTGCGTGGTGCAATTGAAATGGTCCCGTTCAGGTAGCTGCCGGTCAGGCTGTTGGGATTGGCGAGTATCTCGTTGAGAGTGCCACTCGCTACCACCTGCCCGCCGTGGATGCCCGCTCCCGGGCCGAGGTCTACGATGTAGTCGGCGGTGCGCAGTGTCTGCTCATCGTGTTCGACCACAATCAGCGTGTTTCCGATATCGCGCAGATGACGCAACGTCTCAAGCAGACGCTCATTGTCCCGCTGATGAAGGCCGATTGTCGGCTCATCGAGGATGTAGAGCACCCCGACGAGCGAGGAACCGATCTGGGTGGCCAAACGGATACGCTGCGCCTCGCCGCCGGATAGCGTCGACGCCTTGCGCTCGAGTGACAGATAATCGAGCCCGACGCTGATCAGAAACGAGAGTCGCTCGCGGATCTCCTTCAGGATCTGCCGGGCTATCTGCTCTTCGGTCTCGGTCAGCGGGAGCGATTCAAAGAAGGCAAGGCTGTCCCGCACCGACATGGTGGACACGTCGTACACATTCCTGTCGTTCACCGTGACCGCGAGAGCTTCCTTCCTCAATCGCTTGCCATCGCATTCGACGCATACCTTCTGCGACATGAACCGTTCAAGCCACTCTTTCACGCCTTCAGAGGTCGTCTCGAGGTAACGCCGCTTCAATTCATCGAGAATACCTTTGAACTGGGATTGGTATTCGAATCGGCCGGTCTTCTCCCGATTCACATAGGTCACATCGATCGATTCGTTCGTCCCGTGAAGAATTGCATGCGTGATCTCTTCCGGCAGATCCGCAAGAGGTGTATCGAGGGTGAACTTGTAGTGCCTGGCAAGCGATTCAAACTTGCTTCGGTGCCAGGCGGCGTCCGGATTAAAGGGTACCACTCCGCCCTCGTTGAACGAAAGGCTCAAGTCCGGCATAATCAGATCCGGATCGAACTCCAGCGTGATGCCGAGGCCAGTGCATGAAGGACAGGCGCCGAACGGGTTATTGAAGGAAAACAACCGCGGCTGCATATCCGGAAAACTGATGCCGCACTCGGTGCATGCCTGCTTCTGCGAGAAAAACGCTTCGGGTAGTTCTGCATTTTCCTGGTTCACGACAATCACCTGACCGTCCGCAATTTCGAGAGCGGTTTCGATGGACTCAGCGATCCGTTTGCGGCTCTCCTGAGTGACGACAAGCCTGTCTACGGTGATCTCTATCGAGTGTTTCTTCTTCTTGTCGATCGTGATTTCATCATCGAGTGATACAGTCTCTCCATCCACCCGGGCCCGAACGAAGCCTGCACGTTTTGCATCGGCGAGTACCTTCTGGTGCTCCCCCTTCTTGCCCCGTATGACCGGTGCAAGAATCTGAACTCGGCTTTCGGCCGGATAGGCCATGACGGTATCGATAATCTGATCGAGTCCCTGGCTCTGGATTGGCCGGCCGCAGTTCGGGCAGTGCGGTTTGCCGATTCGCGCATAGAGCAGTCGCAGGTAGTCATGTATCTCGGTTACCGTGCCGACAGTTGAGCGGGGATTTCGATGCGTGGTCTTCTGTTCGATTGAAATGGCGGGAGAGAGACCTTCGATATAGTCAAGGTCGGGCTTTTCCATTCGACCGAGAAACTGCCGCGCGTACGAGGAGAGTGATTCGACGTATCGCCTCTGGCCCTCGGCAAATATGGTGTCGAAAGCGAGCGACGATTTCCCCGAACCGCTCAGGCCCGAAATGACAATAAACTGATCGCGCGGCAAGTCAAGATCGATGTTCTTGAGATTGTGCTCCCGTGCTCCTCGGATGATGATCTTCTTCATACTGGCTTACTGAGGGTACGAAATTCCGCAATGCTCGACAAGCTCAGTTGCCGGTGTTCAGAAGTGGCTCAAGCGCCGGGTGCCTGAGCCGTGAACTCGCCCGGGAAGCCCAGGTGCCCGCATCGGGGCGACTCGCAACCAGTTCCCATATCTCCGATGCGCGATCGACAAAGTTCTGCCCGTACAGTGCCGCAGCAAGATAGTACAGATTCTCGAACAGTTTACGGTCCTGGATATAGGACTCGACACTTCGGGAAGCCGCCACGCGATCGAGCAGATCCACCATCGTCGTGAATTGATAGTTGGGGTCGATCTCGAGAACTCCCGTGATGGCTGTGGAAACAATCTTGAGCGTAGAGAACATCAGATGATCTGCGGCATCTGAGTAGTTGCCGGTACGAACATAGAATATGCCGAGATCCATATGAGCTACGAGCGAGAAATCGTCAGGAAGCCGATAGAGCAACACCAGCTTGTTCAGACCGTCGTTCTCAAGGGTCCGGCGATAAGCCGGCCGTGACACCGCAAGGGTCGGGTCGGAAAACTGTCTGTCTTCCTCGACTATCGACACGAGAGCGTTTTCGTAACCACGATAATCTTTCGCGCGGGAGTCTATCTCGGCAAGTGCATAGAGCGCGCTGTAGTAGTCCTGTGGTATGTAGAAGAGTTTCCGTTGCGAGATCGCCGTACTCAGGTGAGTAATTGCGAGAGCCGACTCACCTTCGTGTTCATACACCAGGCCGATCCCGAGTTCCGCTTCCGGAAATGTCTTTTCCGGCTGCAACTCGATTGCCCTGCGAAACGAGACGAGTGCCTGTCCGAACTGACCCTGGTCGAAATAGCGCTGCCCCTCCTCGTAGTAAACCCACGATGGAGTTCCGGTCGGCAACTGCCCGAACTGCGGCCCGTTGAATGACTTCCACTCAGGCTGCTGACTGGTCTGAGCGGCGGCTGGAGAGACCGGCCACAGCAACAGCGCGGCAAGGATCAGTGGAGCTGCGAACGAAATGCGCAAGATCACGTTTGTCCGTTCGCGCTCCTGCAGGATAGGATCAGCCGGCAAGTGCACCAAGAAGGAACACCATGACGAAAAGCGCGACGGTCTCGATAATTCCGAGAACCAGAATATAGTTTGCAAAGCCTTTTCCACTCTCCACAAATGCATCCGCTGCGGCAGCACCCGCGCGCCCCTGGAACCACGCGGAAAGTCCAAGCGCAATGCCGCCGAATCCCGCACCGAGGAGAAGCCATGGATCGGCGTGGCCGCTCGCCGCCGCGGTCTTGATCTGTCCCATGACAATAAGGCCGTAGATGGTCTGCGTCAGCGGCGCACCGACAAACGCAATCAGAAGAAATGGGGCAGGCTTATTCTGTGCGTAGCACTTCTTCCAGGCGCCTATCGCCGCCTGACCTGCCTCACCTGCACCGATAGCCGAACCCATTGCCGCAAATGCCAGCACCGCACCCATACTCAATAAGCCGAAATTCATTCTCAGTTCTCCTTTCGATTGTTTCTATTGGACAGTTCGGGCAAACGGCCGGTAGGCTGAGCCCTTCCATTCGAGCCCGAGATGGTTCGAGAACTCCAGTACGTTCAGTCGCACACCATG
>DATKUC010000184.1:0-4162 GCA_035530835.1 Spirochaetia bacterium
AACAGCAACGCGAATACTCCGGAGAGTATTGTGCTAACAACCATGCCGGCAAGCACGACGCTGATAAGTGCCGAACCGCGTGCTTCAAGATCGGTTGTCGGCCCGACCGACACCAGAGTGAACTGACCCGTCGCAAGAGGATAGGCGAAGGCGGTGAACCCTGAGCTTTCATGCATGAAGTCGAAGCGTCCGAACTGGCTCTGCGACAGTTTCGACCACGGCGCGCCGGTCACCTCGACGAGCGAACTCCCGATCTTTCTGTCATCACCGGTGGACACGATTGTGCCCGAGGAATCCACAAGGTAGAAGTCGGTGCTCGTCGCAGCACCCTTTCCTTCATATATACCGCTCAGCATGGCCTCATTGACGTTGATCACCAGGAAGGCGAGCGGGCGGCGAATATCGTCGATGTCGTTCACGACTCGTGCCATGGTGAAGACGAGGTGACTGGTTCTTCCGAACTTCGCGGCGGTTTGATCCGGATACCAGACGTACCTTCCTCGGTTCGCAAGAAGCTCCTTGCTCATTCTGGGGTCGATGTTGAAGCCGATGTTGTCCGGATCGATGATGATGCCGTTGAATCCTTGCACATAGACGGAGTCGATGTACCGTTTCGAGCTGAAGAGGAACCAGAGGTACTCGTGAAAGCGCACAGTCTCTGACAGGCGCAGCGTGTCGACATCGACGAGGCGGCTCGTGAGCAGTGTATGAAAGTTGCTGTCGCGTATGAAGAAGAGTGAGACGTCCTCCACATCGGTGAAGATGTAGTCCATGCTCTGCGCAATGAGCTGCATGGTGTTTTCGGTAGTTCGGGTGACCGATGCGCGCACCGTCTCCACCGCCATTGCGTAGGCTACAACACCGATTGCTGCAACGGGTATCAGGATAAGCGTAAGTGAATAGACGAGCAACTTGGTGCGGAGATCGAAGTGGCTGCGCCGGGCGGTCCCGGTGTCCTCAGGCATAAGCGCTCCCGCAATGTTGTATCTATCCGGCTTCGCCCAGGTAGGCTTGCCGAACACGGTCGTCCGCGAGCAGGGTTCGACCGTCGGCTTCGAGGGTTATTCTGCCGGTTTCGATCACGTAACCATAGTCGGAGATTTCAAGTGCCGCCTTCGCATTCTGCTCGACCAGGAGCACGGTCACCCCTTCGCTGTTGATCTCACGGATAATATCGAAGATCATCTTTACGATGATCGGTGCGAGACCCAGTGACGGCTCGTCCATCATGAGAAGCTTCGGCTGCGACATGAGTCCTCTGCCGACTGCGAGCATCTGTTGCTCGCCGCCCGAAAGCGTCCCGGCTTTCTGCCTGATACGCTCTGCAAGGCGGGGGAACAGTCCGAACACCTTCTCTCTGCTCCCTGCAATGCCATCGCGATCGGTGCGCGTGTATGCACCGAGCGTAAGATTCTCGTCGACCGTCAGATTCGGGAATACCCGGCGGCCTTCAGGGACCAGCGCTACGCCGCGTCCGACTATCTCCTTGGTTCCGGTTCCGACAAGCTCGTCACCGTTCCACCGGACCGATCCGCCGGAAGTTTTAACCAGTCCGATCACCGCCTTCAGCGTCGTGCTCTTCCCCGCTCCGTTTGCCCCGATAAGCGTTACGATCTTGCCGTCCGGCACGTTGATGTCGACTCCCTGCAGCGCGTGAATACCGCCGTAGTGAACCGAGAGGTTCTGTATCGTCAGCATCAATCGACCCCCAGATATGCTTCGATTACTTTCGGGTCGGTGCGTATCTGCGCGGGCGTTCCGTGCGCAATTGTCAGCCCATAGTCGAGAACATACATGCGAGTGCAGATACCCATCACCACCTGCATATGGTGTTCGATCAGCAGTATCGTCAGGTCGTACTCGTCGCGAACCTTCACAATGAACTCCATCAGATCCCGGGACTCCTGCGGGTTCATCCCCGCTGCAGGTTCGTCAAGGAGGAGCATCTTCGGCCGGGTTGCCAGCGCACGCGCAATTTCCAGACGTCGCTGCTTCCCGTACGGAAGACCTGTTGCAAGCTCCTGCGCAGCACCTTCGAGTCCGACCGCCTCAAGCAGATTCCAGGCGAACTCCCGCGCGGCCCTGTCCCGCCTGAGATAGCCGGGGAGGTGCAGAGTCGCCTCGAACAGACTTGCCCGTATGCGAAGATGGCACGCGAGAAGCACGTTCTCGAACACCGTCATCTCCCTGAACAGCCTGATGTTCTGAAACGTGCGGGCGATTCCGCGCTCGGTAATGCTGTGCGGCTTGAGGTCTGTGATATCGGACTCTTCGAAGTAGATCCGGCCCTTCGTCGGGGTATAGACACCGGTGATCATGTTGAATGCCGTTGTCTTGCCGGCACCGTTCGGGCCGATCAACCCGACTATTTCGTTCTTGTTGACCTTCACGGTAAACTCGTCAACCGCGGTGAGTCCGCCGAAGCGCATGGTGACGTTATCGGTCCGAAGCATCAGGAGCCTCCTGCCTTGCCGCGCGGGTGAAACCGTCTGAAGGACAACATCTGCCAGCTGAACTCGCGGTTACCCATGAGCCCGCGCTGGCGATAGATGACCACGGCCATCAGCATGATTGAGAAGATCACCATGCGGAGACCGGGCAGCCCGTCGGTCTTCACCACCAGGAGATTCATCGGGCCGTCGAGGAATCGCAGGAGCTCCATGAGCACCGTCACGCCGATTGCCGCAATGACCGATCCGGTAATGCTGCCGTTTCCGCCAAGCACCACGATGAGCAGGATGTTGAACGTGAGCAGAAAGGTGAACATTTTCGGATCGATGGTCGTGAGCACGTGACCAAGTAGCGCCCCCCCCACGCCTGCCATGAAGCTTGAGGCGGTAAAACTTGAAAGCTTCACGCGGAACACATTGATGCCCATAGCCTCGGCAGCAATTTCGTCATCGCGGACGGCCTTGATTGCTCTGCCGTAGCTTGAGCGGATGAGAAAGACCATGAAGATAACCGAGGCGGCCGCAACTCCCCAGACCCAGTAGGTGGTCGCGTACTTCGGCAATCCTTTCAGGCCGAGCGCGCCGTTGGTGATGGTCTGCGTATTGGTCAGGACGACTCGGATGATCTCGGCAAAACCAAGGGTGGCAATTGCCAGATAATCATCTCGCAGGCGCAGCACCGGTGCGCCGATCAATGCTCCGGCTATTGCCGCCACAATGCCTGCGATCAACAGTGCTGGCAGAAAGGGGAGTGTTATGTCGTGCAGCCACGGCACAATGGGTGCAAGGAAGAAGTTCATATCCTTCTGCGCAGGGGTCATCGTCAGAAGCGCAGTTACATATGCGCCTATCGCCATGAATCCCGCGTGCCCGAGTGAGAACAGACCGGTGAAACCATTCAAAAGATTGAGTGAGAGTGCGAGGACTATGTAGATTGCCGACAGATTGAAGACTCGGAGCACGAACGGATCGAAGTTCCTGTCCGCGACAACGATGAAGAGCAGAATCGCCGCTACCCCGAGAATCGTGTACAGGTGGTTTCGCTTCATTGTCATACCTTCTCCGCCTGATGCTTGCCGAGAAGTCCGGAAGGCTTCACCAGAAGCACGACAATCAGCAGGACAAATGCAAACGCATCACGATAACCGCTGAGACCCGGCAGAAACGCGACTATCATGATTTCGATGAAACCGAGCAGAAATCCTCCGAGTACCGCTCCCATAATGTTGCCCACGCCGCCGATGACTGCCGCAATGAAACACTTCAGCCCCGGCATGATCCCCATGAGTGGATTGAGCTGAGGATACTTCAGCGTCCACATGATGCCGCCAAGTGCTGCAAGCAGCGAGCCGACACCGAACGTGAACGAGACAACGCGATTCACATCGATCCCCATGATCCGGGCAGCGTCAAGATCGGTGGAGGTGGCACGCATCGCCATCCCGGTCTTCGTGCGATTCACTATCCACAGGAGCGCTGCGAGAATGATGAAGGTGAACACAGGAATGAACAGACTTACGCTCACAATTGACACCGATCCCAGGTGAACGACGGTCCCGAAGAGATCGGGCACGGGAAAGCCCTTCGGCCTGCCGCCGAAGATGACGATACCGAGATTTTCGATCAGGAATGATGCGCCAATCGCACTTATCATGACCGATATTCTCGGAGAGTCGCGAAGCGGGCGGTAGGCCACCCGTTCGAGCCCGATT
>DATKUC010000185.1:0-4797 GCA_035530835.1 Spirochaetia bacterium
GTAGGAGACATCGCTTCCCATCATTCCCTGGTTCAGCATGTGTCCGGAAATCTTCACCGAATCCTGCTCCGCCGGAAAGTATATCCAGAGATTCTGATCGAGCTTCAGATACTTCGTTCCGTAGTCTTCCGGATTCGTGAACTCAACAAGCGCCTTTGAAGTGCCTACCGCCGTAACGTCCATTGTCTTGGTCCGGACCGCCTGCCCCGAGTGAATGATCATGGTCCCGACATACTTGATTGTGCGGAAGTCCTGATTCTGGTCCATCCGGTGCAGAATGTCGGTTCCCGAAAGTGCGAAGACCGATCCCACCCCACCGCAGACCAGGCCGAAGAGAAGCAAAGCGATTGCGGACTTGCCGCGTATTCTGTGATTCATAGTGTCCTCCTTGATCAGACGCTCTTCATCGCGTCGACAGCGTTCATGCGGGCCGCACGACGGGAAGGCAGTAGCGAAACGATTGCGGCTATGACGATTCCCAGCCCCACGACGAGAAGTGCCGTCGGAACGCTGACGGTCGAGTGGATAACGCTGTCCATTGGAAATGTCACACCACGTGTTGCGGCTGAAAAGTCCATGCCCTTTACGTGCACGAGAATGTTCAGGCCGAGGCCGAGACCCGCGCCCAGAACGCTTCCCCACGCTCCGAGAAAGATTCCCTCCCAGAGAAAGAGCGTAAGCGTCTCACCGCGGGAGAGTCCCATTGACTTCAGCACGCCGATTTCGTGCCGACGTTCAAGCACGATCATCATCATGATGCTCGTTATGATGAAGGCACCGAGAAAAAGTACTATCACGTAGATATAGACAAAGAGAGAGCTCTCAAGCTCTACGATCTGATAGTACTCTCCGATCCTCGTCCACGGCGTGACTTCGAGCTTTGGATCTGCGAGCAGTTTGGTGATCTGAGCCGCAACTGCATCGGACTGCCGATAATCTTTGAGCATGATGATGATCTGTTGCGTGCCGCCGCCGGTTCGCAGGAAGGACTTCGCATCCGCGAGTCCCATCTGGAATACGTTGCCGTCGAGCGCGGTCACTCCGGTATTGAAGAGTCCAACAATCCTGAGCTTCTTCAGCTGGAGAGATCCATCGCTCGCCGTCGTGACAACCTTGAGCGAATCGCCCACTGCGAGCTTCAGATCCTTCGCGAGTCGGGCGCCAACTATGGTCTCTCCTTCACTCCGGATATAGCGCCCGCCGGGCTCGATTGAACGCTGAAGTGAGAGAAGTCCCTCCTCAACCTTCGGATCGCCGGCAAGTGCGGTGGCGCTCTTGTTCAGGCCCTTGTTGGCAAGCAGCACCCCGAAGGAGATGCGTTGCGTCATGAGATCGATCTTGTCCTTGATAGCCGGATCGGCAAGAATCTTTGCCTCGACTGACTGCGGATCCCGGATGTTTGCATCAACCGGCCGAAAATCAGCTCTTCCGGCATAGTCTGCTGTGGTGATACGGACATTCCCGGTCTCGTTCTTGGTGTAGTTCCTGACGACCGAGCTGAGAAACCCGCCCATGAACCCCTGCATGAAGACGCAGAGCAGTGCCGCGAGCCCCACTGACGTGAGAGCGAGAGCCGAACGTCTCTTGTTTCTCCATATGTTCCGCAGAGCCATTTTTATCAGGTAATTCATCTGTTATACCCCTGCTACACGAAACGCAATGCGGCGGTGGCTGTCATTTTCGCCGCGCGACGCGCCGGAATGTAACCGGCTATCAGGGCCACGGTGAGTCCGAACAGGACTGCAAAAGTAATGGTGCCCCAATTCCACGTTCCGTAGAGCGTACTGCCGAACGCCATCCCCGCACTCGCGGAGACTGATTCGGCACTCTTTCCGAGTGAAACACCGGTTCCGACCAGAAACCAGTCGATGAGAATTCCAAGCACGGCGCCCAGGAAGCTCCCGGCGAGGCCGACAAAGATGCCTTCAAACGTAAACATCCATACCACTTCGCGCTTGCGAAAACCAAGCGCCTTCAGGACGCCTACCTCTCGAATCCGTTCGTAGACGCTCATGAGTACCGAGTTCGCGATCCCGACTGCGGCAATGAGGAGAATCACCAGGATGATCATGTAGGTCCATATGCGCTTCACCTTGAGAATTTCGATGAGCGACTTTGCAAGCTCCTGGAATGTGTAGGGCCTAAGCGTGGGAAACGCCTTGCCGACGAGCAAAGCGACTTCCGACGCGTCCCGCTCCATTGAAGACAGGTTTGCATGTTTCACGAGGCTCACATCCATTTCGGTGACGAGCCCACCGAGGTCGAGGAAGTCGTTCGCACTGCTGTAGGTGATGAAGAATGAGCTTGCGTCGATCACCGGATCCCCGGTTGAAAGAAGTCCGACAATAAGAAAATCATCGGCATTCTGCGCGTCATATCGGGTTCGCGCCGAAATGACGACTGTATCGCCGAGTTTCAAACCGAGCTTGCCTGCAAGACTCTTCCCCATGACCACGCGCCGATCCACAGTTCCGGGAGAAGCCGTGCCGAAGAAACTCCCGACTACGTGATCTTTCAGGGTGAACACCCTTGCATCTGTTACCGGATTGATGACATTCCCGACGGCATAGGTCGCGTCGCGGTAGTTGGAAACCTGCGCTACAAACTGAGTCCTTTCTGTTGACGCCACAACGCGATGATCGCCCGCGAGCTTTGCAGCGACTGCAGCAGGATCGGCAATGCCGTTTTCGAGCGGCAGGGACTGCCTGTCGGCATCGTACGCTTTGGTATAGATCCGCACGGAAGAATCACTCAGGTTGATCATGTTCTCAATGGACATACGGTCCACGCCTTCGAGCATCGAATCCATTCCGATGAAGAGTCCGATTCCCACCATCATGGTTATCGCCGTGATCAGGGCCCTTCGTCTGTGCCGCAGCACGTTTCGCAGGGCAATTCGCAGGACCTCTTTCATACCTCCACCCTCCGCTCGGTAATGGCATCGTCCGCCTTGATCAAACCATCCCGAATAGTGACCACCCGGTGAGCATGTCGCTGCACCAGTGAGTCGTGCGTCGAGAAGACAAACGTGGTTTCACGCGCCTCATTCATCTTCTCCATGAGCTCGACAATCTCCTCCGCGGTATGCGAATCAAGGTTGGCTGTCGGCTCATCGGCAAGAACGACGATCGGATCCTTTACGAGCGCGCGGGCAATTGCCACCCGCTGTTCCTGGCCTCCGGAGAGCTCGCGAGGGAAGCGATCCGCCATCTCCGCGAGTCCGACCGCGGACAGGATTTCCATCGCCTTTTCCCGCATCTCTTTCCTGCCGTACCGCCGCTCTATGACCATGGGCAGTTCCACATTTTCCGTGACAGTCAGCACCGGGATGAGGTTGTACGATTGAAAGATGAATGAAATGTTCTCTTTCCGGTAGATCGCCAGCTCCTTCTCATTCATGCTGCCAAGTTCCCGACCGTCATAGATCACGTTACCGCTGGTCGGCAGATCGAGGCAGCCGATTATATTCAGCAGTGTCGTCTTGCCACTGCCGGACGGACCAACCACAGCCACGAGTTCGCCTCGGTTGATCGATAGATCGATCCCGCGGAGCGCCTCAACACTTCGTTCCGCCTTCTGATAAACCTTCTTCACACCCTCAAGCTTCAGTATGATTCCCATGATTGCCCTCCTCCTCATCAGTCTTCAGAGCCAGTTTCAGGGGCTGGATCAGTGCCTCGAGCTCCGAAAGGTAGTCGGTGAGCGCCCGCGCTCCATGTGTAGTGATCCTGACCGCCGTATTTGACTTGTTCTCAATGAAACGTTTCGTAATTTCGACATACCCTGCCTCCTCAAGATTCCGAAGCTGGATCGAGAGATTTCCCGCGGTGAGCTCAAGCTCATCCTTCAGCTCGGTGAAACTCACCGATGTGGCAGAACTCGATGCAAGATAGGCGAGCATCGAAAGCCGCACTCGCTCGTGAATTACCTTGTCCAGCTGTGGTCTGCGCGCCGATGCCACCGCCTACTCCCGGTTTCCGTTCCGCGTCGTTCGACTCTTCGCGGGATCCCTGCGTGCACGGACCGCCGTCACCACAAAGAACAGGTAGAACCCGGCGCCGAAACAGATGGAAATCCATATGCCGCCCGGGATTATCGGTATCAGCATGCTGAGCACCGCGGTTACGAGCAACCAGTAGCCGCATACGTAGTACTCGAGCAGATCGACACTGCTCGCAAACAGGTTCATGAAGAATCCGGTGTAGAGCGCTGCGACGCCGATGATAAGCCGGTCCGGTCCGAACTTTGCAAAATAGACTATGGTTCCCGCGGTGATCACGGTTATCGGAAGAGCAAGGTGAATCACGCGATGGTAGAAATACTTCCACGCGAGCGGCCACATTCCGAGTTTCCGGTCCATTTTTCGCGCGGAGCGGCTCATGGTTGCATATTTCAGAATGGTGGCAGAAATTGTAACGACTGCGAGAAAGGCAAACAGCAACACCTTGACCGGCGACGGAATCAGTACGAACGAGTGATACTGATAAATGCAGTACTGAAACAGCAACGAAACAAAGATGGTCCCGGTGCCATAGTAGAGCATCAGCAACCGCGTCGGTGCAGTATTTGCCCACTCCTGCAAGACCGAATTGTTTCGCTTTACCGCAGCTTTGATGTACTCGATATCTTTCGCAAGTTGCGCGATGTTCTCCCTGCTCTCCATACTTCATCCCTCCGGAGTGATTGGTGCCTGTAATTCAACAAAGTGGCTTCGGTTATCAGTTGACATGACCAACAAGTTTATGTCATAAACTTGTCTATAGTATTTACCCAACCGCGAAATCTGTCAAGCCGGCT
>DATKUC010000186.1:0-20166 GCA_035530835.1 Spirochaetia bacterium
CGGCATGATCCCAGTATGGGTTCTTCTTCGGATCGTACAGGTTCTTTTCGTCCATCAGCAGGGGCGGTACCCAGTTCTTGCGTCTCTGTTCTCCGCGGTAGATGCTCCATGGAAACATGATGAAACTCTTCATGTCGGACGCGGAGACTGGACGCACTGTGATCTCTGATGCCATGTCACACTCCTTGCTTGCCGACTGCATGCACGATGGGTCGGCTCATTACGTTCGAGCAGTCATTATACCGAATACAGTTCACTGCGAAAACTGCTACTCGGCACTTCGTACGAGCACAGTCGCGCCATAGCTTTCGAGGGTCACCGAACCGTTGAGGTCCCGATCCGAGAGCACGTCGGTATATCGCGGCTCCCCAAGCTGCACAGTCTGTGCATGGGAGTTGAAGTTCATAATAAACACGAACTCCCGATCACCCTTGCGCCGAACCTGAGCGGAGACGCCGGAGGGCAGCTTCACCGACACTGACTGCTTCACCGCTTTCAGCTCACATATTCTGCCGTAAAAGTCGTCGAGGAAGCGCTCATCGGTCCTTGCCGCGAGATAGTACGCCTCACCCTTGCCGAACTTGTTCACGGTCGCCGAAGGTCGGCCTGAGTAGAACTCACCGCGGTACTCGGCAAATGCAGACGCCGTCTCGAGGTGGATGAGATCGCAGAACTCCCGCGCCTCATAGCTGCCGTACATGTCCGGACCGCGACCCGGCAGGCACTCAATCGGCACCCGCTCGGATGGATAGAGGCTGTCGATCTCTTCACTCCAGATTCCCAGCACCTTCCTGAGCCCTCCGGGAAATCCCCCGAGAACGCACAGATCGTGCTCGTCCACTATGCCGCTGAGGTAGGTGGACACAAGCGTTCCTCCGGCTGCTACGAAGGCCGTCAGCCGATCGGCGGCTCCCGGCTTGAGCATGTAGAGCATCGGCGCAACCACCACATCGTAACCTGAGAAGTCACACTCAGAATCGATCACATCGGTTGCGATGCCGCGTGTCCAGAACGGAAGGTGATGCGCCAGCACCGTTTCCTCGTATGCTTTCCTGTCATCATTGCGCGGGCCGTGTGCGTCCTCGATCGCCCATCGATTCTCCCAGTCAAAGACGATGGCGACGCGCGCATCAACGCAGGAACCTACAATATCCCCGAGCTTTCCGAGCGTCCGGCCAACTGCCGCAACATCCTGAAACACCCGCGTATTCGAGCTACCCTCATGATCGACCACGGCACCGTGGAACTTTTCCGATGCGCCGCGACTCTTGCGCCACTGGAAGTACTGGACTGAGTCGGATCCATGGGCAACAGCCTGCAACGAGCTGAGGGAGTGCATGCCCGGCCGCTTGAGTTTTGCAACCGAACACCAGTTTGTGACGCTCGGCGTGCTCTCCATGAGCATGAACGGCTTTCCGCCCTTTATAGAGCGAGTCAGATCATGGTAGAACGCAATATCGGCGGCGAGCCGATAGTCACGCCCCTCCACGTCCCACTTTCCAAGATGAAGCGATACCTCACCCACTCCATGCCAGGAGGGATAGCTGTCCCAGGAGACCACATCGACATCGTCCCGGAACCGGAAGTAGTCGAGTCCCGGGTAGGTGCCCATGAAGTTTGTGGTGATGGGAACGTCCGGGGTTATTCTCCGCAACGGATCACTCTCTGACGCCATGAAGCTGCGGGTCTGCTGGGTGACAAAGCGCTTCCAGTCGAGATTCATACCGTGAATCATGTTCTCGCCAAGCGGCGAAGGCGATTCGATCTGCTCCCAGGAGGTGAAGGTGTGGCTCCAGAATGCCGCCCACCATGCATGGTTCAGTTCGTCGAGACTGTCGTGGTACCGCTCGCGCAACCAGGTACGGAAGGCGCCCTGGCAGAGTTCACAGTGACATTCGCCGCCGTACTCGTTGGAGACATGCCAGAGCGCGAGCGCAGGATGATCCTTGTAGCGCTCGGCAAGTTTAGTGTTGATGTTGCGGGTCTTCTCGCGGTAGACGGGGGAAGTATAGCAGTGGTTGTGCCGCAGGCCGTGCAGGTTTCGCACCCGGGATGCCGTTACCCGCAGAACTTCCGGATACTTCGCTGACAACCACGCGGGACGGGCACCCGATGGTGTTGCAAGGATCGCAGAGACACCGTTCCGGTGAAGATCGTCCATAATCCTGTCCAGCCAGTCGAAGGTAAACTTCCCCTCTTCCGGCTCGAGCGCAGTCCATGCAAAGATGCCGATACTCATAACGTTGCACGATGCATCTTTCATGAGCTTCAGATCCTGCGCAAGAACCTCCGGATAGGAGAGCCACTGGTCGGGATTGTAGTCTCCTCCGTGAAGAATGCGGGGAACCCTTCCAATGATTGGACTGTAGCTTCCGTCTGAGTTTTTTCCGGATTGATTCTGGTTTGCCATGGGCCTTCTCCTCGAGGGGATCCTGACAGTCAGGCAACGTTGTCTGCCCGCTCTGTGCCACATATTGGCGCAGGCGCAGAGCGGTGTCAATTGCGGCCGCTCCTTTCATGGTGAAAATCGGGCAAGCTTGCGGATTCGGGCCGCGTGTGCTATATGAATGATTGCGGGTGAACGGTATTCTACAGGGGACCTGATGAGATCAAATCGCTTTTACGGCCACATAGGGGCCATCCTTCGAAGCACGAAGGTAACTGCAGGAATTGCCTGCCTGGTTGCCGGCGCGCTTCTCGCGTCATGCAGTGCACAGAAGAACAGTTCCCCCGTGGCGAGGCCGGGCGAAGTCCTGCAAATCGCGTTTATTACCTCGGTGAGCGGTGATGTCCAGTTTCGCGCACCGTCGGATACGGACTGGAAGGACGCAGTTGTCGGCCAGTCTCTCCCGGCTGCAGACGCTGTTCGTACGGGAGACAATTCCACAGCGGAAGTTCAAATCGCAGACAAAGCATCGGTAGTGCTGGAAGAGAAGTCCACTCTCTCGATCGAGAACGTTGCCACTCTTCCATATTCGCTCAAACTCGTGCAGGGAACCGTCGTTGTGCGAGTTGCAAAACTCACGGGTGCACAGAGGCTGCGGATTCTCAGCGGCAACTCCGTCATATTCGTACACGGCACGCGGTTTCTCGTCAGCCAGACCACAAGCACACAGGTTGCAGTAACTGAGGGAACCGTCTCACTCCTGCCAACCGGTATCGACCCCGCCGATCTGCTCCCACTCACCACGGACAGCCATCTTCGGGAGGCACTGGCAAACGTATCGGCTCAGGCTATTGCCGTTTCGGCGGGCCACCAGGTCGAGCTTGGTCCGGAGATCGGTGTTACCGAACGGCTCGTCCTCGCAGACGTGTCAACGCGGCTTTCGCAGATCAGCAAAGCCGAACAGGCACACAAGAAGGATGCACTCACCTCCGCAGGGCGTGATCTTCTCGGCAACCTTCTGACCTACATCGGACAGAAGGTGCAACAGGAACTTCCGAAGCCCGATTCGGTGAGCGCGACGTTGCAACGGACACTCGAAAGCGCCGGCCCGCTCAATCTGCTGCCGGTTCCCGCATCCCAGGGAGCGCAACACCTTTCGGCATCCGGTCTGGCATCCGTGACCATCAGGACCGATCCCGAAGACGCTGAGATCTATCTCGGGGATCGACCTATTGGAAAGAGGATATTCTCCGGCCTGTTTGATCAGAACCAGAGCGCAACGTTTACGGTGAAGAAACCCGGTTTTGCCGACAAATCCATCACCCTCACCTTCACGAAAGAGCTGAACCAGACCATTACCGTTACGCTCGAGAAGCTTCGTCCCGCGTACGACCCGGAAACCTTCCTTCGTGCAGTCTCCCGCGGCGATATGGGTATTATCAATCGCTACCTGGACAGCGGAGGCAATCCGAACGTGCGCTCCGCGAGTGGTCTGACGGCAATTGCGCTTTCACTCGGCGCTGATCGTGCCGATCCGGCCAAGCTTGAGATATCGGCAATACCGAAAGTGCTCGAACGGCTGCTTTCGGCCGGCGCCGATCCGAATGCTCCGTTCAAGTTCAGCGGCCAGGAGCTCACACCGCTGTACCTGGTGCTCGCATCCGGTCTTTCGAGCAACAGCGTGCAGTACGACCTGCTTGAGACACTCCTGAAGAATGGAGCCGATCCAAACATCTACGTACAGACAGGAAACATACAGGTCAACTCGCTTTCAATGGCAATAATCGTGGGAATTGAACGCAAAGACATCAACTTCCGGCTGCTCGCAACTTTGCTGAAGTTCGGGGCAAAGATCAATTCGGTTATGGTGTATCAGGGCCGCATCATGACGCCGCTCGTGGCATCGGTTGTCGTCGGAGCGGAACAGAGTTACGTGAGCGAGCAACTGGTCGATACCCTCATCGCAGACGGTGCGGATGTCAATGGAAGGGTAAACATCGATGGACAGATCGGCACGCCGCTCTTCTTTGCCGACGAGTATGGTTTCACCAAAGTCGCAGAGCTGCTGAAAAAGCACGGCGCAGTCAGGTAGACTGCACGCTGCGCTCCGGAGGACGGCCGGTGAGCAGATTTATCCGCGTGAAGATGTAATCGAGGTTATCGCGCTTGATCTCGATCCGGTAGAAATCGAGATCATCCAGCCGTTCGGCGTTGTCGTGCTCATAGTGCAGATACTTCTGGCTTCTGGTCCGGTCAAACCAGTGAACGAGCGCGATCTCCCCGCCGGAGATCTCAATACAGGTCATGCCGCGCTTCCCGATTACGCACCCCGAATTGAACATGCAGGGTACCACCAGATTCGCGTTATACAGACTGCTTGTCGAGGCAACCTTCAGATCACGCCGCGGCATGTTCTCCAGATCCATACGGTAGTTGTCAATCAGCTCTTCGATCTCACCACGCTGCTCGCTCGATGCACCGGGATACTCACGGCACAACTGCTCGACGCGGAATTTTATGGAGTCCACCTTTGACATCGACTCGAATAGTGGCCGATGGGTGTGCCCGATAATCGACAGTACCTTCGACGCTGTGGCAAACTGATAGACTCTCCGCTCGGTCTTGAACTGCTTGAGGCTGTCGTGGGCAACGGTGACGTTTCGGATGCGGAGCGGGTTCGCGATATAGCGCAGTGAGAGGCGAACGAGCGGATTCGGCCGACTGTACGCCTTCTTGGTCTGGTGACCGTGAAAGATGAAGATGTCGTTCTCTCCGTACCGGAAGCGGAGCGCGTCGAGCGGGGCTTCAAGGTTGTTCGGCCGCGGTTCGTCGGATTCGTTCGGGACAGCCGCAAGTATGAGATCGTGGTTGCCGATCAGACGGAAAAGCGCGGTATCGGTCTGAAATCGGGAAAACAGGTTGTAGATGTGACCCCACGTGCATCTGATCTCATCTAGACCGAAGCGCTCAAGCTCATCTACATCGCCATTCAGGATCAGACCGAACTTCTTTCGCAGGTAGTAGCGATCGAGAACCGATTCAAACAGTTCGGAGTTGTGCCGGAAATCGTCGAGTCTTCCGCCGTTCCCCAGATGCAGGTCGCTGAATATGACAAAGCGATCCTCGGGACGCAGTTGAACTGCCTTCGTCCTGTTGAATAGTTCGCTCAATGTGAGCCAGCTGTAATCTTCTCCCAGCATTTAGCCTAAGGATATCACAAACTGGATTAATATTTCATTTGTCTCCCGTACGGAGTTCACTGTACAGCCCGGAAGGTAAATATCGGAGCCATACCGACCGATATATGTAGCAGCGGTTTCAATCCGAGTCGCCCTGGAAGGAAGGTTCCCTATGGTCATCTGTTCGGAATGCTCAAAACGCGTGCCTGACGTTCGACTTCAAACGCGCAATTTCGACGGGGGAAGCACTGTGATAACCGCAGATCGTGTCCAGATCGTTTTGAAACACTGCGAGTTCTGTGGTAGACTGGTCATCATCCATCGCGAAACACAGGAGCTTGCTCGTTAACTTCCGTGGCAGACACAGTTAATCAACCACAAAAACCTCCTCAATATGCACGTCTCGACGAAAAGGAACGGGAACAGTTTCTTTCCGATCTGGGAACTTTCTCACCGGATGAACGGGAGTGCTTTCATCGGCTGTGCAAGACCTGGCAACCGGAAATGTCCTACGAGCGTGCCTCGGAAGGGACTGCAGGCGGCCAGAGCGTTGTCGATCGGCTCATGGACAAGTTGCGGAAGCGTGGATTCGGACTTGTCCGCACGAGCGGAAACGGACCAAGCCGTCGGCGGACATATGTTGTACTGACCGACCAGTACGACATGCGTTTTTCCGCTTTGCAACTCGACGAAGAGCTTTCCGAACTGCTGCAACCTGAAGAACGGCAATTTCCAACAGAAAGACTACTGAACGAGAACGGCATCCAGACTCCGGAAGACTTCATTCAGCCGGGCAACTACGACATGCTCGCGCGGGTCTACACCGATCCCGCTTCTCCTGCAGGCCCGATCTTCCGACTGCCGGGATCTCCGAACTGCACCCATCTTGTCACGGTGACCAGCGCGCGCATGTTCGTGAACGGCGCAATCGAACGGGTGCGATCCGGCTGTCTCAGCGAAGAACCGCTGGAGTTCATCTCGCGGCTGCGAGACAGCAGCCTGACCGACACCCGTCACGTGCTCATGTCACGGGATCCGGTAGCGTGGGAAAGGCTGACTTCGCTCATCATTGAAAAGCGACAGCTGTTCGATGCGAAGAAGAGCATAGAGCTCGACGACAACTTCTTCCGCGCATGCTTCGTAACCCGGGAGTTCGTTCACTACCAGATCATTCAGGCGCGTGAGCGGAAGAAGTCCGATGAGGAACGGCGAATGGATTTTGCGGCGATCGCCCAGACAATCAGGGAACATGCGCCGCCGACTGTCTCCGCCGAGGAACTGGGAAACATCGTGCTACGGGCAAAAAGCAAGTACGGCGACAAGTTCGACGAGTTTTCCCGGGAGTTCTATGATGTCGCGCTCTCCCCTGCTCCAAATCAGAAGAGAAGTCTCCCTGTTATCTGTCGTGTTGGCGAGGTCTATATACACCGTGATCACCTGCTGCGCGAGTTCAGGTCACACCTCGGCGCGGTAGCGATTGATCTTGCAGAAGAATACATTGGACGTATGGAGCATCAGCTCAGATATAGCTCTCGCACAATGGAGCAGGCATTTATCTCGCGTGATAATTTCGAGCTGGATATAGCAGCACGCATTTCCGCTATTGATGCCTTCCTGCATGAACTCCTGCAGGAGCCGGTCTACCTGGCAGAGCTCGTCATCCATGGTCTGAAGCAGGAGAAGGGCTCCGCGTCGATTCAGGACATCCGATTTGCACTTTCAACCTACATGGACGTCGAATCCGGCAACTTTCATCCGCTCTCTCACCTGCTTGATCTGAATATGGTTTCAATCTTCGAACAGGCCTTTTTGCGTCTTTCGGTCATTCGCCAGCTCTTCATCCGGATCGCCGGCCGTTACGACACCTACAAGGACAAGTATGTCGGGCGAACCCTCCAGCGCCCGGTTCAGATACGTGCCTCGCGGCAGGAGCATGATGATCCGTTGACCGATCACGGAAGGCCGGCAGGCGGGGAACGAAAGAGCGCGATAAGCGCCTCGGGTCACGCGAAACCGGCAGCCCATTCGCCATCAGGAGTGAAAAAGGCGGGAACCGGACATCGGAGGCCGCGAAACGACGATGATCGGAAACCGGTGAAGGCACGCGGCTACAATCAGCGCGAACGCGATGAGGCCTGGGAAGAATTCAGCAAGACGCTGAGGAAGTAGCCGGTTCCGCGAGCCGAATCAATTTCATATCCGGAATCATTGAAATTCTGCAGTTCGTTTTTTATACTCGATCACGTGAAACGCCCGGATCTGCAACTTCTCATCATCGGTGGCGGCGTACAGGGAACGTTCCTGTCACATGCTATTCAGCAATGGACCGGATTGAGTCGAAACGCAATTCGCGTGCTCGATCCGCATGGGGAACCACTGGCCAACTGGCACGCTCAGACTGCCTCGTGCGGGATGAAGTACCTCCGCTCGCCATCGAGCCACAATATGGACGTCGATTTTCGTGCCCTCAGGAGATGGGCGCGGAGTCAGCCGGAAAGTGCGCAATTCAAGTTTCTCGAGCCCTACACGCGTCCCTCTCTTCCGTTGTTCAACAGTCATGCGAGAACCGTGATCGAGGAACACAGTCTCACCGAGCTTCGTGTCTGTGGCCGGGCAACCCGGATATCGCTCAATCCTCACGGTGCAGAGGTTACCTGCACTGACGGCAAAAACACCTTCGCGCTCTCGAGCCGTCTGGTGCTGCTTGCGCTCAGCCGCACGGAGATGCTCCGTTATCCGGAATGGGCGCCCCCGCTCATCGCACAGGGCGCTCCGGTGCGGCACATTTTCGCGGCCCCGAGCGGAGCGGAGCTGGCCAAAGGCAAGGTATCCGGCAAGATCGTCGTCCTCGGCGGCGGGATCACCTCTGCGCAGGTAGCGCTTTCAGTTCATGAGAAGTCCGGCTCGGTCGTCACTCTCGTCTGCGACGACGAACCCCGGGTGCGCATGTTCGACAGCAATCCCGGCTACATAGGACCGAAATATCTCCCATCCTTCAGAGCAATCGGCAACTATGAGGCGCGGCGCGCGGTTCTGAAACGCGAACGCTACCCAGGTTCGATGCCGCCCTACGTCCACGCCGAGCTCGACGCCGCAATCGGCGAGGGCCGCATCGAACGAATAATCGGCCGGGTACATGAGGCATCATGCACTGAAGGTTGCGTGCGTTTGATGGTTCAGGAGACGTCATCAGCGGATGGAGCGGGTGGCACTATACCGAAGGTGATCGAGGCAGCAAGCGTCTACCTTGCCACCGGTTTTCGCACGGAACGTCCCGGCGGCACACTTGTCGACGACCTGATCGAGGAATATGGATTGCCGGTGGCTCAGTGCGGCTATCCCATCACGGGACGGGATCTCTTCTGGGGTTCGGGAATCTACACCGCAGGAGCGCTCGCGGAGCTTGAACTTGGGCCGGCGAGCCTGAATATCATCGGCGCACACAGTGCGGGAAGGCTCATTTCACGCACGCTCCGCTCGCGCCTCGGCTGATTCGACAGGATCAGGTCAGACCGCCTCGAGGTTTGCCGCCCGGGATTGATATTCGTGAATGCTGCTTCGGATTCCGGCAAAGACCATGGGATAGATGAACTCGAAGAAGTACGTACGCTGCATGACCCATTTTCGGCGATACTCAAAAAGCCGTTCGAACCGGTTGCGATCGAAATTGACCTGATGCTCGTAGGAGATGAACTCGAACTCCTCATCCTCGACCGGCGGTGCTTTCTTGACATAGTCCTGGTACTTCCCCAGTTTCTGGAAGAGTCTGAACAGCGAGTATTCCTTGTCCAGGTAGTCGTCTGCCGGTCCTTCCTGCTGCGGAAAGCGCTCCTGGATCTCCCGGTACCGTTTCGGAGCGAGAAGCTTCAGTATGTCTCCTTTGCGAATCATCACCGAGTGGTCGCGAAATGCGGTCTCCACAGCGTCAATAACATACTGGTTACCTCGGTAGTATTCGAGGATCTCGCTGACGATTTCGCTCCCCTGCATCCCCCGGTCAAGGAGGTGGGAAACCTGATCCCGGATGTTCTCCGGCAGCGCAGGATTCACCTGTACGCTGTAGGTCCGGAATTGCGCGTTCTTCTTGTCCTTCAGGAGTACGTTGCTGAAACGGAACAGGTCATCCATTGAGATGTCGCGGTAGAAGCCACCGAGCGCCGACGCCTCCCGTTTGAATCGCTCATAGTAACTCTGTACGATGCCTGTCTGCTCCAGGATCCTGAACATACCCTCGGAAATCCGAAGACCGCCGATCGGTGCTGTCGACTCCATCCGTTTGGCGTCGATAATGGGCAATCCGACAACGTCCCACTGTTTCGCGCCATCGGGACCGAAGTTTCCGAACGTGACAACTCCGATATTCGCGCCGATCCGTATCCTTATCTGAAAAAGTGCTTCAAGCGAGCTTGCAAGCTCGATATTCGAACGGAGCGAGCTGATGATGTCGAATGCGTGCTGGAGATCCTCGCGGTTCTCACGGGTTGCGGTCTCGACAAGAAACGTGTCGTTTGCCTGATTGAACAGGAGGCAGACCCGCTGCATCTCCACGCAGGTGAAGAACAGCTCGCGTGAAATGTATCGCAACGCCTGCTCGTCGGTGAGTCCTTTCACCTTCGGATCGATGGGACCGCCGAACTGGAACATGAGACTGTCACCCTCGAGTTTGTTCAGGTAACCGTTATGTCGCTTCAGTACGACGCTGAACGCGGTGTAGAGACCGTTCAGGAGAACCTGGTTCTCTTTCGGACTGAGAAACTTCGACAGATACGTATAGTCGGCAATGTCAATGAATCCGACACCGATGGGCATCTCCACGGACTCCCGCGGAATGCCACCAATTTCGAAAATCGCCTCTACAAGCTGCTTGGGAAGATAGAAGTCCTCAATCTCTTTGCGGAGCCGAATTTCCCTGAGTTCATCGATCTCTCCATCGTCTGGCACCTTTTTACCTCGCTACCAACCGCCACCATATCCTAATCCTCGTGCATCCGCCGAGATTTGTAAAGTACTTCGATAATTCATTGCCGTGACACCGCGCAAATGTGTATTTTTTCGTCAGGATAGATGCAATGACACCAGAGCGGATACTGCCAAAATCCTTTCAGGAACTCATATTGACTTCAGAGAAGCCCATACTGGTGGATTTCTACGCCGAATGGTGCGAACCTTGCCGTGCGTTTCATCCGGAGGTCAGACAGATTGCGAAAGAGTTCGCAGATACGCTGATCACCATCAGGATCGACACAGACAGAAAACCGAAGATAGCAGAAGAGTGTCAGGTGACTTCAATCCCCTCGCTGCTTCTGTTCTGGAAGGGAAAAACAATCCTCCGGATGCAGGGCAATCTGCCGTACGACAAGATTCGCGGTCAAATTGAACAGCACCTGCCCTGCTCCTGCCGTCTCGAGCGCGCACGCAAAGCTGCCGAATCCGGGGCAGGCAGCCTTGCATAGTGCCACCCATCCACCGGTGTGACCGGTATCAATAGTCTCAATCGCCATTCATAAGCCGTTCTTCACGTTCGACAGCAAACTGGTTCGTGTAGAGCCTGAAGTAGGAGCCACCATGAGCCAGCAGCTCAGTGTGCGTGCCGGACTCGGTGACTCTGCCACGATCGAGCACGAGTATCCGGTCGGCGCGGCGAATCGTTGAGAGCCGGTGAGCAACCACGAAGCTCGTCCGATTTCGCAGCACCTCTCCGATTGCCTGCTGAATGAGCACTTCGGTCTCGGTGTCTATGGATGAGGTAGCCTCGTCGAGAAAGAAGAAGACCGGATCGGCAAGTATTGCGCGCGCAAAAGATATGAGCTGCTTCTCCCCGGTTGAAAGCAGATTGCCGCCTTCCCCGACCTCAGTGAGATAGCCGTCTGGTTTGCGCTCGATGAACGGATGAGCATTGACCAGCCGGGCCGCGGCGATCACCTCCTCCTCGGTGGCCTCGAGCCGACCGTACCGAATGTTCGCGAGAATTGTGCCGCTGAAAAGGTGAGGTGTCTGCAATACATACCCCAGATGCGACTGGTGCCACAACTGTGACCGCTCGCGGTAGTCAACACCGTCGATCAGTATCTGCCCCTCGGTCGGCTCGTAGAATCTGCAGGCAAGGTTTACGATGGTGCTCTTGCCCGAACCGGTCTCGCCCACAAGCGCGACAGTCTCGCCGGCACCCACTACGAGATTGAAGTCAGCAAGCACCCGCTCCCCGCCCCGGTACGCAAATCCTACGTCTCGAAACTCTATGGCGCCGGTCGCTTCGGGCCATAACTCGCGACGCGGATTGAACTGGTCTCCATAGGTGACAGTGACCTCCGGCCTGTCGCGAATCTCCGGCTCAGTCTCGATCATCGACATGAGCCGCTCCCCGGCCGCCTGCGCCGACTGCATTTCCGACAGCACCCGTGCGAGCTCCCGCACCGGCTCGAAGAATTGCACAGTGTAGGACAGGAACGCTACCAGCGTTCCGTAGGTGATTGCGCCAAGCAGCACGCCGTTCCCTCCATTCCACAGGACGAGACCGGTTCCGATGCTTCCGAGCGTCAGAACAATGGGGAGATAGAGCGACGAGAAAACAGCAGTCCGAATGCTCGACTGGCGCATGAGGCTGGTCAGATCCTGAAACTCCTTCAGGTTTTCCGATTCGCGCACCAGTATCTTGGTGGTCCTGGCGCCCATTATTCCCTCGTTGTACGCGCCTGAAATGCGGGAGTTCGTTTTGCGCACGAGGCGGTTGCTCTTCAGAATGCGCCGCTGGAAGTAGAGACTGACCAGCACAAGAGGCGGCGCAACCGTGAGTGCGATAAGTCCGAGGGTCCAGTTCATGACGAGCATGCAGATCGATATGGCGACCATCAGAGTACCGCCCCACACCATGTCAACAAGCCCCCACGAGATGGTCGCGCCGAGCCGATCGCTGTCGGATGTCATTCTCGCCATTATCCACCCGATTGGAGTGCGATCGTAAAATGAGAACGACAGCTCCTGCAGCCGGGTGAACGCAGTCTTCCGCAATTCATAGCAGACGCCGGTTTCAACCCTTCCTGCAAGCGTAAACAGTATTCTGACATTCGCCGCCTGCAGGACGACAAGAGCAACATAGGCTGCCGCGAACCAGAAGATGCCAATACCTCTGTCTGCCCCCTCGCGAATGAAATGATCGACGGCGTAGCGATTCATGAGCGGAAATATCGCATCTATGCTCGCCACGCCGATCATAACACCACCGAGCGGCACCAGATACTTTCTGAAGGGCTTTGCGAAGCGCAGCAGCTTCAGCCACAGGGAGCTGTCGAACCCTTTCGTGTAATCCTGTTCTTCAAATGCGTGCATGCTCGTATCCTTGGTCGTCGCGCCTGCTGTCTGCGCCGGCAGGGTCGCTATCTTCCCGGGTATTCTGGATTTCCCAGACCCTGCGGTACAGACCGTCCTGCGTCATGAGTTCATTGTGGGTTCCGGATTCGACGATCCGCCCATGCTCGAGCACCAGAATGAGATCTGCCGTTGACAACGTGTTTGCTCGATGAGAGATGATGAAGGTGGTCGCTGCGGCACGGGACTGCCGTTCCGAGAGCGCTCTCCGTATTGCCGCATCAGTTTCGGTATCCACGGCGCTGAGTGAGTCATCGAACACCAGGATCGGAGATTCGGCAATGAGCGCCCGGGCGATAGCCACCCTCTGCTTCTGGCCACCTGAGAGGTTTACCCCCCGTTCGCCGATGAGCGTGTCGTAGCCGCGATCGAACTCGAGAATGACCGAGTGCACGGCAGCGGTTCGCGCAACCATTTCGACCGCTTCATCATCGGCGCCATTTCGCGCCATCCGAATGTTCTCTCCGATGGTCCGCGCGTACAGAAACGATTCCTGCAGCACGAAGCCTACATGTTTGCGCATCCACTCCCTGTCGATCTCACCGATCTCCACGCCATCCACCAGGATCTCGCCTGAAGTGCGATCGTAGAGCCTCGGAATGAGCTGCACGAGCGTGGACTTCCCTGCCCCGGTCGGCCCGAGTATTGCGACAGTCATCCCCGGCTCGGCGGTAAATGAAATGTCATGAAGCACCGGCCGGCCGGGAATGTACTCAAAGCCGACATTCCGGAACTCGATCCGGCCCGCAATCTCCGGTCGAAGACTCGAGCTGAGGATCGGTTCCACCGGTGAATCAAGGATCTGCTTGATGCGTCCCAGCGACACTGCCGCTTTGCCCATGTCGGCAAGTATTCGCCCCATCTGCCTCACCGGCCAAAGGAGCATCCCTTCCACAGTCAGGAAAACCACCAGTGTACCGATGGACAGCTGCCCGGCGTGCGCCCAGGAGGAACCCACAACGAGCACGGCTCCAATCTGAAGCATGCTCAGCAGATCCGAGGTCGAAAAGTATGCGGCAAGAAGGCGCACAAGCCGGAAGGTCAGGTCCCGATACTCACGGTTGCGCTCGTCAAACCGGTCGAGCTCATAACGCTGCCTGCCAAACGCACGCACAACCCGAACACCAGCGAGGTTCTCCTGCAACGTCGCCGAGAGGTGGCCTTCGGCCGCGTCGGACCGTCCAAAAGCAGTTCTGACCCAGGTGAAGAAGAAGAATGAAAATGCAAATATGATCGGCAGGACCGCAACTGCGATGAGCGCGAGCCGTGCGTTCAGTCCGATGAGAACCGGCAACGCGATGCCGACCAGAAACAGTGCCCGCACCACTTCCACGAGCTGAATTGCCAGGAAGCGCCGTACCGTCTCGACGTCGGAGGTGCAGCGCTGCACGAGATCGCCTGTTTCCGCGTTCACGTGATACACGTAGGGCAGCCGCTGCAGGTGATCGTAGAGTCTGTCACGCATGTTGCGGGCAATTGATTCCGAGGCTACCGCTGCGAATCGCCCCTGCAGGAACGAGAAGAGCCCGTTGCCGAAGGTGAGCACAACGATCACCAGACTGCAGATCCACAGGCTCTCTGCCAGTACGCCTCTTCCACCGACAAGCGCAAACAGATGCACCAGAGGCTGCGGGAGAGAGAGCGGCGCATGGCCGATGACCGAATCGATGGTCGAACGCAGGACCAGAGGAGCTGAATAGTTGAACGCCGTCGCAAGCCCGACCGAGGCAAAAGCTATCAGGTAACGTGAGCGATTGCCTTTTGCAAAAGACAAAAGTAAGTGCATTCTTCCGTGCATAACATCTCCGAAAAAAAAGACCCGGAAATCATTTCCGGGTCTCTCTTTGCGGCCGCTTTCGCGGCCGGGGAAGTCGGCCCGTCGGACCGACATCCATCAAAAAAAAGATCGACCCCTTGCAAGGTCGATCTCTGTGTTGCTGTGTACAGGCGAATCGGATCTGGAATCCGAACTTCAGCCTATTGAACTGTGCTCCGATTGTAGCAGGCACGCAACGTTCAGTATCGACCATGCAGTTGAACTTTTGTCAGCCGCTGCAAAAGCGATGACATGCTGTGAAATAGTGTAAGTTCGCATCATCGAAACACCTCCGATCGAATTGATCGGGCACGTGAACGCGCCTTCCTGGAGTAAAGACTATTTTTGCGGAGAATGTCAACAGATCGAGACTTTTTTGGTCGGTGAATTTCAGGATCGGGCCGCTCCCGGTTTTGCGTTCTGCCACCACACGTAGTACACTGTTACCAATGGAACACGAATCGAACCGAATCCCCCTGTTCCCGCTTCCAGCCGTGCTCATGCCGGGAACACCGCTACCGCTGCACATCTTTGAGGAACGCTATCGGCTGTTGCTGCGCAGATGCATCGATTCCGGCAGCGAGTTCGGCGTGGTCTATCAGACCGATTCTGAAATCTCCAGGGTGGGCTGCTCCGCCCAGATCATCGACGTAACCGGAACCTACGATGACGGACGGTCAGATATCATGACGCATGGCAAACGAAGGTTTCGCATTGTCCAGGTTCACGACGAACTTCCCTACCTCGAAGGAAGCGTCGAATACTTCGACGACGAGCCAAAGAGTGACGATGTCTCCGGTCTGGTGACAGCCGGTATAGCACTGATGGTCCGCGTGTCCCGGCTCGCGCAGGTGAAGCTTGATGCCGATTTCCTGCGCCTCATATCTCCGGAGGAGATATCGTTCGTTCTGGCGGGAACCTGTACGTCGAGTCCCGCAGAACGGCAGGATCTCATCGAAATGCGATCGACCCGTGAGCGCCTTGAGCGCTCCCTCAACTGTCTTGAGCGAAGCGCCAGGCAAATGTCCTTTCAGAAATCTCTGGAAACCGCTAACGGCGGTAAGTTCGATCCCAGCAACTATCGAAACTGAACCTCCTGTTGGCAGGCTGCTATCGATACAGGTGGGGTCCGAAATCCGCCTCGTAGAACGGACTGACCGATGATCCGGGCGCGGAGAGTGCATCGATTGCAGCAAGTTCCGCCGGCGTGAAGGTTATCCCGGACACTTTCAGGTTATCCTCGAGCTGCTCCATGGTACGCGGTCCGATAATTGCGCTCGTGACACCTGGTTGATCCCGAACCCACGCCAGTGCGAACTGGCTGAGTGTGACACCCTTCTTCTGCGCCATGGTCGTAAGCCCCTCTACAATGTCCCAGATCGCGTCGTTGACCCGGTTCTTCATGCGGGGATTGTCATCGACGTTGGAGTAGCGTCCCTCGGCCGGTTTTGGATTCTGCCGCGTATACTTGCCGGACAGAATGCCGCCCGCGATCGGGCTCCAGGGAAGCACCGCAATGCCATAGGTGCGGCATGCGGGAAGCAGCTCCCGCTCTATCCGTCTGTCAAGAAGATTGTATGGCGGCTGTTCAGTCACAAACCGGTTCAGTGCCAGTCGCTCGGACACCCACAACGATTCGACCACCTGCCAGGCGGCGTAGGTGCTCGTGCCGACGTATCGCACCTTTCCTGCACGCACCAGGTCGTCGAGCACGCGCAACGTTTCGTCGATTGGAATGTCGGATTGTGGACGATGTATCTGGTACAGATCGATGTAGTCGGTCTTCAGCCTCCTGAGACTTGCGTCGCACTGCTGAATGATGTGTCTACGGCTGTTGCCCTGCATGTTCGGATCATTGTCAGCCATTTCGCCATGAACCTTGGTGGCGAGAATGATCCGGTCTCGCTTCCCGTTGCGTTTCAGCGCTTCACCGACAACTTCCTCGCTGCGACCCCGGCTGTAAACATTTGCCGTATCCAGAAAGTTGATCCCCGCGTCCAGCGCACGATCGATGATGCGGTACGAATCTTCCGGTTCGGTTCGTCCACCAAACATCATGCAGCCAAGGCAGAGATCGGAAACCTGAACTCCTGTTCGACCAAGCGGTCTCATTTTCACCTGCGTCCTCCTCAATGTTGAGCGTGTTCTCCAGAAGTTACTGCCACAGCGACGGGGAAGTAAACTCGATCGGCGAACACCGTCCGGATTTCCTGTGTGGTCGGACAGGGAAAGCCGTTGATGCTATATTTGTTCGATGCGAATACCTCTGCGGATTATCGTGTTTCCCGAAGGCGACAGACAGGAGATTCCCCACACGCTCCGGTTCAATCAACTTGTCGACATAAACGGAAATCCAATACCTCTGCCGCTTGCCACGACAAAGATGATTGCGTATCGCGTGTTCAGGATAACAAGCGAAAGTACCCGGAATGAAGATATCACCGAATATCACCTGGAAATTGTCAGGCCCGCGGAACTCACCGAGTTTGTGCGGTAGCCCGATGCGGAACAGGCGCTACTGAGCCCGAACCAGCCTGTCGGTAACGCTCTTCAGCGAATGTGCTACGGCGGGGTTCCCCGGCATGCTGGTAAGGGCACGTTCGTAGTATTCCTTCGCGGACCCGAGCCGTCCCATGCGTTCATACGACGCGGCGATGTTCTCGAGCACCCATGGGGCTCCCTCGACAGCATAGCAGCGACGATAGCACGCTATGGCCTTCGCGTAGTGCTCGGCCGCATCGTAGGCGAGGCCTGCGCAGAGCCAGCCCTGGCTGCGGTCCTGGACTGTTCTCGACAGGGCAGCGTACTTCCTGAAGCAGGCAACCGCTTCGTGATGCTCACCGCGCTCGAGACACCTGTTCCCGTGGTTGTACCAGGTTCCCGGAACGTAGACGCAGACATCACCATCGAGGTCAAGCAGTGACTGTTTCTCGGCCGACGGATCGGTCGGGGAGGTTCCGAACAACTCGAGCTGGACGGGGAAATCGGAGTCGACAAGATGGGAGAAATGCGCCTCGCCTGTCTCATCTTCCCAGATGAACTCGTCGGCTTCGCCGGCGATGGGAAACTTGCAGTAGGCGGTCTGCACCGAAAGATACGCCAGTGCGGCGATCCAGGTTTCACCAAGTCCTGATCTGCCGTCACGTGACCGGAGGGCCACCCTGCGTTCGATTGCCCGATCCCGGTACTTGCCGAGAAACCAGGCATGCTCTCCTGCCCCATCTTCAGGTCGGTAATACCGTCTCAGCAGCCGCTTGACGGCCCACCAGTAGGGACCGAACTGTCGGAAAAAGTCAGGATGCTGGAGCAGGTCATTCCCGATCTGCCCGGCGATCGTTCCAAGGTAGCGACGATCGCGGGAGACGCCATAACTGAGCGAAATAGACTCGACTTCTTCGTGAGTAAAATACATTGCGGCCTCGTTCTGTGTTCCCCCGTGTATCGGCCGAATACCGGACGGAGGTGAGCGCTATTATTGCGTGCATGACTGAGATTGTGCAAGCAGAAAGGGCAGCGGCGCAGGCAGTCCACACTTGCACAACCGCTGCGCTCATCGTAATCTTGTAACGTGATTATTCGTCCCGCGCATTTTGGAGATGAGCAGCGTCTGGCTCGAGTCTACGTGGACACGTGGATGGCGACCTATCGGGGTCTGCTCAATCAATCGTTCCTCAGCTCCCTCAACCAGCGGGACGTTACGGTACAGTGGGTACGAACGCTCGAACATGCTGAAACAGTTGTCTACCTCGCGCAGGATGAACGACAGGAAATTGTCGGATTTATCACCGGAGGCAAAGAATCAAGTGGTTCTCTTGCGTTTGACGCGGAAATCTACACCCTGTATATTCTGCCTGACTATCAGCACAGGGGAATCGGCAACCGGCTGTTGAGGGCGGCAGCGGATGCGTTGCGTTCTGCCGGATACGGGTCGCTGGTCATCTGGGTGCTGAAAGGAAATCCGGCGGTAGAGTTCTACCGGAAGATGGGAGGTATGCAGGTAGCCGAGAAGACCACCCCGCTCGGTGATACCCACTATCCTGAAGTTGCATTCGGCTGGCTGGATATCCAGACCGCCGGTCGCGATCCGTTCCCGATTTCCCAGAACACTGGCGAAAATCTAAAAGAATAATCTCTGCAATAATTGCATTATATCTAATTGTATGATATCGTCAAGATATGCGTATCCCCGTTGAGGCAGTACCTCCCGGCATTACTCTGATCAACGCTGAAAAGAACCTCATTGCGGAAACCAATAGTGTCTATCGTTGCGAAGGCAAGAAGAACAACCGCAACGTTTCATTTTACATGAAAGTCGGAAAACTCGGCCATGAGACCATGCGGAACGAGTTCGAAGTGCTCAAAGAGCTCTCAGGGTACAATCTGCCGGTTCCCCGCGTACTCTGGTACAGTCAGAACAGACGCGAGTACATGGCTCTCAGCGAAGTGAAGGGGCTCAACCTCTCTGATCTCATCAACCCAAAACATCCCGAATACGATCAGCTCCACGTATACGAACTGCTTCGCAGATATGGCGAAGTACTTGCAGAGATCCACAGCCTGCCGATCAGCTGGGAGCCCTTCCGTCGGACTGAGCTGTACGACTTCATATCCGACGAGATCGAATCCGAGGATATTGCAGTCCGTGACATTGTGCTCTGGCTCCAGTCGAATCCTCCCCATCGCACACCTGACGTCTTTGTCCACGGTGATCTGAATACGGCAAACGTGCTTTTCTCGCGGCAGGACCTGGCGGGGCTGATCGACTGGGAGTTTGCCGGAATGGGATGGCGCGAATACGATCTTGCATGGGTGCTCAGGCAGCGGAAGAACTACCTGAACACGCAGTACGAGCGTGATGTTCTGCTCCGCGGATATCTGAGCAAGGCAAGCTTCGACGAGGATGCACTTCGCTGGTGCGAAGTGATGAACTATCTCCACATTGCCCACTGGTCCGGCGAGCGCTTCCCGGCATATCGGGTTTTCGCGCTGGAAAAAGCGCGCGAGATGATGTTCGCCGGCTTCGAGTAGCCGGCGGTCAGCCCTCCGTGATTCCGCCACTTTACATGCAGTTGCGAAGCGACTACGATGTGAGCCGAGGTATGACATTATGCCCATGTACGAATACAGATGTTCCAGCTGTGGCACGGTAAGTGAAGTGCTTGTCGGAGTCGCACAGGACGAGACTGAACCTGCATGCACCGAGTGCGGCAGCACTCACCTGAAACGGATGCTGTCGATAATCAACTTCACGTCTGCCTCGTCATCCGGACACAGCGCCGAACACTCCTGCGGATGTGGCCATGCGCACGGATCTGGCGGCGGTTGCGCCTGCGGAGCCTGACGGCCCGATTCACACGTCATCGGCACCGAGGTGGCGGACTGCCCGCACGAGTGAAGTCCGCTCCTCGTCGCTCATCGGG